>NZ_CP156085.1 GCF_040687965.1 Methylocystis echinoides
ATGCTTGCCCAGAAGGAAGTCGCCGCGGAGGTTTTGTCTATCGAAAGCGACCCGATTTTCATCGCGATTGAGATGAGTCGGTCTAAGTGGCTGGTGGGATCGCATCTTCCGACATCGACCAAGGTCGGCATCTACACCTTGGACTGGGGTGACACGTCGGCGTTGTTCGCGCTGATTGATCGTCTCAAGCTGCGCGCGGCGAAAACGCTCGGCATTACCGAGGTGCCGATTCTGTGCTGTTACGAGGCTGGTTATGAAGGCTTCTGGCTCCACCGCCGGCTCTCCGTAGCGGGACACCGCGTGCTCGTGATCGACCCTGCTAGCCTGCTGGTCAATCGCCGAGCCAAGCGTGCAAAGACCGATCGGATAGACGCTAAGGCTATGATCCGCGCGTTAATGGCCTATACCCGCGGCGAAGATCAGGTGCTGAGCGCGGTCCAGATCCCCAGTGTCGAGCAGGACGACGAGCGCCGCTTGATGCGCGAACGACAGCGCCTGGTCAAGGAGCGCACGGCGCACACAAACGGCATCAAGGGATTGTTGCTGACGCAGGGGATCGTCGGTTTCGATGCGCGAGCCGATGGTGCCGACCGGCGCCTTGATGAACTCGTCACCGGACGGCCGCCCGCTCGGCCCGCGGCTCAAGGACGAGGTCCGCCGTGAGATCGCACGCCTGCGGCTTGCGATGGAGCAACTTGATCATGTCAATGATGAACGTGACGCAATCGCGGTTCCAAAACGAGCTTCCGCTTGCGACGGTGCCAGGAACGAGGACAACCCTGATACCGCAATGATCGCGGCGCTTGCCCGTATCAAGGGCGTCGGCTCGAACGACGCCTCGGTGCTCGTCCGCGAAGCCTTCTGGCGCAAATTCGCCAACCGCCGCGAGATTGCCGCGTGGAGTGGGTTCGCGCCGACGCCGTGGGCGAGCGGCACGATAAACCGCGACCAAGGCATCACCAAAGCCGGCCCCGCCGCCTTCCGAGCTTACGTCATCCAACTCACCTGGCGCTGGCTGCAATGGCAGCCTCAGAGCCAACTCGCGCGGTGGTTCGGGGAGCGGACGAATGGGGCATCCGGCCGCGTGCGCAGGATCATGATCGTCGCGCTCGCTCGCAAACTGCTGGTTTCACTGTGGCGCTACGCGACGACCGGGCTGCTCCCAACCGGTGCCGTCGTCACCTGATATAAGTTTCCTCCGAACGCGTCGGAGGAATGCCGGGAGGACGTGTGACCGACCCTCTAACGGGTTGAAAGACGCCGCTTTCAAAGATGGGTCCCGTCCGCTCGAACGTCGAACCCGCAGCAAACGGGATTATGGTCGCGAGGTCCGTCGAAGCCGGATACTCGAACCGGATAAAAGTCGAGCTGGCTCGATGTCAGCCTTGCATGATGACGTTCAGTCCCGGTCTATTTGCAATATCGCAACGCCGGCTTTGTTGTCGGCGACGATTCTGCGCGTACCATTAGCGAGCGAGACGCAGCCTACGTGTAAGAATGCTGGAAATGTTGGTTCTTGACTGTTCCTATAAAAGTTAGAGGGCTGCGCTTGGCGCATTGACGGGTTGAGGACCGAGAGAAGAGCCTCTCGGCGTCCGTCGCGGAGACGATCAATGATGGAGATTTTGGACGCGGCTCGCGCGCGTGATGGCGGCTACAAGGTGGATGCAAGCCGCGGCAGTCGCACGAGGACAGTCGACAGCACGGCAATCCGGGTCGAAGCCAGCCGCGACGACGCCGAAAGGCTTTCACTTGCAGTGCCGGGTTCCGACAGTCCGGTCGCCATGACTCATTGGAGTTTTAGCCAGCTCGCAAGCCTCGTCGGCGCTCCGGCGGCTTATCTTCGCCAGCTCCCGGCGCCGCTCGCCGGAATCAATCTGCAATATGGCTTAACCTCCCATCGCGCAGAGCAGGTGAAGACGCTCGAGGTCGAAAACGGCCGGGTCGAATTGCGTGCGGTGACCGGCCCCGACTATGGCCGGATCTATGATCATGAGCTCGTCTCCGCGGTGCAGCGCATCGCCGGCGACGGCGTGGGCGACACGCGCTGGAAGGTGCCGGGCGTGCTGGATTGGTCGACCGGGATTTACAACCCGAAGGTCGATGTCACCGAGGAGACGACGACGCTCTACGCCTCGGACCGGGACGTCTTTCTCTTTCTCGTCGACGATCTCAATCCGATCGAAGCCGGCCGGCTTCCCGACGGCTCCCCAGACCTTTTCTTTCGAGGCTTCTACTGCTGGAATTCCGAGGTGGGCGCGAAGACGCTCGGGATCGCCAGTTTTTATCTGCGCGCCGTGTGTCAGAACCGCAATCTCTGGGGCGTCGAGGATTTCGAGGAGATCACCATCCGCCACTCCAAATACGCCGCCGCGCGGTTCGCGCATGAGGCGGCGCCGGCGCTGACCCGCTTCGCCAATTCCTCGCCGATGCCTTTCGTCGACGGGGTCAAGGCGGCGCGGCAGAAGATTGTCGCCCGCAACGATGATGACCGCACGGAATTCCTGCGCAAGCGTGGGTTCTCGAAAGCCGAGACGGCGAAGATCATCCAGACAGTCCTCGCCGAGGAAGGCCGCAAGCCCGAGAGCGTGTTCGATTTCGTGCAGGGGATCACGGCTGTCGCGCGGGGGAAGGCCCATCAGGATGCGCGGCTTGATTTCGAGGCGCGCGCCAAGAAGCTCTTCGACCGCGCCTCCTGACATCTACATCGTTGCGCAGCTTGCGCGCAGCCCGCAGCTGTCGCGGCGGCTCCCTACCCGATTAAGTTTCCGCGGCGTCGTCCTCAAGAGTCAGAGGACGGCGCTGCGCTTTGTGACGGGGTGGAGGTCGAGAAAGAGGTTCTCGGCCGCCCGTCGCGGAGTTGAAGACCATGACCAAGTCGGTGCAGAAAATCCAATTGAGCGCCTCGCGCGATATTCCTTTCAACAAACTGGTTCTTTCCCAGTCCAATGTGCGGCGGATCAAGGCCGGCGTCTCGATCGAAGAGCTCGCGGAAGACATCGCCCGCCGCACGCTCTTGCAGAGCATCACCGTGCGGCCGGTGCTCGACGATCGGGGCGCAGAGACCGGCATGTTCGAAATCCCCGCGGGCGGGCGCCGTTACCACGCGTTGGAGCTATTGGTGAAGCAGAAGCGGCTAGCGCGCAACGCCCCTATCCCTTGCGTTGTCCGGACAGACGGAATCGCGGAGGAAGACAGCCTTGCCGAGAACGTCCAGCGGGCGCCACTGCATCCGCTCGATCAGTTCCGAGTGTTCCTGACCTTGCGCAAAAAGGGGAGCAGCGAGGAGGAGATCGCCGCCGCCTTCTTCGTCAGCGTCAGCGTCGTCAAGCAGCGTTTGCGGCTCGCCTCGGTGTCGCCCGCGCTTCTCGACGTCTATGCCGAGGACGGCATGACGCTCGACCAGCTGATGGCCTTCACGGTGAACCCCGACCATGAGCGCCAGAACCAGGTCTGGGAGGCGATCCAGCGCTCCTATAACAAGGAAGCCTATCAGGTCCGCCGGCTGCTCACCGAGGAGGCTGTTCGGGCGTCTGACAAGCGGGCGCTCTATGTGACCGAGGACTACAAAGCCGCAGGCGGTCCGATCATGCGGGACCTCTTCCAGAGCGACGATGGCGGCTGGCTCCGGGATGTTCCTCTCCTCGAACGGCTTGTCGCCGAGAAACTCGCGCGCGACGCCCAGTCCATTCGGGCGGAGGGCTGGAAATGGGTCGAGACTGCGATCGACTTCCCCTACGGCCATACCTATGGGCTTCGCCATCTTCAGGGCGAACGCCAGCCTTTGGGCGACGAGGAAGCTGCGGCTCGCGAGGCGCTTCGGCACGAAGCCGAGCAACTGGAGACGACCTATTCGGAGGGGGAGGAAATCCCCGAGGAAGTGGACGCGCGCCTTGCCGAGATTGAGGCGGCGCTTGAAACGTTCGAGGATCGCCCGGTTCTCTATGCCCAGGAGGAGATCGCCCGCGCCGGCGTCTTTGTCAGCATCGACGGCGAGGGGCGTCTTCGGATCGAGCGCGGCTATGTGCGGCCGGAGGACGAGGCGCCAGTCGAAGAGCAGGAGACGCCCGAGGTCGTGAACGAAGCGGGGGAAGCCTACGCCGCGCGTTCGTCGTCGGCGTCCTCTTTCGAACCCGACGACGGCGAGACCAGGCAGTCCGCCGCCGTTGCGGAGGAGGAGGATGAGGGGTTGAGGCCCCTGCCCGACAAATTGCTCACCGAGTTGACCGCCTATCGCACGCTGGCGCTGCGCGAGGCGGTGGGCAATGAGCCGGCGATCGCGTTCCTTGCGGCCCTCCACGCCATGTGCCTGCGGCTCTTCTATCGCTATGCCGTGGACAGTTGCCTCGAGATCGAAGCCAAGAACGTCTCCTTCGGCGCTCAGGCGCCGGGGCTCTCCGACACGCCGCTCGCGGATAAGGTCGACGCCCGCCATCTCGACTGGTCTCAGCAATTGCCGGCGGAGCCGCAGGACCTGTGGGACGTGTTGGCGACCTTCGACGTCGGCACGCGCCAGCGTTTGTTCGCGCATTGCGTCTCGCTGACCGTAAGCGCCGTGCACGAGCCCTGGAGCCGCCGGCCGCGGGCCATCGCCCATGCCGACCGCCTCGCCTCGGCGCTCTCCCTCGACGTCGCGGCGACGGGTTGGATGCCGACGATCGACAATTTCCTCGGCAGGGTCACCAAGGCGCGGATCGTCCAGGCGGTTCGGGAAACAAAAGGCGGCGATGTCGCCCGACGGATCGAACCGCTCAAGAAGGGCGACATGGCGCGGGAAGCCGAAGCGCTTTTGACTGGCGCGGGTTGGCTGCCCGAGCCGCTGCGATCCCCAGGCCACGGTTCGCAAGCATCATTGGAAGCGAGCTCTCTCGCCCTGACGGAAGAAGGCGCGGCGGTCGAAGAAATCGCAGCAATGGAAGGCGTCCCTGCCTTCGACGAAATCGGCGCGCCTGATGAGGATACCGAGCCGGCGCCAGTCGACGGCCCTCAAAGCGTCGCCGCCGAGTAGACCTTCACGAGGCAGATTGCGAGGGGTTCGCCAGCGATGGCGGGCCCTTTTTTCATGGAGGAAGCGCCCGTGTCGAGTTCAGTTGCGTCGGAATTATCCCGACGCCTTGCGCAGGACGCCGAGGCGGTCTGCCGGTACTATTTGTCGAACGGCCGCCGCCATGGCCGTTACTGGATCGTTGGCGACGCCCGCAATACGCCAGGCCGGAGCCTTTACGTTCGGCTGACGGGTCCGGAGAGTGGCAAGGGCGCCGCCGGGCATTGGACGGATGCCGCCTCGGGCGAATTTGGCGATCTGCTCGATATCATTCGCGAAAGCGACCGTTTGAATGATTTTTCCGACATTCTCGACGAAGCGCGGCGATTCCTCAGCCTGCCGCGCGACGAACCCCGGCACCAGCAAGCATTCTATCGCAATGAGCGGAAGACAGGCTCCCCGGATTCGGCGCGCCGACTGTTCAGCATGTCACGGCCGATCGCGGGCACATTGGCGGAGCGCTATCTGGATCACCGCGGAATTTCAACGCAGCAGGATCTCGAAAACCTCCGCTTCTATCCCCGCTGCTACTATCGGTCCGGGAACGAAGCCCCTGAGACCTGGCCTGCGATGATCGCGGGGGTTACCGACCGCAAGGGCAAGATCACCGGCGTGCATCGCACATGGCTCGACAGGATGGGGCGCGACAAGGCGCCGATCCCCTCCCCGCGACGCGCCATGGGGGAGCTGCTCGGCAACGGCGTCCGTTTTGGCGCGCCCCTCGACGTGATGGCGGCGGGTGAAGGGATCGAAACCGTGCTCTCGGCTCGATGTCTTCTGCCCAGCATGCCGATGATCGCGGCCCTGTCTTCCGCGCATCTCGCCGCCATCCTGTTCCCGAAAGGACTGCGCCGCCTCTATGTCCTGCGCGACAATGACACCGCCGGCGAAAGGGCTTCATCGACCCTTATCGACCGCGCGAGAGCCGAGCGGATTGAGGCCATCGTCCTCTCCCCCGCGTTGGGTGACTTCAACGACGATCTGCGCCGCCATCGTAAAGCCAGGTTGCAAGCGGCAGTCAGAGACCAGCTCGCTTCTCATGACATTGACCGGTTCATGAGTCCTGCGCGGTGACCTGGCCTTGCGACGAAACGAGCGCCCGATCCCCTGTCCTCACGCGATTGCGCCAATCGCCTTCTTTCCTTTTGTCGGAGCCAGCCGCAGTCCCGGCCTTCTGAGAAGGCGACCCTTGCGTCGGGCGCTCCGGCTCGGCAATGGCTGCGGCCGGCTATTTTCCGTCGCGCCCTCAGGGCGCTTTACATCGCGAAGCAAAATAGCCGGACGCTTCGCCATCCTTCGCTGACGCTACGGCCGGTCGCTGCGCGCCCCGGTGCCAGCCGGTCCCGCCCGCCGCCTTCTGTCGCCACGAAGGCCGCGAGGGTCGCGGCCGATCCGACGAAGGAGAGCGCCAATGACGACCAATCATGACAACCAAGGCATCGACACAATTCCTGCCGCTTCCCCAATTGAGCGCGTTCTTGCCGAACTTCAACTCTATGGCTATCGGCCGTTCCACGACGAGCCCGACCCCCGGCCGCTGCCCGACCCCCAAGCGATTACCGGCGCCGTCGCCGATATCTTCGACGCCCTCCTGGCGACTCTAACCGACACGCGCCTGGAGCCCGATCTCGAGGAGTTGCTCTGGTCCACGGTCAACCTCTTCCACCGGGCGGTGCTTCGCGTCGAGCGAGAACTCGACGACAATGAGCAGGCGCAGCGGCGCAGCCAAAAGGAACAGGACGGCTCGGAAATCCGCTCGGTGGAGCTGGAGCGCCTGATCTGCGAAGGGCAAACGCTCCTCGAACGCCGTGACAGTTTGGAGCTCTTCCGGGACCAGGCCGCCGACGCCTTCGAAGCGCACACTGGCTCGTCCTGGCGTCCCCGTTCCGGCTCGAAGGTCAACCACCGATCCTTGACCGCCGCGATGATCGACAGCCGGGACTTTCTTGCCGCCAAGCGCCGGATAGAGTCCGAGCCACTCCTTCCGGCCGGGCCACGGATCGCCTTCACCGGCGGACTCGACTTCAACGACCATCGCGCGATCTGGGATCGCCTCGACAAGGCGCTCGCCAAACATCCCGGCATGGTGCTGCTGCACGGCGGTTCGCCCAGAGGGGCCGAACTCATTGCTTCCTGCTGGGCGAATAATCGCAAAGTTACGCAAATCACCTTCAAGCCGGACTGGGCCCGCCACGCCAAGGCCGCGCCTTTCAAGCGCAACGATCAGATCCTCGAGACGCTTCCCATGGGCGTCATCGTCTTTCCCGGCTCGGGCGTCTCCGCCAATCTTGCCGACAAGGCCCGGAAGCTCGGAATCCCGGTCTGGAGATTCGAGGACGGCGGCGCATGAGCGCCGCCCTCGCTCTAATTTTTATCTTTGTCCAAGGGGGCCTCATCGACTCCTTGCAAAGCTGGTTTATTTCACCTCAACGAGAGTGCGGACTGCATTTCTTGAGCCGCTCTCTTCCATGACAACATCATTTTGATTGCATGCGTCGCTGAAGAGGCATGAGCGCATGAGATTTTGACGAGCATCAAACTTTTCGGTGCGTCAATATGCGAAATTGCGAAAGCCTCGGCTGCCTCTTATCCCTTGCAGATGTTTAGAAAGCCCATTTTGAACGCCCTAGTTTTCTCGATGTTGATGACATCATTTGCAGCTGGCGTCGCGATGTTTTTGACGCCGGCGCCGCTTGCAAGAGATTTCTTGGATTTTCGTCGAAAGGATAACGTGGCACGCCTCCATCAGGCGCGCTACTCTGGTGGGTGAAGCTCTGCAAACGGCCAATTGGCGACAGCTGAGCAACCCGGGCATGCCGCCCTTGGCTCCCGCCGCCGCAAGAAACTCAGCCGCACGTCTAGCGAGGCGAGCCCTGCCCAGCGCCCGTTAAAACGCTGAGGCCATTTGTGAACGGCATCCGTTGCGTATCGACGCAGGCCGCCGGACGCGCGCCGCTCTCCGAAGCCTCCGGGCGACGCGCCGCCCGTCAATGACCGGATATGCGAGGGGCTCTCCTGCCGGCTTTTGCCTCCTACCCTGCTCCAATCTCTCCTGAGTGATCGCTGCCGAGCCCAGCACGACCAAAGCGACCTCTTTCTTGGCTATATCTGGCCGAAGACCGGCTCCGCCTCGATCGCCTGAGACGCAACAGCGGGGAAGCGACTTTTTTCCCCTGACGCCTGCAGCGTCATTCCTCTCGAGACAAGAAAGTCGCCTCTCCGCCGTCCTTCGCGCTGCTGCGGCCCTGCGGGTGCGTCGGCGAACCGTCTTCGTCTGCGAAGCCCCATCGAGGCCGCCATGGTCGCGGGCTCGAGGCAGCAGATCAACAGGAGATTATCATGGCGAACATCGGCTCTTTCAAAAAGTCCGGCGCTGAATTCCAGGGCGAAATCGTCACCCTCAGCGTCCAGGCCCGCGGCGTCCGCATCATCCCGGAAACGAACCGCGCCAACGAGAACGCCCCGAGCTACCGCGTGTTTGTCGGCCGAGCTGAAATCGGCGCCGCCTGGACGAAGCGCTCGACTGAGGGCCGCGACTATCTCTCGCTCAAACTCGACGATCCGAGCTTCACCGCTCCGATCTACGCCAATCTCTTCGACGACGAGGATGGCGACGGCTACAGCCTGGTCTGGTCGCGTGGCCGAAAGGCGAGTGGCGAGTGACCTCGCTCGGCCTCCGCCCGCAGCAGCGGGCGGAGGCGCTCCCGACTGAACGGCTTTTTCGCCTGAGCCTGCGGCAGGCTCACAAACTCGACTCGGCGCATCGCTAGAAGTTTGCCCAGGGCAAACTTTTTTGAACGTGGGCAGGCTCCCTTGGGGATCCAATTCTTCTCAGAGACGCGGGCAAAGTTTGCCCCGGGCAAAGTTTCTCAGCATGGCGACGTTAGGCGCCTGCTCACCACCCTGTGCTATTTCACAGTGTCTCCTCCTGCCTCCTACGGGCAAACCTCCGGCATTAGCGAGCCTCGAGTCGCTCGCGCCAAGGAGAGTAGATGGATTTCGCGGCCTATGGATTTAACCCTGGCGCCACGACCAGATGAGGGTACTGGTCGTCAACAACGAGAAGGGCGGCGTTGGCAAGAGCACGATCGCCGTGCACCTCGCCTGGTATTTCGCCGAGCGGGGCAAGCGCGTGCTCTTTCTCGATCTCGACCCGCAGAGCAACGGCACCACGACGCTCGCAGCGCATGCCAGCCATATTGACGCGGCTGCGCTATTTTCGCATCCCGTCGCTATCCCCCCGATCGCCAAGAAAGGCATTCGCGTGCTTGGCGGCAGCGCCGCTTTGCGAGGGATTGTCTCGGTCGACAGCAAGCTCGTTGAACAGTTTCGCGCCAACCTCGCGGATGCGTCGCAGAGCTTCGACATCGCGATCATCGACACGCCGCCGACGTTCGGCGTCCGAAACCTGGCGGCGTTAATCGTCGGACAGTTCGTGCTGGCGCCTATCGACCTCGACGACTACGCCATCGACGGCATCGAGACGCTGCTCAAGCACATCGTTGGCGTGCGGCAGAAATATAATCCGGGGCTCACGTTTTTGGGATTGATCCCCAATCGGCTGCAGACGACCTCGCCCCGACAGCGGAAGAACCTGAAGAGCCTCGTGCAGAAATTCGGAACCAAATATCTGTTCGATGGGGTGATCCCCCAGCGCTCATCTATTGGTGAGGCCTTGGCGGAGAAGAAGCCGGTCTGGAGCTTGCCAAAGACGGCGGCTCGCGAGGCAGGCCGCGAACTTCGGCTCGTATTCGACAAGCTCGCGGCGAAGATGGAGGCAGCATGAGCTACGCCGGGAAGCTCGACGACGTCGCGCAGTTGCTTGACCAACTGGAGGGCATGGAGGCCCCTGGGTCGAACGGGGCTCCGCTCGACATCGCTCTCTCACTGATCGAGGAAGATCCGCATCAGCCACGCCGCGCTTTCGACCCTGAGACGCTTTCTCAGCTTTCCGCCTCCATCCAGGAACGGGGCGTGCTCCAGCCGATTGGCGTGACCCCCGCCGGCGAGAATGGAATGCACAGGATCATCTTTGGCGCGCGCCGGTTTCGGGCGGCGCAGCTCGCCGGACGCACGACAATTCCAGCGTTTGTCCACCACGCCAGGGTCGCGGATCCTTACGACCAGATGATCGAAAATATTCAGAGAGACGACCTCTCTGCGGCTGATATTTCAGCCTTCATTCTGTCTCGGGTGCAGGCGGGCGAAAAGCAGAAGGACATCGCGCAACGCCTCGGCAAGGATAAGAGCTATATCGCCATGTATGCGGCCGTGAGTCAGATGGCAGCAACCCTCCGAGATCGACTGGCGACGTCGCCGATCCGCGCTGTCTACCAATTGCACCAGACGTGGAAGAAGTTCCCGCAGGAGGTAGAGGCGTTTTGCGCTGAGCATGATTCCTTTACCCGTGCGCAGGCGCTGGTTTTCTGCTCAGATTTGACGGGCGGCGCTCCGGAAATCGATCATTCTTCAAAGACCGTCATAGGAGTCGATCGCGCCTCTGCAGAGCCTATGACATACGCTGAATCACGAACGAGTGCTCCCTCTCCTAATGGCGACATCATCCCAAAGACTCGAAACGCTTCTGAGAGTGCGACGGGTAAAACAAGCCAAACTCCGCGAGTGGCATCTGATGCACGATCCCCGCGACTGCAGATCAGAAACGGAGAGCGTCTCGGATGGCTCATTCTGGATCGCGCATCCCCATCTGGCCGAACGCACGGCCTGGTCTGTTTCCAGGATACTGGCGGAATTGAAGACCTGCCTCTCTCGGCCTTGCGACTGATGGAGCTAAATGTGAGGCCTTGCCCAGACGACGCGAAGCAACGCCTCACATGCACGGCAGCTAGCGGCTTTTCCATCCCGAAGGGACGAAGCGAAGCGGAGCGCCCGGAGGCCGAACGCGCTTCCAAATAGCGCCGTAGTGAGGCCGGAGGGTGTGGGAAAGGCGCGGGGAAATGGAAGTTGTACCCTCTCGGCTGGTCAACTAGAATCGAGGCCCCTGCTTTGCAGATGAGCCAAAATGTGTGTTTGAGGCTGAGTGCAGGATAGGCTTGCCGCCAGCCATTTTTAACCGTGTCAGCCTCGAACGGGGATTGAGCCACCGCATGGCCTTTTTGGGGTTCCATATTGACGACGCTGTCGCTGAGCGCTTCGCCGCCCTCGCCGCAGGCGAGGGCGGCAAATCCAACCTACTGCGACGCTTGGTCGAGCAGGCTGTGGGGAGCGATGCGGCGATTAAGCCTCCCGCTCCACTCTCGCAAAGTTCCGGCAAGATCACGATCAGGCTGAGGGAAGGGGAGCTTCGGCTTCTCGAGTCTGTCGCCGCACAGCGCCGAATGACCCGCACGCAATGGGTCGCGTCAGCGGTTCGCACGCGGCTTGGTTTCCCGGTTCAACAGACGCATGAAGAAGCACAGGCCTTGCGCGCTGTTGTTCGCGAGTTGAATCGCATCGGCGGCAACATCAACCAGATCGCCCATGCTTCCAATCTGAACCGCCTGATCGGTCTTCAGGGCAGGCTAGACGCTGAGGCCGTCCGCGCGGCTTCGGATGGCGTCCAAGCAGCGCTCGCCGAGGTGCGCGAAATTCTGAGGCGCAATGCGAGCTATTGGGAGGGTCGGTTGTGAGCAGGGAAGATCGCGATCTCGACTTGCCGCCGATCTCCTACGTGTGGCGGACCCCGGTCAAGAAACCCAAGCGGGCAAAGTGGGAAATCCCGGATCCAGTCGAGCCGGGCAAGCTTACCCCTGCCATGCGGGCGCGGCTCGAGCGGATTGTCGCCAAGGCGCCCGAAGTGATGGTGAAAATCACCAGCAGGACCAAGACCGTCGCCCATTTGAAGTCCCATCTCGGCTATATCACTCGCGAGGGCGAACTTGGCGCCGAAACCGAAACGGGCGCCGTCATGGAAGGCCGGCAAGGTCTGCGAGACATCCAGTCACGATGGGCCGACGACGCGGCGCTGGACGGGAGGCGGCGGCGGGATGGTCCGCTATCGCATAACGTCGTCTTTTCCATGCCTCCCGGAACGGCGCCCACGGCGGTAAGGGATGCAGTCCGCGCCTTTGCGGTCGAGACCTTCGGCGGGAGGCATGATTTCGTGTTCGTGCAGCATCTCGACGATGCGCATCCGCATGTGCACCTCACGGTGCGGTCGCTCGGCTATGACGGGCAGCGGCTTAATCCGCGCAAAGGCGATCTCGCGACGTGGCGGGAACAGTTTGCTGCCGAATTACGGCTCCGCGGTGTAGACGCCGAAGCGACGCCGAGACGCGCGCGGGGTAAAGTGCGGAAATCGGAACGCGGCGTCATTCGCGCAATCAAGCAGCGCGGTGAGCAACCGCGCATAGAGCGGCTCGTCCGCGAAGAGGTCGTGAGGCAAGCTCGTGGGCTTGAGACATTGGCGACGCCGCAGGAAGTGAAGGGGATCGAAAGACAGGCAGTCATCCGAGACGGTTATCGCCGGCAGGCAGAGGAGTTGAAGCGCTCACTGAGCGGGGCGGACCATGAGCTGGCGACTCAATTGGAGCAGTTCGTCGCGGACATGCCCGCACCCGAAACAAGGCGCGGTCGACTTTTGAAAGAATTGCGTAGGGGGCTCGAAAAGGCGCAGCTACAACCGGGTGTCGAACAAAGAGAGAGAGAACGGCCGGAGCGGACCAGATAATTGTCGATTTCGGCGTTTCGTTTATGGCCCCTGGCCGGGACGATAAGGTTTTGCGAAAGGTGGCCTTGCACCTGCTCTTCAGCACTGCTTCCGTGCAGCCGCCAGCTCGTCCCGACAGACCCGTTCGAGGTCAAACAGATCTTCACGCGCGAGCTTCCACATGATCGCCGGGGCGACGCTCTCGTAGTTGTGGCGCAGTACGTTGCCGATGCCGGCGACTTTCTTCCAGGGAATGTTGGGATGGCGCGCTTTGAGCTCGTCGGTTAAGCGCCGGCTGGCTTCGGAAATGATTTCGACGCCACGTTCGACCAGCCACTGTTTCTCCCAATCGGCTTCGAAGGCGTCAAGAGGCATCTCGGCCAGAACAAGGCGCACACGCTCGATCGCTTCAATAATGTCCGTGAGAGGCGCCGTCATATTTTTCATTTGGAGGCGACTAAAACACGCGCACGGCGCCGTCTTCGATGGAACGGCGCAACGTCTTATGGAGGCTGTCGCGAGTCATAATGTCCGTCTGGCGCCCAAGGATGCTTGCGGCGTATTCCTTCACGTCCATCAGCTCGAAAAGGCCGAGCTTACCCTTCTGGTAATCGAAGAAAAGATCGACGTCCGAATCGGCGCCAGCGTCCCCCCGTGCCGTGGACCCGAAAAGGTACAGGTGGTCAACGCCGAGCCGCTTGAATTCGGCTTCATGAGCCTTCAGACGGCTTATCGCTTCTTCGCATTTCATGGATTGTGTTTAGCAGATTTCGGGATTTGCTTCCACGTTTCTGTCTGGAGCTTGGCGCTTCCCCTGGATTGCCGCCTCACGGCCGTAGAGGCTGCGGAATAGCAGAGATGAAGCAGAGCGTGGTGCGGTTACCTGATCCTCTGGCGCCCGGCGACATGGTTCGGGGCTTTGGTTCTCTCTGCGGACCTTCGCTGCCCGGGGCCCAGCGCAACCTTTTTTTCAATGATTTCCGCCCGATCGAAGTGCGCGCCGCTGCGCCGATGATTGGCCATGCGCTCCCTTGCGGCGTTCAGAATACGGCTGCGCGCTTCCGGGTCTTTCGGGAAGGCGGCGAGGGCCACGCGCTCGATCAGGGCGAGGTGCGAGCGGACGTTAACATCGTTCCCGCCTTTGTTCCCAGCCCGCTCGGCTGGTGGCGGTCGTCTGGGCGTCTCCCCTGCCCTTCCGCGTTCGCGGTCAGAGGCGAGAGGCCGGCCGTCGCGTACGGGGCGCCCTTTCAGCTTCGCGAGCGCAGCGCGGTCAAGCTCTGTCGGCTCGTAGCCGTTAACCTCAATCCCTCGAATTGAGGCCACGCGCCAAGCCTCTCGCCGGAATTCCAGCGCGCCAGAAAGCTCGATTTTTTCCCATCCACGGTGGGCGGCGATCGCGACCAGGTCGCGGACCACCTCCAGGTTCGCAACACGCGTCATCAGGCGGTCCGGACTGGTTTTTGCGACGAGATATTCGCCGTGAGGGTCGGCGAAGATCCTCGCATTCGCCCGGTCGTCCTCTACGACGTAGTATTTCTGACGCAGCCGCTCGGGCAGAGAGTCGGATCTCTTTTCGTCCTTGTCTTTCGGACCCGCGCGGCGGTCGTCGCTGTCCTCTAAACGCTCCTCGCCTGCTCGCCCCACGCGCCTTGCTTCGAAGACGCGGCCCTTGTCCTGTTCACCCTCACCCACGGCTGAACTCCCGGGTCCGCTGGCGGCGCTTGCCGCGCCCCTGCGCGCCCTTGGCGCGGGCCTCCTCGCCTTCCTCCGGCTGTGGGACGCTCGATATTGTGGATGTATTGCTCGCCTCAGTATTCTCATCGTAGCGCGCGGCGCCGTCGATGTAGCCCGCGACCCAGGCGTTGAGCGCTTCCTCCGAGACGCCTTTAAGATCTAGGGGAATATCGGCGAGACTCGAGAGCGCGTCCGCCGGGATCGAGGCCGGGTCGTCAATTTCGGAATCGGCCAGAGGTCGGCGAATGACAAGAGCGCGCAGCTCGGCGACATCCTGTCTCAGTTGCAGGACCTGTGAGGCGAGCGTCGCCTGGTTTGGCGCGGGCATCGGTTCTATAACCGGCGGCGGCGCGAGCCGCGCGGAAAAGCGGTGGTCCTCGTAATAGACGAGCTTATCCGCGAGGATTGGCGGCGCGCCGGCCACCAGCACGAAGGATTTGCTTTTGGGCGTGAGTTTCAGCTCCTGCGGCAACAGCAACGGACGCCGGTGATCCGAAATCGTCTCGGAGCTCGCGCGGCTGGAGAAGCCCCAAGGCCGCGAGCGGCTCTTGGCCTCGACGGTCTGCGTCCCAAGGCGCTCGGAGAGCTCGACGGCCACGTCGTGCTCTTTGGGCGTGAACACGATTTCGACAGCGTGATTGGTCAGAAAGTTCTTGGCCTCGTCCGGACCATAGATGGCGCGCAGTTGCGACGGGCTCTGCAAGATGGTGAGCAGCCGTATCCCATAGCCGGCGACGAATGCGACGCTTCTCGCCAGCACGCCGACATGGCCGAGAGAGGGGAATTCATCGAGAAGGAGCAGGAGCTGGCGCGAATAGGCGGGATTGTGCTCGGGCAGCTCGCGGGCGTTGAGGTCGACCACCTGCTGAAAGAACAGATTGAGGAGAGGCGCCATGCGGTCGAGATTATCGGGCGTCACGGCCAAATAAATGGAGATGGGTTCTGATCGCAGCACTGCGAGATCGAAGTCGCTCGCCGAGGTCGCGGCGTCAATTCGAGGATTGAGCCAGAGCCCGAGCCGCGCGGTGACTGTCTTGCGCACCGACTGCAGCGTATTTTCCGATGCAGAAATAAAATCGTTCAGCGCCGCAACACAGGAGGCTGAGAGCGCGTCCGGCCCGCTCTGGCGCGCGCTCAGCACCTCCTCGAAATGCGCCTTAACGTCGCTCGTCGCCGTGAGCTGGCGCAGGATTTCGCCGATGGTGAAGGGCAAATGGGGCGTTTCGGCAGTATAGCCGCCAATGGCGATAAAGGCGGAGCGTGCAGCCTCCGTCCAGAACGGATCGCCGCGCAGATCGGGCGGAAACAACATGCCGGCGATCCGCTGCAGATCGTCATAAAGATCGCCTTGATCACGGCGAACCGCCGAGAGCGGATTATAGCGCGCCGTGCGGCCCTGCGGGTCGAAGGGGTCGAAAAGATAGACCTTCTGCCCATGCTGGGCCCGAAACCCCGCGGTTTTGAGGAAATTCTCCTTCTTGATGTCGAGGACGACGACGCTGTCGCTCCAGGAGAGGAGATTAGGGATGACGACTCCAACCCCCTTGCCGGATCGCGTCGGGGCGTAAACGATCACATGCTCGGTCCCGCCGAAGGTCAGGAGCTTGCCATGCGCCTCGCCGAGCAAGAGGCCGTGCTTGGCGCGCAGCCCTGCCGCCTCGATCTCGCGCAGCGACGCGAAACGCGCGGCCCCGTGCAGCGGCCGCGGCCGCGCGCGCAAGACCGTCCCGAGCAGGCCGAAGGCGGCTATGGCGCCTGCCAGGGCGCCAATTGTGAGCCAGCGGTCGAGGCGTTTGTCGACACCGAATTTTGGAGCCCATCTGACGAACTCAAAGAGGTGCAGTCCGCCATCATGCGCCCGAAGGCCGAGCAGCGAAACGTTCGACGCGACAAAGAGGAAGACCGCCGCCGCAAGCAGCGCGAGCCCGACATAAAGCCCGGCGCCTGGCCAGAGGCGGACGGATTGCGAGGCGCAAATTCTCAAAGAGAAAACAGGAGTCGCGCGCGGTTCAAAACCCATTACGCCGCTTTGCCTCCGGATCGTAGTAGATTTCCGTGATACGGTAACGGCCGTCGCGGCGGCTCATCTGCACGACGACATCGACCGTCAAGTGCAGCAGCCTCCTGATGTCGTCGCGGGCAAGATCGCGGCCTTCGGCGCTCTCCTTCACGAGAAGGGTCAGCTGCTCGAACGCCAGCCGCGCGCTGTCGGCATGGACGGTGGTGATCGAGCCTGGATGGCCCGAGTTGACGTTGCGCAGATAATAGAAGGCCGTGCCGTCGCGCAGCTCCTGCAGCAGGATGCGGTCCGGGCGCATTCGCAGAGCCGATTCGAGTAGCTCACGCGGGCCAATTTTGGCAACCCCTCCCCCATCCTTGGCGTAGAGCAGGCGCACATGATTGGGCTGCGAAACGGAAAGTTCCGCTGTGTCCTCGATGGTCAGAAGGCGCTCATGACCGGGGATCAGCGCGACCAGTCCTTTTGCCAGCGTCGTCTTTCCTGATCCCGTGGCCCCGGAAATGACGATGTTACGGCGGCTGGCGACAGCGCGCTCGAGGAACGCGCGCCACTGACCGGCTTCTTTGAGCCGGATGAGCTCCTCTTCGTCCGCCGAGAGGCTGTCATTGGCAGGGCGGACATCCGCGAAGAGCGAGTGGCGCTCGAAGTCGTCGAGGGTCATCGTCAACGGCGCGACCTTTCGGATGGTCAGGCTGACCGTCCGGGCGGGAACCGCCGGCGGCGCGACAATCTGGCAGCGTTCGCCGAAGGGAAGCACAGTCGATACGATCGGTTGGTCGGTGGCGATGTCCTGGCGCGTGAAGGCCGCGGCGGCGGTCGCGAGATTCATCAGCTGTGGAAATTCAAGGCCCGACCGTTCATGGCGCGTCCAGCCCTTGGGGCTTTCCGTAAAAGCTTCGCCCGGGCGGTTGATGGCGATTTCCGTCAGCTCCGGCGCCGCGAGGAGCTCGGCGATCGGCTCGAGGCAGCGCAGAAGAACCCGCCGCTCAGCTGAGTCCGCGCCCGGTTCCGGTTGGCCTTGCTGCACACTAAAGCGCGCAGCCCCTGCTCCGCTCATGGCTTGGTGACCCTTTGCCGTTCCCACCTGCCTTCCAAAACCGTCCGATCGAGAAGTTGGCTGCGACCCTCGATAAGGCGCAGGTGGTAGACGGAGGAAAAATCGAGATCACGAGCGACGAACACAGAGACGCGCTCGCCCTGGTTCTTGGAGAGCGTCGGCGGGATATTGATCGACTGCTCGGTCGCAATCGCCGCGGCGCTGCGCCCAGAGCCCTGGATCGAATTCACCTGAATGTCGGCTTGCGACAATTGCGCGGCGCCAATTTGGCCGGCGTCTGACACGATCGATAACAGCAGCGCGCCGCCGAAGCGCTCGAAAAAATGATTATCGATCTCGCCGTCGAAACCGGCGCGCCCAAGCGCATCCGTAGCTGGGCTCGAGATCGCGACGATCACCCCGGTGGGGGTTTTGGCCCGGGTCCACAAGACAAACATGCGCCTTGAGCCCCGGCGCATATTGCCGCGATATTCTCCGACGATCTGCGTGCCTTTTTCCATCAGCACGACCTGACCGGAGTCGGACATGACGTCGCGCTCGACCACACAAGAGACGAAGCCCGCGACATCAGAGGACATGGCGGTCTCAAGGACGCAGGGGATGGCAGTTCCCTGGGCGACCAGGAGATGACGATTGGGGAGCCTCTCCGCGCGCACGCCTTCGACCGGCGTTGGCTTCAATTTGCTCGCCAGATCGTTCTGCGCTTCGGGAGAGGCAGAGGCGTTCGGGTAAATCGATCCCGTTTGCTCGAAATCCAGTCCCGGACCTTGCCCCGTAGCCGTGCCGGAGCGCGCCTGCTGCGGACGATTGAAAACGAGCACCGGGGCGCGCCGCGCGCTCTCCATGAGTTCGTCAGCCTTGGTTCGCTCGGGAGCGGCAGGGAGCGCCACGGGAAGCGGCGCCGGCTCAATTCGTGCGGCGGGGGGATCGCGCGGACGCTCGAAGGCGTTTGCGACCGAGATCGTCGGCTTTTGGCGGGCTTCGGGTTCGGCGGGCGGACGCTTCCAGCTCGCCCACAATATAAGGCTGCACAAGGTCACAAGGCCGATGACGCCCACGCCCTTGCGCCACGCCGTCGGATCGCCCTCCGCCGAGACCGGCGTGATGCGGCGTTCCTTATCGAGAGAATGATCTGCGTCTTGATTCATCCGGCCTTTTCCTGCTGTGTCACTGCCGTCACCTCCGCGCTCGACGCGGCAGCCGCGCGACGCTCGGACTGGTCGTGCGCGTCGCTTCATTGGCGCCGACGGGGTCGAATGCTTCGTTGAAAATGCAGAGGACCTCGGCTCCTTGGCGCAGGCGCAATTCCCGGCCGACCGCGTGGACGACGACGAGTTCGCCACGGACGTCTTTGGGAACGAGGCTCTCGGCTCCATCGGATCCCACGAGAAAAATGGCAGGAACCTCGCGATTGCCCTCAAAACGCAGCGTTGTCTCCTTGCCGTCGTCATAGACGGCGTCGGGCTCGAGGCTCGTCGTCCCTTGGGCGGAATAGCGCCAGTTGCGCGGCGCTGTGGCGTCATGCAGCGCGAAGCTCTCATCAATCGCGCGGGCCTCCATCTCGCCCCGTCGGGAGGCGGCGGCGTCGCGGCGGGCTTCCGCCTCGTCGCCTGGATAAGCGAAGCGGACCATGAAGTAGCTGTCGGCGAGCGAGCTTTCCGCGATCGTAAGCTCGAACTGATAGGATCGCTTGCGGCCGTCCCGTCGAGTCGTCACTATCTGCAAATTAGTCGGCGGGTGCTTTTCCCGCGGCTTCAGAAACAGGATGTTGCCGGCCGGCGCGACCTCCCAGGAGACGGAATCGCCGACGGCGACATGGGCGATTTCCTCGTCCTCGGAAAAGACGATCTGGGTCGAGGCGCGAATGACGCCGTTGATCTTGACAACGTTGTAGGGGTCGTAGGCGACCATGCGCACCCGCGCGTCGCGGGCGCCCGCCGCGGGCTGCTGCAAGGCATGGCTCGGCACGGGCGCGACGCACCACAGGGAGGCGAGCACGAGGGAGCGCATTAGAAGGGCTCGGTTTGTCAAGGGGCCGTCTCCGGATCGGAACGGTATTCGGAAACGAGAAAGCCAAGCGGATTGATCAGGCGGTCTGAGGAGGAGATCGTCGCTTTCTTCTCAAAGGAAAAAGTGACCGTGGCGATCCAGTGCGAGAGCTTGGTTTCGTCGCCATGCCGGACTTCACGCAAATAGCGGACGGAGGCGAGCGTCGGGCCCAGGAGCGAAATGGCCTTGATGCGGATTTCGGCGAGGCCGCTGCGGCCATAGGCCGCCTGCGGGCTTTCGGGATTGGAGCCCCGATAAAGGTGAGCAAAACGCTCCTGCTCAGTCTGCGTCGAGAGCAGCGAAACAGTTCGGAAGTTGCTGGGCGCCTCGACAAAACTGTAGCCTTCCCGAACGCGCACATATTGCGCCAGGAAATACCTGGCAATCGCCTCGTCATAGGTCTGCGGTTCGTCTTTTACCGCGGAAACCACATCCACAATGCCGGTGGCGTTATCGACGCGAATGACAAAGGGCTCGACGGTCTTGAGGGGCGTCAGCGCAGCGACCGCGCCGATGGAAGCGAAGGCAAGGAGCGAGGCCGCCGCCGCGACGCCCCAGGCGATACGCTGCGAGCGCTGCGCCGCGAGCAAGAGGTCCTGCTCCCACAGCCGCGCCCGCTCGAAATAGGTCTTCAGATCCCCGGCCTCAACCATGGTCGGCTCCAACGCAGGAGCGCGCCGAGGCGGCGATATCGAAGACGGGCCGAACCGCCATACGTGTTGGCTTAGCGCCCCCTGCGTCGCCCTTGCGGATGATCGGTTCACGGCCTACCGACGCAGGCGGGATGGACACTGGCGTCTCTATGGGCCCGACCGCGATTAGCCTTGTATTCTCCCAAGCCCAAAGCGACCTGTTGAGCGGTCGGCGCGCCGAACCGTCGCAACTGGGCGCGCTCGCGGCCGTAAGGCTGGCGCAGCCGGTAAGCGACGCCGCAGCTGCGAGCGCCAGAAATGCCATTCGGGTTGTCATTTTCTCTCCCAGACTGATTGCAGACGACAGAGCCCCTATTCCGCTGGAACGTGACGGATGCTGCCGCCTGCCCGCCTTCGGCGCAGCGTGCGAGCCGCGGCGATCTGCGCGCCGGCATAGGCGCCCATTGTCGCTCCAAGGGTGGCGGTCGTGGCGTAAGCCGCCATCCAGCGGTTGAGCATATGGGCGGCGAGCGATGCGCCCCCGCCTGCGAGCGCGCCGGCGATTTCTGGCAGCTGCAGGGCGATATAGGCGGCAAGGCCTAACACTGCGCTGATCGCCACCGCGCCGACGATCAGCTGACCCCCTGTCGCGGCGTTGGCGCCATATTTATCAACAAAATGCCCGACCGTCGTCAGCATCAGCCCGATTAACGCGACGACGAGCACATGGAGGATCACGAAATTGGCGAGCTGACGCGTCCAGGCTTCGCCAAAGGTGCGGGTCGCCTCAAACAGCATCAGCGCGATGAAAAGGGGGCCGAGGGCAAGCACCAGCGCAAGGCCAACTTTGGCGTAGAGCATGATGGCGAATTGCAGGAAGCCGCTTGCGGCTGTGAAAACGAGGAGGATCGCTGCAACGAGCGCTGGCACGACGTCGGTCAAACCTGCTTGGTCGTATATTTTTTGTGCGACTGAGATGCCTTTGATCAGTAATTGGTCGAATGGCTGACCGGACTTCATGTCAAGCCCGCTTCCCGCGATGGCGCCGCTGATCTCCCGCGGAAGCGAGTCGAAGAAAAGTGCCTTTACGTATTGTTGGTAGGATGCGGCGTTGGTTGCAAGGAGGATGACTGTCACGATCCGGATCGTGCGCCAGGCGAAGTCGAGAATGGGTTCCTGGATCGCCCCCCGCATCACTGCGATCCCATAAATCACGACATAGAGAATCACGGCGACGCGCAGCAGCGCGTCTACATAAGATGCAAGGTTCTGGACGGAGTTTGAGACGAAATCCGAAAGCGGCTGTTCAAATTCCCTGAGAAACTCGTCGAAAACAGCGATAGCCATGATCAGCGCCCCTCTCGTGCGCGGCGCAGGGCCTCTTCACGCCCCCAGACGAAAATTTGTTTTTGCGCCTGATCCGCGTTTATGCACTCAGGCGAAGTTCTCAACGTTCCGGGATCTGCCTTACAACGCGCTTTTGTTTTATCGTGTTCTGCGGAGTGCTCGAGAAACCAAGCCACGTCACGCGACTCAGTGACGCCCTCCCGTGCAGCATTCGGAGAGCTGGCTTCGTTGCCGCATCCTGCCAAGCAGTTTGCGGCGAGCAAGGCGTAGAATAGCTGCTTCATTGGAGGGCGGCCTTCATCTCGTTGATAATTCGCCGGTGTTGCTCGCGTTCGCGCTCGACATCCATGTCGGCCTGGGCGCGCTGGATCATCGCGAGGCCCTGCAGTCGAAGCACGTCGTTTTGCAAGAGAGCCTGTTCAGCCTGGAGGCGCGCAGAGAGATCCAGCACCTCCTTGGCGTCCTTGGAGACGCTGATCTGGCGACGCAGCTCCTCAAGTTGGTCAATGCGGCGAGAGGCGGTGTCGTAGACCGCCTGACCGAGCGAATGCTTGGCGCCTGTCTGGCGGGCAATGCGATCAAGCTCTGAGGCATAGAAGGAATTCCCCGGATTTTCCGGGTAGAGGCGGTTCTGCGAGAGATAGGCGTCCATGGATGACGCGAAACTTCCCGAGCCCGAGCCTTTGATGAGGCCCTCGATTTGCGAGAATTCCCCCGGCAGATATTTGCGGAATTGTGAAGAGTTCAGCAGGCTCGCGACGTCATTGGCGTTCGTGAGCTTGTTGACGGAGTTGTAGAGATCCTTGGCTTGCGCGAGCTGATCTTGCGCGACCCGGAGCTGCGAGGAGAGCGTGTCGGCCTGCTTCTTCAGCTCGATCAGTTGATCGAACTGGCGTGCGAAGACGCTGGGGTCGAACACCACCTGCGCCGGCGCTGCCGACGTCCATGCGGAGAGGCCCAGAAGGGAGAGAACTCGAACCGGTTTCATGCGAGACCTCGTCGGCGTTGATGAAAGAGGGGTAGCCACTCGGCCGGATTGTCGCCAACATCAGCTCGCACCTGTTCAGCGAGCTCGACGGTGGACGTTCGCCCAGAGAGGATTGCGAGAGCTTCGTCCATCCCTTCGAGATCGAGTTCGGCAACGACGGCGTCGTGGCCCTGCTTGACGAGGAAACGCCGGCTCTCGATGGAGAGCTCTTCCCTGATCAGGCGAAACTCTTTCCTGGTGAGATGGAAGCCGTCGACATAGTCGCTCGCCTGTCCCCGGGCGTTCGGAAAGAAAATCTGCGTTGGACATTGCTCGACAATCGTGTGGGCGATTGGCGAGGTCAACGCGTCTCGAGGCGACTGCGTTCCGAACACCATCACCCCGTTCATCTTGCGGATGGTTTTGAGACCGTCATTGGCGAGATCGCGAAAGGCTTCGTCACCCAGCGCTTTCCAGAATTCGTCAATGGCGATGATGATCCGGCGCCCGTCAATTAACTCTTCGACGCGCCGAAACAGGACCATCATCAGCGGCGTTCGCACGACAGGGTCGTCGAGAACATCCGTCATGTCGAAGCCGAAGGCGTGCGAATCGACATGGATGGCGTCTTCGTCGGCGTCGAGCGCCCAGCCCAAAGCCTGTCCCTTGCACCAGCGCTCGAGACGCGCGCCGATCCCTTCCGCATCGCGTTGACCGAGGAAGACGCGCAGGGCCGAAAACGACCGCTCATGTCGCGGCATCTCACGCAGCGCCAGGAGGCCGTTGTCGATCCTTTGCTCATCTGCGACTGACAGCGGCCTGCCTTCGACGCTCACGAGCTTTCGGACGAGGCTGCCAAGGAAGGCAAGATTCGAAGGCGTCAGGTCAAAGCTCTTCAACGGCGCGCAGCCGGTCGGCCTGCCGCCCTTCAAGGTGAGGTAAGCGCCGCCGATGGCGCGGATGAAGAGCTCGGCCCCGCGATCCTTGTCGAAGAGGACCAGCTGGGCGTTGAGCTTTTCCGCCTGCGTGAGCGCAAAAGTCAGGAAGGCCGTCTTGCCCGAGCCCGAGGGCCCGCAAATGAAGGTGTTGCCCAGATCGCCGACATGGAACGAAAAGTGGAAGGGCGACCCGGAAGCCGTCTTCAGCACGGCGACGCTTGGCCCCCAATGGTTGCCCTCAGCCTTGCCCGATAGATAGGCGTGGAAGGGTGACAACCCCGCGAAATTCCGGGACGTGATGGCGCCGGCGCGCGCCCGGTATTTGAAGAGGCCTGGTAGCTGCGCCCAAAAGGTCGCTTCTAACCCGAGATCTTCGCGCACGACGACAGCGCCGCCGTCGGCCAATATTCGGCGGGCGAGACTCACTTTTTCGAGGAGCTCTGTCGGCGCGTCGGCAAGGACCAGAAGCGAAAGGTGATGCTCGCCCATCACGAAGCGGTTCGACTCGAGATCGTCCAGAGCGCTGTCAAGGTCGCCGATCTGCGAGGCGGCGGGGTCATTGGTGGAAAGCAGCTGGTTTTGCTTTCGCGTCATAACGGTCTTGGCTTCGCTCTTGCCAAGAAAAGCGAAGCTTTGCGACAGGACTAACTCAAATGGAGCAGCGAGCAAGCCGTCGAGCAGGCCAGGCCTGGTCGTCGCCGGATAATCCTTGAAGGCCAGCATTCCGGCAAAGCGCGAACCGCCTGGCCCGCGGATTTCGATTGTCTCGCGACCAAAGATGAGCCGATTGGCGTAAAGCGCCGGACCGATCGGGCCCTGGACCAGCGGGAAAGGCAGGCGCTCGCATGCGACGAGCGTTTGCAGGAAGGAGCCAATTTCGGAGAACGCGACGCCTTGCCGCTCGATCAGGCTGAGACGGTAAGGAGCGTAGCGGTCAAGCGCCGCCATCAGGTCGCGCGAGACATCCTCGAGCTTTTTCAGCCCCCGCCCGTCGACTTCTCCGCCGGCGCGCCGCGCGCGGCCAAGGCGGGAGAAAAATTGTGATGCGCGTTCGGCGGCGTCGCGCCCCGGATGCCAAACGAGGGTCAGGTAGAGCTCATTGGCGTAGAGCTGTTTGGACATGAGCCGCGCCTGATAGGCTCGATCGAGCTCGTTGGCGAATTCCGAGCGAAACGCTGCTATCGGATACTCGCTTGTTGGGCGGCGAATGAGATGCGTCCACAACGCCAGGCGCTCGTCGGCGATGTTGCGGAGCGTGAGATTGAGCTTGTTGTGGAGATCGTTGAGATCCGCGGCGTCGGCCGTCTCAAAGGCCGCCCCGGCGAGACGGATCGTCGTGATCAGCGCGCGGGTCGACAGCGAGATGAGATGCGGGGAAACGTGACGCAGATAGGGGAGGTGAACCTCAGGTCCCACCTCTCGCGCCTTGACCCTCAAGGGGACGCTAGCCATTGGCGAGCTCCCCTGCGTTGAAGCGCCGGACGAGCCGCAGTGGTGTGCAAGAGGCGCCACCCCAGAGGCTTGCATTCCGATGGCGGCCACGTGTCTCGAGCCAGGCTAAAATGATGCGGAACTGGTTGGCGTCTCGCCGGCAGATCAGCTGACAGGCAAAGTGAATGGGCAAGGCGACAAGGCCGTAAAACAGACTGCCCGCCAGGACGAACAGAATGGAGGAGAAAATGACATTGAGGCCCATGGCCTCCATGGTCACGCCGTGAATCATCGCGGGCCGCGTGCAGGCGAGAAACAGCGTGTCCTCGTGGAGGCGTTCGTCGGTCATAGGGGACCTCTTGTGATGGCGGAATGCGTGGAGGAACATCCGACGCTACTTGCCGGTCAGCGTCGAAACGATTTCCGCTGCGCCAAACAGGATAGCAATGCCGAGGATGACGTAGCCGGCGCGCCGCAAATCAAGATATCCGAACATCCAGGACATGCCGGTGATGATGATAGCCAATGTTGCGAGAAGCTTCGCGACATTGCCGGTGAGCGCGTCGACGATGTTTTGGAGGATTCGTTCGACATTGGCGCTTTGGGCGAAGGCGGGCTTGTTGAGAGCAAGGATGGCGGCGGTGCTGGCGGATGAAAGGAATGATAGGCGGCGGGCAAGAGAGCGCATCATTGATCGTCAACTCCATTCGAGAATCGGTGAGCTTGGTCGCGGCGAGCGCGCAACGTTTGTCGATAGACGAGAAGCGAGCTTGCCGACGGTCTGCCGAAGACGTCCCAAGGCTCCTTGGATGGCGGCTCTTGCTCCACAGTCCTGGGCGTCTGGTCGAGCGCGTGATCGCCGAGAGGATCAATATCCCCGTCAGCCGAACGCTTCGCTGGCAATGTTGCGTTTGAGACGCCGAGTTTTCCCGCGCCCCTACCCTGTTCGCCGTGGACTCGCGCCGCCACGCGAAGAGATGGGCAGGCGTCGAAAGCTTCAGAAACGCTGACCCCCGTTTTGTCGAGGTCGTCGAAGGTCAGGCCAGCGATTCCCAGCCGGGCGTCTTTGTGGGCGACTTTGGCCTGCATCGCGAGCGCGATCGCCTCATCTTTCGATGTCGCAAGGATTTTGATCGGTTTGCGACCGTCTATTGTCAGTGCGAGGTTCTCAAAGCCGCTGGCGGCTCGCACGATGGGGATGAGCTCTCGTGCGTCAACGCCGGGCGCGCAGCGCTCGACAAGCGCCATGAAGGCTGAGAGGTCCATTTGTGCTTCCGTTCTGTTCAAAGAGGCGTGTTGGTTGCGCGCGCTCGTCTCGAATCGCGAAGCAATGTGGCTTGAAAAGACAAAACCCGCGCCGGCGATGAACCTGCGAAATTTCACAGGGCTTCGCCCGGCTCCACAAAATCGCCGCATCGCAGCCGCACACAGCGTAGGTGAAGGCCTTTTTTTTATTCAGAGTGATCAGCGATGCTCGAGGAGGAAAGACTTTAAAGAGAAAGTAGGGGATTTCGAGCAAAGGGTATGATGAGATGCGGCAGTTGGAAATTGCGTATCAGGATTTTGTCGACGGCGTGCGCACGGCATCAGATGCGTCAGCCTTCCGTGCGGTGGCCGAACGCGCCGCGCAAGAGCTGGGGTTCCGATGGTTCGCATATCTTGCCTTCACGGGCGACGATCATCGCTTGATTTCGACTTATCCAAAGGAGTGGACGGAGCACTACCGCAAGAACCGATATGATCAAATCGACCCTGTCATCCGTCGCGCAAGGCGTGATCGAGAAGTTTTTCGCTGGAGCGGCGAACAGGCGACAAGGGGAGCGAACAAAGTCCAGCAAAAGTTCTATGTTGAAGCGGCGGCGTTCGGGATCGAAAAGGGCGTCTCGATCCCTCTGCCCGCGGGTTTCGACCGATTTGCCGTCTTTACCTTCGCCTCTGACAAATGCCGCCGCGACGCATGTGAAGGCTCTGAGGAGGCGAAGGTGCTTTTGCGGCTGATGGCCACGTATTTCCATGCCCATGTCGAAGCCGCCTTGCGATCACCTCTCGCCGATGATGTGGAGTCTCCGCTCAGCCAACGCGAAGCGCAGTGCCTTAGCTGGCTTTCACGAGGGCGAACGATCGAGAAGACCGCGTGCATCATGAACATCAAACCCAGAACCGTTGCTTTTCATATCGACAACGCGCGGGCAAAGCTCGGGGCGGAGAACGTCACGCATACAGTAGCTCTCGCCATCAAGCGTGGCCTAATCCCCTAAGGAGCGAACGAGCTCTTCTCGAATCATCCCAAAACCTGGCCGCCTTGGATGGCCGTCTGAGCTGCTGCCGGTTTCTCGGCGTCCACGAAACCGGCAGCAGCTCAGTCAGCTAATCGTCGATAGCAGCTAAGGCCGCAAAAGCCGCTTTCAGCTCCAGTGTCGCGGCGCCCAATGCGAGACGGATCTCTTGCAGCTGGGATACGGCGCACTCTCCGGCTTCGACGAGCTCTGCTTTGACTGCTAAGCTCTCGTCCTGGGAGATCGAAACCTCAACGCGTTGGCGCCACTCAAGTAGTGCTTGATGCGCTCTCTTCTCCGCAAACTCTATAGCCTCTACTCTGGCGAGTGCGCCACGGTAGCGGAGCAAGGCTGCTTGGGCTGTGTTTCCGAGGTCGGCATTTTCCCCCATGTGGTTGCCCGTTTCGCTCCATTTCGAAATTGCCGACAACGTTACGCTGAACCCGTTAGGGAACTTTTAACGAAGTGTCGCCGCGGTGGCCTTGCGTGATATAGCTGACGGACTGCGACTGAGTCACTTAAGCCTC
Organism: Methylocystis echinoides; assembly: GCF_040687965.1. Classification (NCBI taxonomy): domain Bacteria; kingdom Pseudomonadati; phylum Pseudomonadota; class Alphaproteobacteria; order Hyphomicrobiales; family Methylocystaceae; genus Methylocystis; species Methylocystis echinoides. Next base: position 27,671 of record NZ_CP156085.1, read on the forward strand.
GAGCTCTCGGCCGAGGGGTCTACCAAATGTACTGCGAGCCACACGGTCGGCTCCGTTGGATCCGTCCATTCGACTCGATGCCGACGGCGCACTGGGATCTCCACATGGTCCCCTGGGCGTAGGATGCGGGGCGTGTCCTCCCCTTCAAACACCACTCCCGCGGAGCCTGTCAGCAGGACCACCCATTCGAACTGTTCTTGGTCGTACCAGAACCCGGGTGTACCTCCTCCTCGGTCCGACGCTCGGGCAAGTTTGCGAAAAGATTACCCGCTGCGAGCATCGCGTCTCTCCCTGTGCCGCTATTCCGCACTTCCGCATGCAACCCATGGCCCGTCAGATGGAAGTAGTCCCGCCTTCCGGTGAGCATCAGCGCGAGGCCATCAATCGCCGCGACGACGGTCGATGAAGAATGATATAGGGGCCCGCAAACCTCCATCCGCGCTTGTTCGCGGGTGATTTTCTCCCGGCAAGCGCCGATCGCCGCTAGGAGGCGTTCGCGATCCACGAAGCGATCCGACCGGCGGTTGGGTTTTCGGGACATAGACAGGGCCTCTGTTGTTCTGTATTCGTTCTTATACGAGAAGGGCTGTGTGGAGAAGGCCGGAATTGGGATTGCTGGCTTGGAAACGAATTGGCGGTGGCGTGGTTCTGGCGTTTGCGGCGCTCGGCCCCCTTCCCGTGTTCGCGCCCCCGGCCAGCGCTGGGGAGGTCGAAATCCACTACGCGCCTGCTGAGAACCTCGAGCATGTGGATGTCGCCTTGCTGCGCTCGGCGCATACAAAGATCGACATGGCCGCTTATTCGCTAACCGACTGGCCGGTCATCGACGCTCTAATCGACGCCCACAGGCGTGGCGTCGCCGTTCGTATCGTCCTCGATCGGAGCCAGCAACACGCCTTCGACCAACTCCGCGAAATCGCGAGAAGCATCCGCATGAAGGCGCCAGGCCCCTACATGCATCTGAATCCTATGCGATCGACGGCCGGATCCTGCGCTCGGGGTCTGCCAACCTGTCGGCGTCAGGCCTCAAACAGCAGGACAATGACATCCTTGTCGTGCGCGAGCCATCCGTGGCCAACGCCTTCGAGGCTCGCTTCGAGCAGATATGGGCGGGCTCCAATCCGCTGCCGGCCCCCGGCAATCAGCGCGAATCCAGCGCCTTCGCCCACGCCGAAGACGGAAACGTGCGTAGGCCGCATATTCGGGGAGCCAGATGGATGTCTGGAAGAAAAGGCGGGTCGCCATTGCAAATCCAATAGCGGCATGCCGAGATCGGAGACGGGCGACGAGGAGTCCCTTGCACTGCGTTGCGCGACACCGACCATCCTGAAGGACCCCAGCTCCTATATATGATAATGTCCTTTATCCTACATTCGAGGAAACACCCATGGCTTATGGCAAGCTGAGTGAAGCCGAGATTAGATATGCGATCAATCAAACCAAGGAGGCCATTCAACGCGGCCATGACCTCCTAAAGACGGTTGCCGAGAAACCGAAGACCAAGGGGGTCGAGCTGGTCGCGGCGTCGACGCCGCTTCTCATCGAGAAGCTGGAGGCCGACCTTTCGAAGCTTGAAAAGGCACTGGAGAAGAAATCGAAGGCATGAATCACCTTGTTCCGAGCTTCCCGCGCTCGTCCGCCGGCGAACGCGCCCGAACGCGCTTTTGGGAGTTCTTCCAACAACGCCCGCAACCCGCACACGTGCCGCGCCTATGGCCGCGCGATTGAAGAATTCCTCGCCTAATGCGAGCAGCATGGACTCGCTTTGCTCATCGACATCGAGCCGCTTCACGTCGGCGCTTATGTCGAGGCGCTAACGCGCAGCCACAGCGCGCCGACCGCCAAGCAGCGCCTCGCCGCCATCCGTAAGCTGTTCGACTGGCTGGTGACCGGCCAGATTGTCCCGACCAATCCGGCCACCAGCGTCCGGGGCCCCAAGCACGTTATCAAAGTCGGCAAGACCCCGGTGCTCGACCCACAGGAGGCGCGCGCCTTGCTCGACAGCATTGACGTGACCACGCCCGCCGACTTGCGCGACCGCGCGCTCATTGGACTGATGATCTATCCTTCGCCCGTGTCGGTGCGGCGCTCGCCATGAGGGTGGAGAATGTTTACGTACAGAACGGCCGCCTCTGGGTGCGGCTGCATGAGAAGGGCGGCAAGCGGCACGAAATGCCGTGCCACCATAACCTCGAAGCCTACCTACACGCCTATATCGACGGCTGCGACTTAGCAGGCGACCGAAAGGCGCTTTTGTTCCGCACGATCGGCCGCGGCACGGACGAGCTGACGCTGAGTCCGCTGCCCCAGGCGAACGCCTATGCGATGATCCGCCACCGCGCCTCGGCGGCAGGCATTGCGACCAAGATCGGCAGCCATAGCTCGGGGCCACGGGGATCACCGCCTATTTGAAGAACCGGGGACGCTAGAAAAAGCAGCCAGCATGGCGAATCACGCCTCGAGGCGCACGACGCGGCTCTGTGACCGCCGGCGCGACGAGATGAGCCTGGACGAAATTGAGCGCGTGGTGATTTGAGACGTCGTGCAGCTGGGGGCTGCCTTATGATGCAAAATCCATGGAACCGCTCATCCGGCATGTTATACTTTTCGCATGAAAACCCTTGGTAGCTTGGCCGACCTGAAACGAAAGCCAAACAAGAAACAAAGGGATAATGTCTAACGCGAAGCAAATATTGGCGATGTTGCGGAGCCGCGCAGAGGGCGACGACGATCTTTTTTTGTCGATTGCTTTGCAAATAGCTGCGTCAGAGGCTCGGCAAGGACATCGGTCCACTGCCGATCAAATTCGCTCAGCAGTAGAGGCGGCCCGAACCGCCAAAAAAGCAAGCAGCGTCGCGATTCCGTTCGCAAGGCCACGGGGTGATTTGGAAGGGCTGCTAGAGCATCGCAAGCCGCGTTACACCCTCAAAGACGTTGTCCTATCCGAACCCATTCGCGGGCGGTTGAATGAGTTCGTTCGAGAGCAGCTGAAACGCGCTTGGTTGCGCGAACACAGCAAGACTCCCAATCGTCGCGCCCTGTTCGTGGGGCCACCCGGCTCTGGTAAGACCATGACCGCGGAAGCCCTCGCTGGCCAGCTCTCCTTGCCCTTATTCGTTATCCGCTTAGAAGCGCTGATAACGCGGTACATGGGGGAGACTGCCGCAAAGCTACGGCTTGTCTTCGACGAAACCGCCAAGCGCCGCGCCGTGTACCTCTTTGACGAATTTGATGCAGTCGGCGGCAGGCGCACGGCCAATAACGACGTTGCAGAGATGCGCCGTGTGCTCAATTCTTTCCTCCAATATATGGAAGAAGAAAACGCCACGGACAGCATCATTATCGGTGCGACTAACCATCCGGAATTGCTCGATAACGCGCTCGTGCGCCGTTTCGACATCGCTCTCGCTTTTGAAAAGCCCACCAAGGATCAAGTTCGACAAATTATTCTTGCAGCTATGCGTCCCTTTAAGGCGAAGCGATTGTCTTGGACCGCTCTCTTTGAAGCCGCCGAGGGCCTAAGCCAGGCGGAGATAACCCGCGCCACCGAGGACGCAGTTAAATCCGCGATTCTCAACGAGTCGGATACAGTGACGTCGGATCAGCTCGCCAAGCGGCTCCTGGAGCGTCGCGAGATGCACCAAACATTTAGCAGTAAGAAAGACCACTAAAGTGCATGGCAGAATTCAATCTCCCCCACTTTGACATTTCATCTCGCAAGAAAACCCATAGCTACACGGCCCACACCAGAAATAGAGGAAGCGGTAGCGCGCCCCGGAGTCGCGAGCAGCATGGCGCTCTCCTTCTTGAACAATTACGGGCTGCGTTCCGCGAGGTTCAGGAAACCCCCGTTCCTGACGAGCAATTCCAACGCTGTGACGGCAGTTATTACGAAGTCGAATTACAGCGAGGATCGGATGCGGAGGCTTTGGATCGCAAGAGAGCCGGGATTTACTCCGGCGCGACGAAGCAAACTGATCAAGACACTCTGACGACTGTTCTCTTTGTCCCCGACGAATCCATACCCGCCCTTGAAACAATTCTAGAGGACTATCGGTCAGGCCCACTGACCGAAGCTGGCAAGCCGCCCCGAGGCAAGTATGTCGAGCCGATCGAGCGGATACGCCGAGCGCGGCTTCTCTCCTTTTGGACAGACAAGCCGGCATTTCTTCCGGGAGATCCCCAAGCCCAAATCTGGTGGGAGGTCTGGTGTATCCGTGAACAGCAAGCCGAGATCATCGAGACGCTTCGTCGGTTGGGATGCCAGATCGCCAGAGACGACTACCATTTGTTCTTTCCAGAGGTTGTAGTGGTTCCGGTCTTTGCGCGGCGCGCCGACATTGAGATCGCCCTGTTCGCCTGCAAAGGCCTCACAGAGTTGCGGCGGGGGTCTGATACGCCAACCTTTTTCATCGAAGAAGTACGTGAAAATCAGCACCCATGGACCGAAGACCTAGCAAACCGGACCATTTGGCCCGGCGCAGATGCGCCCAGCGTTTGTCTCCTCGATACAGGAGTCAATCGTGCCCATGCTCTGATCGAACCCGCCCTCTCTGAAACGGACCTTCTCTCGGCAGACACCGACTGGGTGCCAACGGACAACCAGAGAGATAGCCATGGCACGGAAATGGCAGGTCTGGCCCTGCACGGCGATTTGCTTGCCGCACTGCAAGACACAGAGACTCGCCGGCTCACTCACCGCTTAGAATCTGTCCGAGTTTTGCCCGCAGATGGATTTCCGCCGAATAAGCCGGCGCGGCTCAGCACGATCACAACCGATGCTATTGCTCTTGCAGAAATCCAGAATCCAGAGCGTAGCCGTGTTTTTTGCATGGCCATTACCAATGAAGACGTGTCGGGGGAACGTGGCACCAGTTGGAGCGCCACTATTGACCGCGCGAGCGCAGCACGGCTCCAAGGGGACGATTCCGAGAGCCCCAAGCGCCTCTTCTTCATCTCCGCGGGGAATGTTCCTGCCGTCACCAATGTTGACCAGCTGGAACCGGAGGAGGCCTATCCAATCGAGGACCCGGCCCAAGCTTGGAACGCCCTCACGGTCGGGGGCTGCACCGAGAAACAGCTGATCGACGACGAGGGCCTCGACGGCTACTTGCCTCTGCTGACATGGGCGACCTTAGCCCGTTCTCTCGCAATTCCCTCGCATGGCCGCAGGGCAAAGCGCCGATTAAACCCGAAATCGTCATGGAGGCTGGAAACCGCGCACGCTCTCCGAGCGGCCAAAATCTTATCTCCTGCCCCTCGCTCGAGTTGGTCACGACAGGCAGCGAAGTTGATCGCCTGCCGATCGTCAATTTCGCAGCGACAAGCGCTGCGACCGCCCTTGCGGCCCGCCTTGCGGCGCGCCTCCAAGCGGACCATCCAGACTATTGGCCAGAAACGATCCGCGCTCTCGTGATCCACAGCGCCGCATGGACCGATCGCATGAAGGAACGGTTCAACGCCGCAAGTGGTCTACGCGAGCGTCAACGGCTCGCGCGTTGCTTTGGATACGGCGTGCCGTCCTACACACGCGCAACCGCCTCTGCACGCAATCATCTAGCCTTAGTCGCGCAGCAGATGATCCAGCCTTTCGCAAAGACCTCATATGTCGCCTTCAATGAGTGCCACTACTATCGGCTGCCTTGGCCGAAGGAGATTTTGGAGCAGCATGCGGAGCAGGAATTTGTTCTCCGAGTCACACTTTCATATTTCGTTGAGCCAAACCCGGGTCGCGCGGCGGCGATTGACCCACAGAAATACCAGTCCTTCGGTCTGCGGTTCGACCTCAGACGTGCCAACGAAACCGAGGCACAATTCCGTTACTGGATGAACGCTGACGAAGACGCGCCTGCGTCGCTCGGCCATTCTCGCAATCAAGATGACGGCGGCTGGGTTTTCGGGCCGACGAATGTTTCCGCCGGTTCGATCCACTGCGACGAATGGCGTGGATCAGGAGCGAAGCTCGCCGCGCGCGACATGATTTGTGTGAAACCCGTGTCTGGCTGGTGGAAAGAGCGCAGGAATATCGAGGTTTGCGAGCAGAAAACGCGTTACGCGCTTATCGTTACTCTTGCCTCACCTGAGGTCGACATAGACCTATACACACCCATTCAGACGGAGATCGCGCCGCCGGTCGAGATCACAATCCCAACCGAATAATCCCCTGTGCAATGTTCACATAACGTTCTTGATTTTGGCGCCACTTAGGCGCCTAATTCGAATCATGACTGCTATTGCAAAGAAAGATGATCGCTCCCGTCAGAGCGTCCGCCTCTATCCCGAAATATGGGAGGCGATTGATCTGCTCCGGACCAAGCGCCCGGGCGTCGTGTCGCGCAATACCTGGATTGCCGAGGCGATCCTCGAAAAGCTCGCGCGCGAGCAGGATACGCAGGCATCCACTCCCCCAGTCGGGAGCGGCCATGTTTGAATTTTTCGAATTCTTCGCTGGTGGCGGCATGGTGCGCGCCGGCTTGGGTGTGCAGAATTGGCGCTGCCGCTTCGCCAATGATTTCGACCACAAGAAGAGTGCCATCTATCGCGCGAACTGGGGCGAGGGCCAACTGAGGACCGCGGACATCAAGACGCTTTCCTCCAAAGATCTTGACGGCCAGGTTGACCTTGCCTGGGCGTCGTTCCCCTGCCAAGACCTTTCGCTTGCCGGCGGCGGAGCAGGCCTCAAAGGCGATCGCTCAGGCACTTTCTGGCCCTTCTGGGACCTAATGAAGCAGCTCATCTCCGAAAACCGCGCCCCCAAGATTATCGCGCTCGAAAATGTCTGCGGCACCCTTACTTCCCACCAAGGCAAGGATTTTGCGGCCATCTGCTCGACCTTTGAGCAGGCGGGCTACACCTTTGGGGCCCTCGTTATCGACGCGGCTCATTTCGTTCCCCAATCCAGGCCGCGGCTTTTCATCATCGGCGTGCGTGACGGCGAAGCAATCCCAGGCGCGCTGATCCAGGATGCGCCTTCGCCCCTCTGGCATTCGCGTGGGCTGCTTACCGCCCATGAGAACACGCCGCTGCGGGGGCGCCGAAATTGGGTTTGGTGGTCCCTCCCCGAGCCCGATCCGCGCAACCAGGTTTTCGCGGATCTGATCGAGGACGACCCGGCCGACGTAGATTGGCATACGCCGGCCAAGACCCGGGGTCTTCTCGACATGATGAGCGAGGTCAACCGCGCCAAGGTCGATGCCGCCAAGCGCTCGAAAAGGTGCCAAGTCGGGGCGATCTACAAGCGCACGCGCGTTGATGCAGACGGAATCAAAGTGCAGCGCGCCGAAGTCCGGTTTGATGACGTCGCCGGCTGCTTGCGTACCCCGGCCGGCGGTTCAAGCCGCCAGCTGATCCTTGTCGTGCAAGGCCAAAAGGTCCGTTCACGCCTCATCTCTGGACGAGAGACCGCGCGACTCATGGGCCTGCCCGACGAATACCAGCTTCCGACCAATTACAACGAGGCCTATCATCTCGCCGGCGACGGTGTGGTTGTCCCGGTCGTCCGGCATTTGGCCGAGCATTTGTTCGAACCTATTCTCAGGCAGTGGCCGACCGCCGCGAAGGTTGCGGCATGACCGTCATACCGTGCGAACAAAACCAGGCATTGCGCCAAAAAATCGAGGAATTCGCGGAGGTGCTGAAGGTCGAGTCCCACAAGCTCGGCCAACATGGGCTTTCCGAGCAAGAGTTCTACAACAGCGGTCTTTTTCGTGGCGCCATTGAGCGCATTCGCGGACAGTATTCTGCGACCATGCGCGACAAGCGCGATTTCGCGCGTCGTGTGCTCAACCACATGCAGGACCAGGGCTTCATTGCCGACTGGGAATCGGCCGGCGACGCTAACCGCCACGATTACTCCGTGCGACTGCCATCCGGAAAAATCGCGGTCATCGAGCTAAAGGGCTGCCTCGACGGAAACAACACCAACATTTTCGAGCGCCCGCCCCACGCCCATGAGTTCATCATCTGGAGCGTCTGCACCAACCCAGGTGCCGACCCGCGACATAACGCCTGGTCGGGCATTCATACCCGCCTCAGCGCCGAAATCATTTTTCGTGAACAGCGCGTCGACGGGCTGATCATCTGGGACATGGTATGCGGCACGATCGGGCGCCCCTGCCCCAAACTCGCGGCCGATCCCGCGCGCGCCACAAGCATAGGCCCGTACGCCCTGCCGCCGCCGTGCCTTTATGTGTTCCCGGCGACTATCCCCGCGCCCCGAAACAACCCCAATCCGTCCGCGCAGGCGATCGGCGACGTCCAACTCCTCAAGGCCTTCAATGATTGCTTCGGCTGCCAACCCGAAGAGATCAACTCCGTCACTTTCGAGGTTCAGCATCGCGGCGCTGAGACGGTCCGCACCACACGGATACATCGCGCGGGTATTCTGGAGCGGGAGTCGTCCGCGACGGCTATCCAGCGGGCTTGAATGTCGCGTGGCAGGGATCGATCCCCGACACGCTCCTTTCCTTGAGCCACGCCATGCGGCGCGGGTGATTGCAGCCCTAGTCCTTCAAGAAAGCGGTACGCATTGCGGCATTGAGGCAGCTCTGTACGGCGAGATTGGCCTGACTGACGCGTCTTCGCATCGCCTCCAATCGGTTGCACGCATCAGCGAACCTCTCTTGTACGGAGATACCAGCAGGGATCGGAATTTCAATTTCTCCCAGCTGCTGATGGTAGAGCCGAAAACGAACAGACCCCTTGGTTTTTGATTAATAGCGTGTTTGCCCGCTTCGCTCTGGAGATACTGATAGACGTAGTCCGGGCTAAGCGTGTCCTTGCAATAGATGACAACATAATCTGGGCTCGTTATCTCCCCGATCATCTTTCTTGGTAAAACCGATCGATTGTAGACTCCCGCTCGCCGAGCTGCTGTGTGGCGGATGGAAAGTTGACGGCCGTCAAAGCGGCTGTAGAACGATTTGAATCAATGAATTAAGGGTTCTTGCCGATTTGGCACCGGCTGAGGGACCCGTCAGGCCACGTTAATCTCTTGTTAACTCTATAATTCTTGCCAGCACAAACGAATCGGACATAATGGCGCTAAATCTGCGATCAGGTTCGTTCTGGCGCTATTTTCTAATCGGGCGAAAAGCAGATGTTGCTTCCGGCATTCGAATTCGATGACAAGATACTCGCTCAGGGCGCGGAAATATCCAGGAAGCTCGATCAACTTCGCCTGGAAAAGTTTCCTCCGAATGCGAAGAAGACTCTTCGGCATTTTTCGATGGCCGAGGTCGCGCATTATCTTGGCGTAAGCCCCAATAATCTAAAGCGGCTACACCTGGAAAAAAAGGGCCCGGAGCCCACGATCGCTGCCGGCGGACGCAGGATCTATTCAGCCGAGCAGATGATCGAGCTACGGCAATATCTGGACAAAAATGGCCGATCGGACGCCAAGAAATACGTCCCGCGCCGTAAATCTGGCGAGAAGCTGCAGGTTATTGCGATCGTGAATTTCAAAGGCGGGTCCGGCAAGACAACGACTGCCGCACACCTTGCTCAGCACCTCGCATTGACCGGGCATCGGACCCTTGCCATCGACCTCGATCCGCAAGCGTCTCTTTCCGCTTTGCACGGCTTCCAGCCGGAAATAGACCGCAACCCTTCACTGTTCGATGCCATTCGTTATGACGACGAAAGAAAGCCAATACGGAACGTCATCGCGGCCACCAATTTTCCATATCTGGATATCATTCCCGCTAACCTCGAGCTGCAGGAGTATGAATATGCCACGCCGCTCGCGATGCAAGGTTCAGCGGAAGGGAAGAGGTTCTTCGCCCGGCTGGGTAAAGCGCTCGCCGATGTCGACGAACTCTACGACGTCATTATCGTAGATTGCCCACCACAACTCGGATACCTGACGCTGACAGCGCTCGCAGCAGCTACCTCAGTACTGATTACAGTCCATCCGCAAATGCTGGACCTGATGTCGATGAGTCAGTTCCTGCTCATGCTCGGCAACATCACGAAGACTATTAAGAACGTGGGTGCCCATGTGCAAATGGATTGGCTTAGGTATCTGATCACGCGCTACGAGCCCACAGATATCCCGCAGGCCCAGATGCTTGGGTTCATGCAGTCCATGTTGGCAGAAGAAATTTTGAAAAGTCCAATGCTTAAGTCAACTGCGATATCCGACGCGGGCCTCACAAAGCAGACATTGTATGAGGTCGAGAGGGCAAATTTTAATCGCGAAACTTATGATCGCGCGATCGAGTGCATGGATGCTGTTAACTTCGAGATTCAGGGCCTCATCCATCAAGCATGGGGGCGCCTATGATGTTGACGGCCGTAAAAACTGCAAAAACACGTCTTCTTTTCAGTCAATTAGATCAATGAGGAGGATGAACGGTGGCTCGTAAAAACCCATTCGCCAGCCTCATGGCTCACGACAGTCCCGAGGAAAAGGCCCCCGCGCTCGATTACACCTTGAAAGGCGCGTCGCGCTCGATCCTAAGCTCCATTGATGAACTGGCCGCCAAAGCCGACAAACTCATGGAAGGAGAGACGATCGTCGAACTCGATCCGGAGCTTGTCGAGGTTTCATTCGTAAAAGATAGACTTGACGGCGACGATCAGGAATTCAACGAACTAGTGGAGGCGATCCGCGATCGAGGACAGGACTCTCCAATCTTAGTGCGCCCACATCCCGCCAAGATGGGCCGTTACATGATCGTGTTCGGCCACAGACGCGCCCGTGTGGCGAAGCTCCTCGGTCGGAAAGTACGTGCGGTCGTCAAAGAACTGAAGGACCGCGAACACGTTGTTGCTCAGGGCCAAGAAAACTCGGCCCGAGCCAATCTTTCCTTCATCGAAAAATCGCTCTTTGCTTCAAAGCTTTCCCGGCTTCGCTACGACGAAGATAACTCGACAATCCTTGCGGCTCTCTCGATTGACCGGGCGACACTTTCCAAGATGCTGTCCGTGGCGAGTTTGCCAGAGGAAATTCTCCGAGCGATCGGGCCGGCAAAAGGCGTGGGCCGAGATCGGTGGTATGAGCTTAAACTTTTACTCGAAAAGCCAGGTAACCATGATGTTGCGCGGAAGGTGATCGAGGAAGGCGGCGTATCGGACCTCTCCAGCGACGAGCGATTCAACGCAATCATAACTTGTCTCAAAAGTGCGAAGTCCGCGGGCCGTCCTCGTGCGAGTCAAAAGCAGAACTGGGCCTCGGAAGATGGGGCTCTGTCTGCTGAAATGTTAGCCGAAGGCAAGCGATACACCGTATCGCTTAAGGCAAGAGGTTCTGACGCAAAAGCGTTTGGAGAATACCTGTCTGAACACTTGGCCGATTTGTATCGAGCGTTCAAACAGGGGAAATCTGTTATCGAGCGTGGAGATTAAAACGCAAAAGAAAAAGGCCCCCGAAACGTCACCGTCCCGGAAGCCCTTCTCGTATCTAAGCAATCCGAGATTCTCACTTCCGCGAATCACTGTCAAGAGTCGGCGCCGTTTCGGCGAGCAGATTTCTTTTGCCTAAGCGAGGCAAAAGGTCATGCAAAGACAAGCAACGACGCCCTTTGGGCGGCGATCGCTGTCGCTCGCCATGGTGGCGAGCCAGGCGGCGACAAAAGAATTCGCGTCGCGCCCTAACGCGTCAGAAACCATCGTCCATAAATGGCGGCTGTTTAGGGCTCTGACGGAGGCGAAAACTCCGCTTGGCGTCACCGACCGCGCTTTGTCGGTTTTGCACGCGTTGCTGAGCTTTCATCAGGAGACGGCGCTGACGCTCCCCGAGAAGGGCGCAAACGGCTCGGAAAGCGAGGTGGTACCGGGGATCGTTGTCTTCCCGTCGAACAAGGAGCTGTCGATTCGCGCCCACGGCATGGCGCCGGCGACGCTGCGCCGGCATATCGCGATGTTGGTCGACGCGGGCCTGATCATCCGCCGAGACTCACCAAACGGCAAACGCTTCGCGCGAAGAGGGCAGGGAGGGGAAATCGGCGAGGCCTTCGGCTTTGACCTAACGCCCCTCATCGCGCGCGCGACCGAAATCGAAAATCTCGCCGAAGAGGTGCGCGCCGAAAACCGCGCGATGGCCTTGTTGCGTGAGAGGATCACCCTGGCGCGGCGCGATATCGCCAAGATGATCGAGACGGGGATGGAAGAGGGCGTGCCCGGGGACTGGGAGGCGCGTCACAGCGCCTATTTGGCGCTAGCCGGCTGCCAGTCGCGCAGGATGACACGGACCGATTTGGAGGCTTTGGCGGGTGAACTCGCTGCGTTTGCGGGCGAAATCAACAGTGCGTTGGAAAACCACGTTAAACGCGAAAATAAGAGCGCCAATGAGTCTCAGACTGAGCGGCACATACAGAATCAAACCACAAACATTTCTGATCTTGAACCTAGCCTTCGAGAAGGCAGGGCCGAACCGTTGGGGCCAATCGGCGACGAAGCAGAGGCGGATGGGGCACAGGCTTCGGAACCCGAGAAACAGGAAACCGAGCCCCGTGTCCGTCCCACGCCAACCCCCAGAACCTATCCACTGGGGATGGTGCTGCAAGCTTGTCCGGATATCGTCGATTACGCCAAGGGTGGCGACATTTCATCATGGCGCGATCTCGCTTCCGCCGCCGGGACCGTGCGCTCTGCGCTGGGCGTCTCGCCCGACGCCTGGGCGCAGGCCTTGGACGCAATGGGCGAGCATGACGCCGCGATTGTCATCGCCGCCATCCTTCAGCGGGGCGAGGAGATCAGGTCCGCTGGCGGCTATCTGCGCGTTCTGACCGCCAAGGCGCGGGCAGGGGAGTTTTCACTTGGGCCGGTATTGATGGCGCTGTTGCGCGGCAAGGCCGCAAAAGGGGCGCGCGAGCGGAAGAGGGTAGGGTGATGACGGGAGCGTTGCGGCCACAAGCCGGGCCTTGAACTACCTTAATGGTGGCATCTAAGCTTATTGAAAAGCGGCGGCCAACCTATGATCTCGATGCCATCAAGCAGGCGATCGGGTCGGTTGATCGGCTGGCCATCACGACGTCGGCGCTACGCGACGCTTCCGCATTGGGGTTCGATCGCGGAGCAATCGTCGAGACGATCCATAGCGTCGACCGGCAAATGTTCATCAAGTCGATGACGACCTTTGCCGACCATCGGCTGTGGCAGGACGTCTATCACGCGCCGATGCGGCGGATGTGCTGACCGAGTTCACGGTCGTCTCGTTCAAGGAAAAGTGAGTGATGGCCACGAAACACGAGCCGCTTCCCGCGACGATGATTTCTCCTGAAACCGGAGAGACGCTGGCGCGCGGCGTGCGTCCGTTTACGGTCGCCTATAAGGGCGAGAGCGTCGTCGTCGATCTGCCCGGTTATTATCCCGCGGGCGAAGGCGACGGCGTCCACATCGGCAAGGACATGGCCATCGTCGACCAGGCGCTACGCGGTCTCAAGGAGAAGGCGGACGGCGTGCCGTCGCCAGAAACGATCCGCCGCCTGCGTGCTAAGCTTCAGCTATCGCAGCGCGAGGCGGGGGCTCTGTTCAAGGTCGGCGAAAACGCGTTCGACAAATATGAGCGGGGCTTGGTCGAGCCGAGCGGCCCGACAATTCAGCTGATGGCCTTGCTCGACCGTCATCCCGAGCTGGCGGCGGAGCTGAAATAATCGCTCACAACCCCGCGGCCTTGGTGAGATTGACCCTGAAGCGGTCGCGTTTGCGCTGATAGCGGCGGGTCATTTCGGGGGCGGCGTGGCCGAGGTGCCTTTGCACATGCCCTTCTTCGATTTGCGCCGAGGAAGCGAGACCGGCGCGGAGAGAGTGGCCGGAGAAGGCGCGCTTGCGCTCCCCTTCGGGAAGGTCGCCGCGCAGGCCGGCGGCCAGCGCCGTCTTCTGGACGAGGCGGGCGACATGCTTGTCGGAGAGGCGCCCGGCCGAGACGCCGCCATTCTTGCGAGCGATCGCCCGAAACACCGGACCCCGCGCGATCCTGCCGAGTTCGAGCCAGGTCTCCAGCATGGCGACGGGGCAGGTGAGGGGGGAGGAGCCGCGGCCGATCTCGACCTCGCGCCAGCCGGTCTTGCCGTTGAGGGTCAGCAGCAGGCCGCCGCCATTTTCCTGCGCGCCGACAATCTCGATCCAGCCGGCGCCGTCCGCGGTCTGATCCGGCCCGCAGTCGAGGCCGACGATTTCGGAGCGGCGCAGCCCGCCGGCGAAGCCGATGGCGAGGATAGCCTTGTCGCGCAGGCCGCGCAGGTCGTTGTCGAGGACGGCGAGCATGGCCAGCAGCTCGTCGGCGTAGATCGCCGCTTTCTGGGCGGGCGGGCGGCCATGGGCGCGGCGGATGCCGGCAAGCACCGTGGCGATATGGGGATCGCCCGTGTCGAGCGGGAAGCCGAGCTGGCGATAGCGCCAGCAGATCCCGGAGAGCCGGCGCTCGAGCGAGGAAACAGATAACGGCGGCCGGCCTCCGGCGCCGATGGTTCGAGCGCCGGCAGAGTCTGCGCCCTCGACGCAAGCCGCGAGATAGAGGCCAACGGTCTGCGGGTCCGGGGGCAGGGGCTCGAGGCCCTGCCGGCGCAGCCAGGAGGCGAACTGCCGCCAGTCGGCGTCATAAGCCCGCTGCGTGTTCTCGGAGCGGGCGTTGCGGGCGTAGTCGCGGGCCTTTTCCGAGAGCGCCGCGAGATGGGCGGCGGGCTCGGCGAGCGCCCTGCCGCCGGTCTCGCCCTTGTCGGCTTCCGCCATTCTATCCTCGCTTACGCCGCCGCGCGCTCGGGGCTCGAAAAATCCGACGCCTCGGCGGGCTCTGGGGAGCCCAAATCAGCGCCTTGCGCCCAGCATAGCAGGGGTTTCCCAGTATGTCCGATAAGCGCACATTATCGGACATATAAACTACAGGACAAGCCCGGCGGGTTTCGGCCGAAAGCAACTGACAAAGCGCCGCTATCAGCTAAGATTCGTCCCATGAACTTCGTTGATTCGATATCGACGTCCGCGCCCGCTTCCGCCACAAAGGGGCCGGCGCGCGCGCGTCGAGCCGAGGCGGTGTCGGCGACACAGGCGCTTGAAATCCAACCGCTTCCGCGCTGGGCGCGGCCGCAGAGCCCTAACCCCGGCGCGGCGATCTTTGCGGCGGGCGCCGGCCTCGCGCTGTTCGATCAGATCCTGCGCGGCGCCGACGGGGGCGAGCCGGTCTACGCCGGCTGCCTGCGCCAGCGTCTCGCCCTCAAGGCCGCAGAGTCCTGCGCGACGCTAGCGCGGCTGCGGGAGGATGCGGGCGCGCTTCGCGACGCCGAGCATCTTCCGGGTGGCGGTGAAACGAGCCCGGCCGGTCGGCTGCATCGCGTCTTCCGCCTTTATGCGCCGCAGGGCGGGCGACTCGATGCGGCGATCTTGCGCGCCGCTGAGCTTATCGGGCTGAAGGAGGCAATCGACGCCAGCGCACTCGCGGAAGTGGCGACCATGGCGCCCGATCCGGTCACTGCGGCGGCACGGGCCAGCGCCGCGGCGATGAGACTTTGTGCGCCCGCCACCGACGCCGAACTGTTTGCCTTCCTCGTAGCCGATCTCGTCCTAGCGAACCGTCTCGGCTGGGCGCGGCCGGTTCCCCTGCTCGCCCTCGCCCTCCTGCATCCGTCGCTGAGGCGCGGGGCAGGGGGCAAGCGGCCTCGGCCTTTGGACGATGACTGGTCCGCGGCCGTCGCTCTGGCCTATGGGCTCGCGGTCGCCGAGGCCCATGCGCTCGCCGTCGACCTGGCGCGGCGGGCGCAAAAGCTTCGCGCCGCTGCGCCGATGTTGCGCGCGAAAGGCGCACACCGCGTCGTCGACATGCTGCTTGCCGACGACGCCGTCACGCCCGCCGCCGCCGCGTCCCGCGCCGGCCTGTCGGATCGCGCGGCGCGCCGTCTCTTCGACCGCCTCGTCGCGCTCGGCGCCGTGCGCGAACTCACCGGGCGTGACACCTTCAGGATCTATGGTCTATGAGCCGCGCCGGCGCCGCCCGCCTCGATCGCGGCCTTCCCGACCGCGATCTTGCCGACCTGCCGGAAGGGATGCGCTGGCGCGAATGGATGCTGCGCGCCGAGGCGGCGATCTTCGCTTCTGCGAAGCCGGTTCCGAGAGACACGCTCGCCGGACTTGTGGGCGACGCCTGCCGGCTCGACGCGCTCATCGCCGACATCAACGACGAGCTCAAAGCGCGCCCCTATGAGATCGCCTTCGTCGCGGGGGGATATCAGTTTCGCACGCGCCCCCGCCACGCCGAGACCCTACGCGCGCTCGCCGGCACAAAGGATGCGGGGCCGCCGTCCTTCACCCGACTCGAAATGCTGGCGCTCTCAGCCATCGCCTATCAGCAGCCAGTCACCCGCGCCGAACTCTCGCGTCTTGCCGGCCACGACATCAGCCGCGACATTCTCGGGCGCCTCAAGAGCCTCGGCGTCATCGCCCCCGGCCCCCGCGCCCCTCAGCCCGGCGCGCCGATCGCCTGGGTGACGACGGCGCGCTTCCTCGAAGTCTTCGCGCTCGGGAGCCTCAACGATCTCGCCGATCTCAACGCGCTCGATGACGCCGGCGCGAGAGAACGGCACGACGATGTCGACGCAGCGCTCGACGACGCGCTCGGGCTGGTCGCGATAGAAGAGGAGCGCGCGGAGGCGGAAGATAGCGCGCTCGACGAAACGGATGTCGAAGCTTGAAGAAAGCTGGCGCGTCGGGGGGACCGATTGTGGGGCGACTTTGAGACCTCTTGTGTTTTCAGGATTTTTGACGCGGCCTCATTTATCCGCCAAGAGCGGACAACGGGGCGAAGGAGCCGGAAGTCATCCATTTCGATGCCTTTGGCTCCTCACGATTTATCTTCACCTTTCAGTAAGGCGCCGCGTTTTCCCGAGAATGCGCCGCAATGAATTCATGTCTAGGGGCTTGACGAGATGATAATCGATGCCCGCCTCGGCGGAACGGGCGCGGTCTTGCTGTTGGCCGAATCCGGTTGCCGCGACGAGGACTGCTTTTGAGGTCGCCGCTAGGCCGCGCAATCGTCGCGCCAACTCATAGCCGTTCATATC
This sequence comes from Methylocystis echinoides, assembly GCF_040687965.1. Taxonomy (NCBI): domain Bacteria; kingdom Pseudomonadati; phylum Pseudomonadota; class Alphaproteobacteria; order Hyphomicrobiales; family Methylocystaceae; genus Methylocystis; species Methylocystis echinoides. The sequence continues at coordinate 44,665 of NZ_CP156085.1, forward strand.
CGGCAGACCAATGTCCAGCACGACGACTTCGGGCGCTTCCCTGGCGGCGGTCTCCAGGGCGCTTTGTCCGTCGAGCGCCTTGAACACGCTGTGCCCCTCCATTTCCAGCAGCAACTTCAGACTGTAAATTGCATCACGATTATCATCGACCAGAAGGATGCGTCGCGGCGGGATCGGGCCAGGTTCCGAAAACGCCGCCGCCAGAGATGCGTGGGGCGCGTCCGCTGTCGCCAGCGGCAGCCTCACGACAAATTCAGCGCCTTTTCCTAACCCTTCACTATGGGCCTCGACGGCGCCGCCGTGGAGCTCAACCAGGCGCCGCACAAGCGTCAGACCCAGCCCCAGGCCGCTGACGGGATTCTCACCCGAAGGCTCAACGCGCGCAAAGACGTCGAAGACGCTCGTCAGCGCCTCTGGCGCGAGGCCGATCCCATTATCGGCGACCGAGAGGATTGCATGGTGGCCCTCTTGACGGAGGGCGACGCGAATGCGCCCATGCTCGGGGGTGTATTTAGCGGCATTATCGAGAAGGTTCGAGACGATCTGCACAAGGCGGACCTCATCGCCCTCGACGTCTATTGGCTGGGGGGTAAGCGCGAGGGTGAGTTCGTGGCCACGCCCCTTGATCACGGAGTCTCGGTTGGTCACAGCCGCGTTGATGAGGTCTCGAAGATCAACCCGTTTGGTCTTCAGTTGCAGACGCCCCGAGCTGATCCTGGCGACATCCAGCAGCTCGTCAACGAGCCGCGTGAGATGCAGCACCTGCCGTTCGGAGATGTCCCGGATCCGCCGCAGCTCGGGATCAGGAGGCAGCCGCTTGTCGAAGATCGCCATGGCGTTGCGCAACGGTGCCAACGGATTGCGAAGCTCGTGGCCGAGCATGGCCAGAAACTCGTCCTTGCGCCGGCTGGCTTCGCGCAACGCCGCCTCCGCCTCGCGCTGGGCGAGCTCCGTCGTCTTTCGTTCCGTTACGTCGGCGTTCATTCCCACCCAGCCGCGCAGCTTGCCAGCGTCATCCCGCAACGGAACAGCGCGCGCGTGGGTCCAACGCCACTGCCCGCTTACATGTCGGATGCGAAATTCGGCCTCGAAGGGCGTCTTCGAGGCGAGGCTGTCGCGCCATTTCTTCATGGCGGCTTCACGATCGTCCGGATGCACCGCGCCGGCCCCGCCGGAACGGCGAAACTGCTTGAATGATTGCCCGGTGAAGGCGCGCCAGCTCGGGGAATCCTCAACGACATTCCCCTCTGCGTCGGTCGTCCAGACGATCTGGGCCGACGCGGTGACGAGCGCGCGGAATTTTTCCTCGCTGTCACGCGCCGCGAGTTCGGCGTTCTTCAGCCTGGTAATCTCGACGAAGGTAAGCACCACGCCCTGAATCTGGTCGGAAGACGAGCGGTAAGGGTTAATGCGCGTGAGATACCAGTCGCCGGTTTCACACTGGATTTCCCGTTCGATGGGCGCCAATTTTTCGAGCACGCGCAGGGCGTCCTGTTCGAGCTGGTCATAGCCGAGGCGATGTCGCAATTCCGTGAAGGGCCGGCCACGGTCGCTGGCGCGGATATTGAAAAGCTCGCGGGTGCGTGGGGTCACGCGCAGGATGCGCAGCTCACGGTCGAGGAAAAGCGTTGCGATTTCGGTCGCAGCCATTAGGTTCTGCAGATCGCCGGTGAGCTGGCTTAATTCCTCGACCTTGTGCCGGTTTTCCTGATTGGCGGCCTGTAGCTCCTCATTCATGGACTGCAGTTCTTCCTTGCTGGTCTCTAATTCCTCCAGCGTCGACCGCAGCTCCTCATTAACGGACTGCAGCTCCTCATTGCCCGCCCGCAACTCCTCCTGTGAGGTCTCATATTGCTCGACGACCGCGCGCAACCGCTCCCGGGTCGCCTCCAGCTCGGCATGCGCCTCGGCTGCTTCGGGGCCCGCGGGAGGGGATGGCGCCGTCTCGGACGCTTCATATTCATCAAAAATTACCAGCTGGAGATTGCCTAGCTCGGGATCCGTCGAGGGCCGCACGTGCAGAACGACCTGCTTTTTCTTCCCATCCAGGTCGATGAGGATCGGAGGGGAGCGGCTGCTTTCGCCATGGTGGACCGCCGCATGCAGCGCCGCCCGCAGCTCGATGCGCAGCTATTCGCGCGCCAGACGAAAGACGCTGGCCGAGAGTTCGCCGCCGGGAACCTGCAAATACCGTCCGGCGTGCTCCGAGGCGTGAACAATCCGGAAATCCTGATCGACCAGCAGGCTCGGCAGCGCGTAGCGTTCCACCATCTTCTGGTGGAGGGCCCCGTAGCTGCCCGTGGGCAGAGCGCGCAGGCCTGCGGCCTCGAACGGCGCGGCGCGGCGAAATGTCTGGGGAAACACCGGCAGCCGGGGTTCTGGCGCGGGCACGTTGCGCCGGCGATACAAGCAGACCTGCTTGTTTTCAACCTGAAACAGCGCCGCCCGATCAATTGACTCTGACGGACCCAGCAACAGCAGGCCGCCCGGACTTAGCGCATAATGAAAAAGCTCGATCACGTCATTTTGCAGCTCGCGCTGCAGGTAAATGAGTAGATTACGGCAGATGACCAGGTCGAGCCGGGAGAAAGGCGGGTCGCGCAGGAGATTATGGCTGGCGAACACAATAAGTTCACGCAGCTCCTGACGGGGACGATAACTATTGTCTTCCTTCACGAAAAATCGTCTGAGGCGCTCCGCGGACACATTGGCTTCGATCGTATCCGGGAAAAGGCCCTCGCGGGCCCGGCGCAGCGAAGGTTCATGCAGGTCGCTAGCGAAGATCGCGATGTGTGGCGCTCCGGCCAGGCGTCCGGCCTGTTCGAGCAACAGCATGGCGACGCTATAGGCCTCCTCGCCGGTCGCACAGCCGACCGACCAGACGCGGATGCTGTCGGAGGTGGTCTTGCCCTTGAACAGTTCCGGGACGACCTCTTTCTCGAGATGGTCGAAGACCTCCGCGTCGCGAAAGAACTGAGTGACGGTGATCAGAAACTCGTCGGCGAGCGCATTCGCCTCGCTGGGATTGTCGCGCAGGAATTTAAGATAATCCGCAAGCAATTCCTTCTGGTTGAGCTGCATACGCCGGCGGATCCGGCGCAGCACCGTCGCATGCTTATATTTTGAAAAATCCATATTGGTCCGCGAACGGACCTGCGACATGATGTTCTGCAAAATCTCCTGGTCGGCCGCGGGCGCCTGTTCGAGCGGCTCGGCGATCTCGACGCGGGGTTGCGTGGTCGCGAAGCGCAGCATGTGCCAGGGCATATCCCGGATCGGCAGCACAAAATCGACCTGACCGGTCAGGATGGCGTTGTGGGGCATGGAATCGAACTGGGCCTCCTTCGGGTCCTGCGCGATCGTAAGCCCGCCCTGCTCCTTGATTCGTTTCAGGCCGAAGCTGCCGTCCGCGCCCGTCCCAGATAGAACGACGCCAATGCTGCGGTGGCCGTGCGTGCTAGCCAACGTCTCGAAAAAATGATCGATCGGCGCGCGCCCTTCGTGGGCCTCCTCGATTTTCGACAAGCGAAGGCGGCTGTTGATGGTCGACAGATTGCAGCCAGGCGGGATGACATAAATATGGTTCGGCTCGACCTCCTGATCTTCGGTCACCTGAGTGACCGGCATCGAGCAAAAGGGCTGCAAAACCTCGGCCATGACGCTCGGTTGGCCGGGGCGGAGATGGACGACGATCACGAAAGCCAGGCCGCTGTCGCTCGGCAGGGCTGGCAGTAGGGTTTTGAGCGCTTCGAGCCCGCCTGCGGAGGCGCCAATTCCTACGAGCATCAAGGGTGAAGGTTCAGGCGTCGGCATTTATGCACCCTTATCGAAGGCCATTAGCATCTACGGCATACTTAGAGGCGTATGGAATGCCGGCCAAAGTCAATGCAACAAAGGCCAGGCGATGTTAAGCTGCTACTTAGGCAGACCCCAAGAGATCACGCGTTGGGCAGGGTCGTTGCCGCCCAGGGGCGACACTGCACGCCAATGAGGATAAGTGCCTCGAACAGCCATGGGAGCGGTCAAAATACGAAATCGTTCTGACCGTGAGCGCTAAAGAGATGAAAAAAATTGGACAGCGCTCTCACCTCGTCGGAGAATAAAGGCGCGGCCGAGCGGCTGGCGGCCCGGCAAGCGATCATTGCCGCGCGCGATGTGCGAGCGCAGAACGCGAAGCCGCTCGGCTGGCCGCTGAAGCCCGCTCGGCGGAAGACCAGGCCATAAGCGAAATGGTTCTGAAAGCTGAACAGGTCGAACGCGAAGCAAGAGCTGCCGAACAGGCAGCGTGAAGTTGCTTCTGCGGCCGAACGCAAGGCGGCCAGGGATGCCCGCTACGCCGCTCGAAAGGCCCGCAAATAACGACGTTCGTAGCCGCAGGACCCCCTGCGATCTGGTCGCCGACAAAGACTACCAATCGCGCGCGGTTTTGAAAGGCCTCGACGATGGCCCATGGAAGACACGCAAAGGCCAATGGAAGCATTTCTGGAGGTAGGTTCTTCCTCGGATTGGCGATGCACATCACTCTAGTGGCGTTGCCGATCACGTCGGCAAGCGCTTTTCGCCTTTGGGCCGTTTAGGCACTATCGCGCATACTGGGGAATACAGGCGGAGGGATCATGCAGCTTGGCGTTGACGATCGAGCCCATGCCGTCAAAGCTTTTTTGAACCATCCGCGCATAACTTCGCGTTCTTCATTGGAAAGCTTATGATCCATGCCGGAAATTGCTTCCGACATGCCTCTGGCAAATCCTCGACGATACGCGACTTCGCGTTCGTGATCGAAATCTCCTTGGGATATATTCACCACGATGACCTCCTGCTTTGGGCCAAGCATAGCAGGAAGATCGCCTCGACGCGAGGAGTTGGAGAACCGAGTGCGCCAGCCCAGCTTTTGGTCCGCTTGCGACGATAGTTTGGACGCTTCAGACCTGGGCAACAACGAACATGTCTGAAACCCTAATTCCAACCGCCGCCGACGCGCGGCTCCTGCGCCACTTTGCAAGGGTTTCCTTCGGTTTCTGGACCGGCCCGACGCGCCGCAAGGCGATCTTGCTCTTGGTGGGGCTCTTTGCGTGCCTGCTACTGAATCTCGCCCCCGCCATCGCAGTGAACCGATGGAACAAGTTCTTCTTCGACGCCCTGCAGAATAAGGACCAGCGCCAGATCCTGCTCAGCATCAGCCTCATGCTCGCGCTGGCAGTCGCCTCTGCGTTGGCGAGCGTCACGCTTCTGCAGGCGCGCATGCGCCTCCAGTTACGCTGGCGCGAATGGTTGACGCAGACGCTCGTGCGGCGCTGGATGGAACGCCGCCGCTTCTATCAACTCAGCGTCCTCCGGCTCGTCGATAATCCGGAAGCGCGGATCGCCGAGGATGGACGCGTTTCCATCGAGCTCTTCGTCGATTTCGCCACCGGCGTCACGAACGCTTCGCTCATGGCGGCCTCCTTCGTCAGCGTGCTGTGGTTCATCGGCGGCTCACTGACACTCGGGCACGTGACGATCCCGGGCTATCTTGTGATCGCGGTCGTGATCTATTCCGCCTCGACATCTTTCGGCATGTTGCTTTTGGGCCGCCCGCTCGTTGCGTGCGTCGAGGCGAAAGCAGCTGCCGAGGCGGACTTTCGCTTTGAACTCTCGCACACGCGAGAAAACGCCGAAACGATCGCGCTCATCGGCGGCGACGACGCCGAACGGGAGCGGCACTGTGCGAGATTTGATCAGGTCGCATTACGCTGGACAGCGGTGATCGGGCGGCAAGCGCGCATGCTCTTCTTGTCGAGCGGCAACAACGTGCTCGCGCCCGTCATCCCGCTCATGCTCGGCGCGCCGAAATATCTCGCAGGCGAAATGTCGCTCGGCGATCTCATGCAGGCGGCGGCAGCCTTCATACAGGTGCAATCGGCGCTCAACTGGCTGGCCGATAATTCGCTGCGCCTCGCGGACTGGTTCGCCTCGGCGCGGCGCGTCGCCGCCCTTGACCTCTTCTTCGAAAACCTCGACGAGATTGCAATCGGAGCCGAGGAGAACATGATCGATCTCGCCTTCAGCGACGATGGCGCGTTGCATCTTTGCGGACTCTCCATCGCTCAGAATGATGGCAGGTTGATGCTCGCGGAAACCGATGCTGTGATTGGACGCGGCGAGAAGGTTCTCGTCAAGGGAGATTCTGGCGCCGGCAAGAGCACGTTGATCCGCGCGATTGCCGGTTTGTGGCCTTGGGGCAGCGGCCGCATTCTCCGTCCAAGGGATGCACGCATCGCTTTCATGCCACAGCAGCCATACATGCCGCGGGGCACGCTGCGCGGTGCGCTCGACTATCCCCACGACGACATCCCACCCGACCCTGCGCGTATCGAAAAGATTCTCTCCGCCTGTGGCTTGGCTCATCTCGTGTCGCGGCTGGACGAGGAGCAGAGCTGGTCCGATGTGCTCTCCGGCGGGGAGCAGCAGCAGCTTGGCTTCGCCCGGGTGCTGCTGAGGCCGCCAGACATCATCATCATGGACGAGCCCGCATCGGCGCTCGACGACCTCAGCCAGACGCGGCTAATGGAACTGCTCAGCGAAGGGGCGCCGGGCTCGACCATCATACACGCCGCGCGCCGCAATGTAGACAAGCGTTTCTATCACCGCGAGATTCAGCTCAAGGCGAGACCCGCATCGTAAGCCCGACGAGCTATCGCGTGATAACGAACCATGCCAATATGCCGCTTTGCAGCCCTTCAGCTTCGTCGTCGTAGCCCCCGCTCAGAACGAGCCAATTACTCGGGCTCCGTAAACCTTGGCGGCTGACATAAATAGCGAGTCTGTAGCGGGGCTGGTATGGTAAGCCTTAGGCCCCCGCCGATGCAGGACCGAACCAAAGCTCATCGAACCGCTACCGAAGGGTTGAGTTCACAAAAACCCAGCCGGCTCCACGACGAGGACACAAGTCACTCAGTCAGCCAACGCCTGCACGGAGCGACGATAGGAAACGCTCGCTCGCCTACTTGCGACGGAAATATACGCGAAAGGTATTCTGATCATGTCCCTGGAATGGAAATAGATGAGAAGCTGAACGCGTTTTGCTGCAATGCAATGCATTTCCTTGACTTTTTTGTGCGATGCACATAAACAATATGGCGCGTGCGCAACCCAGCCCTAGAAGGAATTCTTATGTCAAAAGACTTCTCGGAGATAAAAGCGTTCAGCACAACCCCGTTCGAGGCATTTGCCGCGGTGACCGCCTCGTCGACCAAAGGGCTACACGCCATCACCGCCGAAATAATCGACTTTTCGACAAAGTCATTTGAAAAGAGCCGAGTGCTCTTCGAAAAGCTGAACAGCGTGAAGAAAATCGAGGAGGCGATGCAGCTCCAGTCGGACTTCGTGAAATCCGTCTATGAGGATTACATCGCGCAAGCCACAAAGATCGGCGAAATATACGCGAGCCTCGCCAAGGAAGCTTTCAAGCCCGTCAATCTTGCGCCGGTGGCGCAGCCATCAGCAGCCGCTCCGCCATTAGCGACCATTTCACCTTCGGTGGCTGCTTCGACGCCGAAATCGAAGGTTGCTGGGAGTCAAAACGGATTCAACGCGAATTAGCGCGGCGCTATCCGAGAAAAAAGAACACTCGATTTAGCGATTGGCCGATCGGGTGTTTTTTCAAGGTCGTCGCGCGGGCGACCGATGTCCTAGCTACAATTTTAAGTCACCCATGAGTGAGGGCTTCGGAGTCGAAATGACCAAAACAAAAAGTGCGATCAATCGACCCGATGGCGAATTGTTCCAGACACGCCAGGAGCACAGCAACAGCTGGAAGCCGCTACTGGGGTCAAGTCCTGTCATGTTCATGGCGCTTCGCGCCGGCATGTGCCGCTGGCCAATCGGTGACCCACATGATTTCAAGAAATTTCGATTTTGCGGGTGTGCTTGTTCATTGGAAATGAATTATTGCGAGACGCACAAGAAGCTCGCATCCGCTCCGAACCGGGCCAAGACCGTTCCAGTTGCCCGAAATTCACTGATGTCTACGATCAAAACTGCGTGAAGTTCGCTTCATCCCCTGACCGCAGACTCCCTACTGCAAGGGCGGGTTCGGGGATGTCACATTCACTCTCTCAGAGCGCAGCGAAGTCCCCTTGGCCTCGATTTTAGGCGGATAGCGTCACGGACCTCCACTCGGCGAACGCCCTGAGGCGATGCAGATGTATGGCGATGGCGGAGTGGCGAGAAGGTTGGGGTGGGACGAAGAGGTTGCGGAGCGCTGAGGAAACGTCGACAAAACGCTGCAACCCGCGCCACGATCTGAACCCCTGCATCGCTCGCTCTCGCTTTCGTAGCGGGACATGGGAGTTCTCCGCGCGGTTGTTCAAACCCTTGTGGGATCGATGCTCGACGTTGGGCAGAGTCTTCCGTTGCGCTACGGCATAGGAACCGAGCTTGTCAGTGACCATGCGCCGAGGGCGGCAGCCCTGCCTATGAAGGAGGCGCTCTAGCAATCGCTGGGCGGCCTTGGCGTTGCGGCGAACCTGGACAATTTCGTCGAGGACGTAGCTATCCTGGTCGACGGCCAGAGATAGCGCCTCTCGCCGTTAATCGAGACGACGACCTCGTCGAGATGCCAGACGTCGCGCCGGCCGGGCTTCTTCGCAGCTTTCGACGCCGCGACGCGCGCGCTTTCCAGCGCCGCCGAGGCCAAGGCCATCGTCGCCGATCCGGCGCGTCATCGACATGCTGTTCGCCGACGCCGCGCGCGAACTCTCTGGGCGCGAGACCTTCAGGATTTATGGCTTATGAGCCGCCACCCATCAGCTATTGACCGCGACCTTTCGGACCTCCCCGAGGGGATGCGCTGGCGGGAGCAGATGGCGCGTCGAGGTGCGATCCTCGCCTCAGCGAAGCCCATTCCGCGCGAGACCTTCGCCGGGATCATCGGTGACGCCTGCCGGCTCGACGCGTTCATCGGCTCTATCGTCCGGTCCTCATCACCACCTTCCGTTGAAGCTTAGCTGGGCGTTTTGAGCCCGATCTCGGCCTTACGCAGGAGACGCTGGAGCGTGGGGCGCTCTTGGCTGAAAAGGTGGGATATTTGTCCTTGCTGCGAAATGAGACGCGCCTGAAGATCGCGTCATGGAAAAAGATTTCTCACTGTCCCATGAGGACGCCCATTTTCGTCGGATCGGGTTCCTGGTCTACCCGGACTGCCAGAGCCTTGATCTCAGCGGCCCATTTGAAGCGTTTCATTGGGCAGACCTCATATTGGGCGTGCTCGGGAGAGCGAAGGCCCCAACTTATCAATCTTTGGTGGTTGCAAAGGCCCCAGGGCCTGTGCGGACGATGTCCGGCCTGGAGATCGGCGCCACCGATAGCTACGAGGACATTATTGGTGGGCTGGACACCTTGATTGTAATGGGAGGGACCGGCTGCGAGGACGCAAGCCAGGACGCTTCGCTTGTCGCTTGGGTTCGGTCGATCGCGCCGAAGACTCGCCGAATTGTTTCGATTTGTTCTGGCGCCTTCATTCTGGCCGCTGCTGGTCTCCTTCATCGCAGGCGTGCGACGACGCACTGGATATATGCAGACCGTCTTGCAAAGGCCTATCCCTCGGTCGACGTGGACGCCAGTCTCCTTTTCGTCCGAGACGGGAATGTCTATACATCAGGGGGGATTACTGCCGGAATTGACCTCGCTCTTGCTCTGGTCGAAGAGGACCTCGGCACGGAAGCGATGCTCGGTGTGGCGCGCCACCTTCTGGTCTTTCCAAGGCGCCCTGGCGGTCAATCCCAGTTCAGAGGCCATTCAAGCATCATAGAATCGCCGATCCGGCCAAACTTCAGCGAGCTTCAAGCCTGGATGTTAGCGCATCCGGAGGCAGACCTCGGTGTTCCAGCCTTGGCCAAGCGCATGGCAATGAGCGAGCGCAATTTCTCGCGGCTCTTCCGCAGCGAAACCGGACACACGCCCGCGGAATTCGCCGAACGGGCGCGGGCCGACGCGGCGCGCTACAAGCTCGAGCAGCGCTGCTCTACAATCGAGACAGTCGCAACTGAGTGCGGCTTCGGCAACGCCGAGCGAATGCGACGCACGTTTCAGCGCCTGTTTGAGATCAGCCCGGCCGATTACCGAGCCCGCTTCCGATCGACGCTAGACGCCTGATCCAGCCGAGCGCGCTAGTCAGACGCAGACTTCTTTCAATCAACCTGAATCAACTACAACATGGGAGAGACCCCGTGCGCATTCTCTTTTTGACTTCCGCCCATAATAGCCTCAGCCAGCGGCTCTTTGTCGAACTCACTGAGCGCGGTCATGAAATTCGGGTGAGCGTTGTCGCGAATGGCGAGGAGATGATCGAAGCCGCGGCCCGGGAAGCGCCGCATTTGATTATCGCGCCTATGCTTAAGATCGCTGTTCCCCGAGAGGTCTATTCTCGCATTCGCTGTCTGATCGTGCACCCTGGCGTCAAAGGCGATCGGGGCCCGTCATCGCTTGATTGGGCCATTATCGACGAGGAGTTGGAATGGGGCGTGACCATTCTCGAGGCCGCCGAGGATTTCGACGCGGGACCCATTTGGGCGTCCCCGGAATTTGCTCTCGACTCCGATCCGCCGAGCAAAAGCGGCCTGTATCGCGGCCTAGTTACCGAAGCCGCTTTGTGCGGGGTGCTTGAAGCGATTGCGCGGATCGAGACGGGCGAAGTGCAGTCTGGAGCCTGGCGGCCGGAGCCTCTTTCGGAGGCGATGTCCTACGCGCGAGGACGCCTTCGTCCCCCGATGAAACAGGCGGACCGTGCTATTGAATGGGACAAGGACTCGGCGGCGACAATCATCCGGAAAGTGCGCGCGGCCGACAGTGCGCCGGGCGTTCTGAGCAAGCTGCTGGGCGTAGAGTGCTTCCTTTACGGCGCGCATGAAGAGGATCGTCTCAAAGGCTCGCCCGGTCGAATCCTCGCGCGACGCGACGGGGCGATCTGCATCGGCGCCAGAGATGGCGCTGTATGGATTTCCCATCTGAAGGTCAGGAGCGAGCAGGCGCATAAGGAAATCTGCCGCCTGGCTCAGACGGGCGTTGGCTGCGAACGATGCGCGGAAGAGTTCTGCGCCGCCGCCGGGGTCAAATTGCCTGCAATTCAAGTGTTGGGGCCCCTGCTTCGCGACGCGCCCGAGAGGCCGCTGCCCATCGCCGCGCCGGACGACCACCGGACCTTCCGGGAAATCGTCTATCGCGAAGATGACAAGGTCGGCTATCTCTCCTTTGACTTCTACAACGGCGCAATGAGCACGGAGCAATGTCAGCGTCTTCGCGACGCCTTCCTTTACACCCGCTCGCGCCCCACCCGAGTCATCGTCCTGCTTGGCGGACGCGATTTCTGGTCGAACGGCATTCATTTAAACGTGATTGAAGCGAGCGACGACCCGGCCGAAGAGTCGTGGCGGAACATAAACGCCATGGACGATCTGGTCCATGAAGTCATCAACACCATGTCGCATGTCGTGATCGCAGGCATGCGCGGCAACGCCGGCGCGGGCGGGGCGATTCTCGCGCTAGCGGCCGATCAAGTTTTTGCGCGACCCAGCGTTGTTCTTAACCCTCACTACCGTGGCATGGGGGAACTCTATGGTTCCGAATATTGGACTTATTTGCTTCCAAAGCGCGTGGGGCAGGCGAAGGCGCTCGAACTCACACAGTCTTGTCAGCCCCTCGGCGCGCCGGTGGCGCGCAAGATCGGCTTCCTCGACGACGTCTTTGGCGAAGACATGGAGACGTTTGAAAGAGAGTTGAGGTTGCGCGCCATGGAGCTCGCGCAAGGGCCGCAATACGCCGCGCGCATCGTAGAAAAGCTCCATCGACGGCTCGAAGATGAATTGGACAAACCATTGGCCACTTATCGCGAGGAAGAGCTCCAGCGGATGCGGGTGAATTTCTTTGGACCTGATCCTGCCTACCATGAGGCTCGCCGCCGCTTTGTCTTCAAGGGCGCCCCGCCGATGCGTTTCTCAAGCGAACAGACTTTGCCATTCCGGCGCGGCAACCGGGAATCGGCGACTTTGGCAACAGCGCCTCAGAGTGTCGATCGTAAAATGCCATCGGGGCGGTTGCCGGAGAATGACCACACATCATTTCACCTGGCGCGGGCATGGACGGATCTGCTGCAGGTCACAATTCGGCGGCTCTTCGCAACGGCTCCATGACGATCTTGTGAGCTGAGGCGTGAAGGTAGCGGAAATCCTCAGCGAAACAGCCGAGAGGTCCTTTGGGCTGATGCTTCGCTTGCAAGATCGCTTGCGGGCTGCAAGAGGCTGCGATGGCCACATGACGCAAGCGACGCCAGCAAACCCGGGGTGGTTCGCAGGTAAGAGAGTGGCGATTTGCAATGGGGCTTGTCGAGGATCCCGCGGACGCGCGCATTTTGGCCAGAGCAATAGTTATTGCTGCATGACGGGAGCCGCGCTGGCACAGTCTAGACGTTGTTCGTGAACAAACTTTTCGCACGGTAGTTTCATTGGCAGATTGTCAGGTGTCGATCCGCTGAGGGAGATGACAATGAACAGAGCAATGTTCCCCAAAGCGCGAGTGGCGGCCATAGTCGCCCTTGCCTGGGCGGCGAGTTTTCCTGCTTCCGCCCACCACCAATTCCTGCAAAAGGCTTTTCCCGCGGCGAAATCCCACGCTTCAGCTGTCAGTGAAGTGAGGCTGGTGTTCGATGGCAAAGCCGATGCTTTATTTTCCACCATGAGGCTGAGGAAAGCCGACGGCAGCGTTGTCGCCGAGATCACGCAGCCCGAAGCCTCACGAGAGATGGTATTGCCGACGCCGACGCTTTCGCAAGGGAAATACCTGGTCGAGTATCGCGTGCTCGCCACCGACGGCGAAATTGTGAAAGGCGATTTCTTCTTTACGGTCGGCAACGATCGCACGTAGCGCGTGTCGCATATCCGCTACAAGGCGTTCCTGAAGCCCGCCGTGAGGCGGGCTTTCGATTGTCTGTGAATGACGCTGTCCTCATCTTGAGAGCTTGGGCGCTTCCCGCTGGCGTTCGCCTGATTCTTCGAACGGCGGGGGCGGTAACGACGACTCGATCGCTATGACATCCGGCAATGTTCCTCGGCGTGTGCTAGACGAAAAGGCGACTTTCGAACGTTGCTTAGCCGCGGAAGACGAGGGGGCAATCGCGCGAAAGATCGACGAAGGGGCGGCCGGCACTGTTGAGGTGCCATTCATTTGCGTCAAGCGTGAGAGCCGCCTCGACGGCATGGCGGCGTTCTGAGGTCCCGAAGTCTGAGGGTTGAAGGACACAAATCGGACGCCTGTGTCCGATGCTGTTGCAAACGCCGATAACGGCGGCGTTGCTGAAGTCGCGGCTTAAACACAGTGCAGACGTATCTTTTTCCGGAAAGACCAGCCCAGGAAGAGAACCTGTCTTGCAAGCTGGATGCCGTTAGGGCCTGAAGTGCCGTTGGCGCCGGAGGCGGCTGTGAGCCGGGGAGAGTATCGGTAACCGTAGCGTTGCCTGCACGGTCACAGCCGATATTCAATCTGGTGCGACCAGAAACGATCCAACCGTGAGAGTGAACGGTTCACCGCGTCGAAGTCCGCGGCTTGGATGCCGCCTAGCTCTTCAACGGTCGCGGCGTGCTTCTCATAGGCCTTGGCGACCAGAGCGTGAATTTCTTTACCGCGTTCGCCAAGGCTGATGCGGACCGTGCGGCGGTCGACTCTGGACTTGGAGTAATGGAGGAAGCCGCCGTCGACCAGCTTCTTGACGTTATAGGAGCTGTTTGATCCGGTGTAATAGTCACGGGCGCGTAATTCAGAGACGGTCAGCTCCTGATCGGCAATGTTGTAGAGCATGATCGCCTGGACGGCGTTGACATCCACAATCTTGACGCGGTCAAGCGCGTCAGTCACGAGATCCATGAGGCGACGATGCAGGCGCTCCACCAGATGGATCGTATTGGCGTAAGCCGGCAGAATTTCAGCGGTGCGGATGGCAGGGCTGGTCATTGTCGGAGTCATCGCCAAATCCTTTTTGCTTTATGTCGGCTCTTGGGCTCGTTGATAGGCTCGACGTTAAGCATCGCGTCTGAACCGCGGCTTAAACAACATAGTGAATCAGAAATTCACCTGTCTGGGTGAATTCGGTTCTGAATGGTATGGTAAGAATTGCTTTAGAAAGCTAAGCGGCATGGAAGGCGCTACAGCTGCTGGTGCCACAGCTGCCGCGCGACAATCATCGTGAGACAGGCACCGTCAATGTCGGAGCGATGATCTCGAGCGAGGGCAGAGATGCCGCATCTTCCTCCTCGCCGGAGGCGGCGAGCTGGGCGCGCTCCTGCATTGCTCGCGCCCGCGCCCATGAGAAGGACAGGCAGCGGGACCAACTCCAGCCGTGGCGGCGCATGGCCCCGTATTGATGGTAGTGCGCGTCACGGAGGATCGCGGCCTTATCGTAGCGGCCGTCGCGCGTGATCAGGTCAATTCTCATAACCTGCCCGTCGCGTCGGCGTTCATGAGACCTTCGACGTGCTGCCTGCGTCATCTTCCATTCGTCGAGCAAGTGTTCCACACGTTCCCGCTCCGGCAGTGTCGCCGCCGCGCGTGCGATTCTCCCACAGGATCTGTCGCCCCCAACTGCCCGACGCCGCCTTCATACTCGCTGCGATCTCCAGCGGCCACGCTAGATAGGCGCGCGGCAGAGCTTCTGCGACGTCCTTGAGATGCACGCGACAGATCGCCGTTCCGGCTTTATCTTATTGAGCGGCGATTAGCCGCTCTAGCCTTTTTTGATCGGCGTCTTGAAGACTAACGAGCGCATGGCATTTCCTAAGGTCGCCTGTATTTGCTTCACTGCATATCCTATACGCAACCAGGGATTGGGATTGAGCCTCGCGAGCGTAGGCAAGATCCTCCGGGCGAACACGGCCAGAACTGCAACCGCAACCTGCCAAAATTATCAGCGCTGAAAGAAGCAAGAGGTATCGCATACGCAACCCTCACAATCCAACCTGCTCGCCCTGCATGGGACTATACGATAGTAAACTAAGAAATGATTACTGGAAATTGCTCATCTAGCGCCATTGCCCCTGATTTGTTGCTGCACAGTCGTGGGGTTTTCGAAAATCAAACCCGGAACGCAGTGGCGCAGCGTCAGCCTGAGCGCCCCCGACAGATCCAAGGGGCTGAGGTTTAGGCCGACGGAATATCGCTCCACAACCCTTATTCAGGTGGCAGGGTTTGAGAGCCGCCCCTCTCGGAACACAGGCTGCATCCCCCTCACGAAAAGCCAACTTTCCTAGGACTTCGATACCGCCTCGATGTCTAGCGTGGCTACAATTCCCCCAGACGGCGGATTGTCTCGGCGCCCCGTTGGGGGCTTCCAGAGCTGGCCCCGATTGATTCGAATGAGCAGATCAAACCTGCGCCTGCCTCGTTAGAGTTACTGGAGCCTCGAGAGTAGTCGATATCGCGAATGAGGTGGAGCGTCGTCGGCGCAAGATTGTGCAGGCCTATCGGGATGGCAAGCCCATCCGAACCTCCCCTTGTGCGAAACGCCTTCAAGCGAGGTAGGTGTGTGTCCATGGACGACGTATTTTGGAAAGGCTCCCGTAAAACGCAGAAACCCACCCCTTATCCATAGTTTCGTATGGTCTGTTTGTTCAGCGAGTGGCTGCCCGGGTTTGATTCCTGCGTGGACAAAAATCCGCGTTCGTCCTCGAAGGACGTCGGCAAGTGCGACATCCAAACTTTGTCATCCTCAAACTGGTCTTCTCGCCCCCTATAGGCTCGTTTTGTTTGAACACCCCCGTTATCGCGCCAGAGTTCCGGTTCTTCTTCACACTCGACCATCATTTGCTCATGATTTCCGCGAAGACAAATAACCGGTGGCCCTTCAATCATTCGAAGACGGCCGACCACTTTCAAGGAGTCAGGGCCGCGATCTATATAATCGCCGAGGAAAATGAACTTCAGAGGGGCCTTGTTTGCTCGAGCTGTGAAGGCGTCGATTTCGCTCAGCAACTGCTCCAGCATGTCATACATGCCGTGAATGTCCCCGATTGCAACCGTTATCATACCTTACCCCTCTTATCGCGAGAAAAGCCCTTCGGGCACTTCGTTTGTGCCAATGAATAATCTGACGCTGCCCGGGCGATAATAGCCGTCGAGCACCTCTACGAAATTGCCATCGACGTCGTATCTCTCAGCATGGTCGGGCGTATAATTGATAACGAACCCGGTTGTGGGCCCAAAGAAGGACACAACAGGGGTTTTTCTCACGACCTCAAGAGCTTGCCTGACGAAGTCGGAGGCTGGCTGGGTCAGGTCGAGGGGTATGCGAAGGTATCCCTCAACTCCGCCTGTAATGCCAAAGATGAAAATCTGAGATGGACGGGTGCTTGTTCCTTGAAGGTAGGCGTCCGGCTGGAAAGAAGCCCTCCATTTTGCGTCTCGGATAGCCGCCTCTTCCGCAAGCTTCGCGGCCGTGGCGTTGACCGCCTTGTTAACGGCGTCCTGATCAACCTCCAATGCTTCAGGAAGAGCCTTTAGAAGGTTTCTGGAAGGGAGAGAAGCAATGTCTCCCGCGCAGAGCTGCTCGAGCCTTCTTACCCCTTTTGATATGTTCTTGTAGCCGCAGCGGCGCGCCAATTCGCCGCGCCGGAAGCCGAGCCCTTGGAGCCGGCCGTCAATGAAGTCGTGGATAGGGTAGCGGTCAAACATCATGCCCTCCGATTGCAGCGCGGAGGGCTAGAAATCCGCCTTTGTTGCCGTCATGCGGCCGCATCCCACTTTTTCGTGGAACCACCTTGCCGCGGATCGGCAGGTTGGTGAGAGCGCTAGCCCTCGTCTCGATGCAAATCTGAGATGGGAGTTGGCTTGCGCGTCTTCAAGAAGAGCTCGTAGAGAAAATCTCCCGAACGGTCGGACGGCGCGGTCTCCAATATCAACCCGAGATCTTCGCGAAAACTGAGGTTCAAGATCTCGTCGGGCCTTGTCCAAAAACGATGGCAGCGACCTTCTTCATGTTCAACCCGGCCCGCTCGATATGTCGTCCAGGCGTCCGGGCTTCCTCGACTACAATATGAGCCTCTCGCACGGCGATCGAGTTCCAAGCGGCGGCGTTTGTAAGTTAACCCGTTATAGCCAAGCTTGCTAATAACAGATGAAGTTCGTATTTCACTTCAACATTCTCAAGCAGGAAAGGCAAATAGACTGATGGACTATAAAACCACTGATAAGCGTCTTAAGTATGGTTTCGGCGAGTTCAATCGGGGCGATGCGTGGCGCTACTACAATGTTCCACTGGAGCGCATCCGCAGCGCCGCTCAAATGTTCGGCCAGCGCCACGGCATGAAGTTCCGGGTCCGGCAGAATGCGAAAGCAGTGCTCGTGGAGCGGCTGGCGTAAAGACCTATAAAATTAGAGACCGCCATCAAGGGCCCGCGCCGAAGCGGTCTGGGCTTTTGATTTGTGCGCCTATGATAGGCAAGCGGCTTGAGATCGCGAAGTCAGGGTCTGCAAATGGCGCATTGCTGCCTTCGACATTTCCACGTTCTCCACTTAGAGCGTAGATAGAACTGGCTTCGGGCGTTTCACACCGCTTCTCAGCCGCGAGCCGATTTAAGCCGGCGCATGATCCTAATAGTCCTCCGCCTGGCAGCGCGCAGCGCGTTCCCGCATACCGACTGGGACCCGCGCTTCGCACGCCTCTCGCGCCTGCTTCCCGGTGGGCGCCGTGCCGGCTCCCCCGTTGAAGGGCGTTCCGTCCGGCGCGATATGGACAAACCACGACCAGCACCCGGCATTCGATCCGTAAAGGTAGCGGTAGATGCGCGCGAGCGGCTTGCCGTCGTCGTCGAGCAGGGTCCAGTCGTCGGGCGCGAATTCAACGGAGCCATCGAGGCGGCGGAATGAGGTTCGGCGCCAGTTACGGTTGGTCATGGACGAAGCCGGTCGCGCGAAGACAAAAGCAAACGCCCCGCCGATACATCCACGGTCGAGGCGTTTCGTGCCGGGGCCTGGCTCTCGGGAGCCATCTTGGCTTGAGAATATCCGATTTCGAATCGAAAAAGCCATGAAACGTGATAATATCAGGCAACGATATTCTCACGTTTGATGGCTTCTCACGTCGCTTTAGCCGCAAAAACTGGCCGGCATCGTCCGTCGCTGTTCCCAGTTCTATAAAAAGGTTGGAACAACAAAATCTCGAATTAGCTGGCTTCGGCAAGCCAAATTGTCGAATTAGATGGATATTCTCAAGCACCGGCTTTCCATTAAGCCATTGAGTTTCTTCATATCAAATTCTCACGCCAAAATGGCTCCTGACACCCAGGGCGCCGATCCGGGTGCGGCCGCCTTTTCCGCCGGCGCCGGCCTGGCGCTGTTTGATCAGATTCTGCGGGGCGCCGACGGGGGCGAGCCGGTCTATGCCGGTTGCCTGCGCCAGCGCCTTGCGCTGCGCGCCGCCGATTCCTGCGCGACGCTTTGCCGGCTGCGCGAGGATGCGGCCGCGCTGCGCGACGCCGAACATCTGGCCACGGAAGGCGAGACCAGTCCCGCCGGCCGTCTTCATCGCGCCTTTCGCCTCTCAGCGGCGCAGCCCGCGCGCCGCGACGCAGGGCTCCTGCGCGCAGCGGAGTTTCTCGGCCTCGAGGCGGCGATCGACGCCGGCGCGCTCGCGGAAGTCGCGGCTGCGGCGCCCGATCCGATCAGCGCGGCGGCGCAGGCGAGCGCTGCGGCGGCGAAACTCTGTCCGCGCGCCGACGTCGCCGAATTCTTCGCCTTCGTCGTCGCCGATCTCGTGCTGGCGCGCCGTCTCGACTGTGAATCGGCGTCAGCGAGTGACCCCTCTGGAACATGCGCTTTCAGCTACTTGCCGTGCCGATCGGCGTCGAGACCCCACGCCGAATGACAGCTTGTGCTGCGACAAGCTCAATCATCTCTTTCGTCGGCTCCGCAAGCGATTCGCGAGTCATCCCATGCTTGAATCGCGAAACCCTGGAAGCGTCCAGAAAAAACCCAGCTTAATCCTAGCCTATGACCCTAAGGGGACCTGGGCAGTTACTTCTGGTAGCTGAAATCGGCGCCGTTTCGTGCCCATTTCACAGTGGCGTTGTGTTCGGACATGATGCGTTGCTCCTTGCAGGGCGTCGGCAGGAAATTGGATTCCCTGGCTTCGAAATTACAGACGCTAAGGCCGATCTGCATAAACGATTTGCCGACTTCCAGACATGGGACAACCCCGCGAACCGGGACATGACGACGCGCAAGATGCACCGTTTGGAGATTTACGGCCCGCCGTGAGTTCGCGGAATTTTCGCGCGAAATGAGCGCCTTCGCAGCGCGGACGCCCGGGCCCAATACGTCAGGCTAGGAAAGTAAGGCGAACTCGGGAGCCCAGCTGGAGCCTTTCGAACTTTAGCTCGCCGCCCAATTGCTTCGCCAGTTCACTCATATAGCCAAGGCCATGCCCGGACACAGACGCAGGCGGGTCGAAGCCAACGCCATTATCATCGACGACCATCTCACAATGATTGTTTAGCCTTCGAAACGTTGTCCGCAGCCTTCCGGAAGGCAAGTCACGGAAGCCATGCTTCAAGGCGTTCATCGCGGCTTCCGAATAAATGAGACCAAGGCACCTGGCTCGGCGATGATCGAGACGAACATCATTCTCTACCTGTGTGTCAAAGCTAACCTTGTCTCCGAAGGCCTGCTGTATCGAGTGGGTTAAGACAGGCAAAAACTCAGCGACGGAAATGTCCTTTTCATTCCCGCATAGGGCCTCGTTCAATTCGCACACGCTGGCGAGCCTTGTGATGCAGCGCATACAAAGTTCGGGCTGCTGAGCAGTTCGAGCCTGAGCCGATAAGAGCAGTGAGAGGGCTTGCAACGCATTGCGAACCCGGTGCTGCTGTTCAGCACACTGATTTGCGTATTCCTGGACTTGTTGCTCCGCGTCGGCAAGCTTAAGCTCAAGCTCGGTTATATGCGCTCGCAGATCATCAACTCGCGCCTCTCCCGACATCAGCTAAATTCTCCTCAAATCGATAGCTAGCAGCATAGGAGTTCCAGTCAATGACGAATGCTTTGCGGATGGCGCGCAAGGTTCGACCAGCGGTGCTTCAGGAGCTTGGCGCAAGGGCCGCAGGCAACCGCCGCGACACTTCCTCCTTGACCGAGCCGCTGAAGCAGCTCATCGCCTGATGAGTTTATTCGAGCCAATGCCCGAGGGGCATGTTATGTGCAGCTATTGGCCTGCGCGGATCCAAACAGCCTTTTGGCTTAATGGGCGTCAGGCATTTGCGCGATCGCGTTCTCGCAAGCCCAGCAGGCTTACTTGTATCCAGCAACGCTCCGAGATATTCCCGCTATTATGAGCAACCAAAATTAATCCCAGCTTCGTCTATTATTTTCGGCGCAGAAAATACCCGTGTCAGGAGCCATCTTGGCTTGAGAATTTCCGATTCCAAATCAAAAAAGCCACGATACGGGGTCTGCCTCACTTTTCGTGCTTTTTACCGGTTGGTGACTTTGTGGCCGCTATTGAGCCATATGCAAGCAAAATCAACGTGGACGCTTGGGTCAGGCGTTAGAATTATGGCCGTGGAACGCGAGGGCGATCGCTGGGTGATTTCAGCCACCGCACGGGAGATCGGCTCTTGTCCGGCATGCGCGATCACGACGGCGGCACAGTCGATATTCGCGCTGTCTACAGGACCTACCGGCGCAAGGCGCGATCGTCGCATTGAGAATCCTGATGACGCGTTGGCGTTGTTCGAACGGGTCGTGCGCGCGAAAGACATTTTCCGATCAGCTTCCCGGCGTCGCCGTCCGACATGCGCGTCGGACATTGCGCGTTAGCCGGCTTCTTCAGCTATTTGCGCATGGTGCGGGAGGTAAGCCGAGCGAGCGGCTGATAAACCGTCTCGGCATGCCAGCAAGCGACGACACCCTCCTCCGGCACTTGAAGAAAGGCGCGACCCGCGGCGCCGGCGACGTTCGTGTGTTGGGCATTGACGATTGGAGCTGGCGGAAAGGAGAGAGTTATGGAACTGTGATGGTGGATCTAGAACGACGTGAGGTTGTCGACGTCCTGCCCGGACGCTCAGCGGATGAAACCGCGGCTTGGCTGAGCCGGCATCCAAATATAGAGGTCGTCAGCCGGGATCGCTGCGGACTTTATGCGCAGGGAATACGCCACGGGGCGCCACAAGCGCGCCAGGTGGCTGATCGGTTTCATCTACTGCAGAATTTGCGAGAGCGGATTGAGCACCAGTTGAGCCGCTCCGACAAAGTGCACGCGAACGAAATCCCGGATCGCCGCGAGCGCGCGCCGACGCCAACATCTCCCCGCTATTTCCGGGATTATCTCGCGGACCGTTGGGCGAACGGATGCAGAGGTGGTAGACAACTCTTCGAGGAAATTCGGCAACGTGGCTATCGGGGCAGCCGCTCCAATATGGAGCGCCTTTTAGGAAAATGGCGAGGTGCGGAGCGCACAGCGCTCGCCCCAATCACCGCTCCCACGCCGACAGATTCACCTGTGACGACGACGGCTCCTCCACTTCGCGCTGTCGATCCCGCGACGGGTTGGGCCATTTCGCCGATCGTTGGCGCAGCGCTTTGCATAAGGCCGCGCGGGATGCTGACGACGCGGCAAGCAGTCAAAGTCGCAGCTCTGAAGAACGCCTCACCAGATTTTGTCGCTATGCGCGCGCTCGCGATGCGATTTCGAGGCGTCCTTCATAGCAAAGATGTAAAGCGACTCGACGAATGGCCTCACGACGTTCAGCGATCGGGAATTTACGCCATGCAACGCTTCGCTTGTAAGTTGCGCGGCGACATGTACGCGGTCCGCAATGCAGTGGCGGAGCCTTGGAGCAATGGTCAAACCGAGGGACAGATCAATCGCTTAAAAACGCTCAAGCGGGCCATGTATGGTCGCGCAAGCGCGGAACTGCTGCGAGCGCGTATGATACCGCTATCGGCGTTTCCGGAGCACGAAAAGTGAGGCAGACCCAATTAAATGGATATTCCCAACCATGATGGCTATGACTAAGCACTTGTTTTTCTTAAACACAAATTGTCACGCCAAAATGGCTCCCGACACCGTCACAGAAGCTCAACACTCTCCGCGACCCGACCATGACGGGCGCGTCAACCCAAAAATCCTTCCACATTTCAAAGCGATCCCCCTGAAATCTGGTGCGATTTCGTGATAAACGCGTACGCGATCGTAATGCCTCAGCGTTCGCTCAACGGCCGGTACAGGGACCGTATCATAGTCTGCTCCGCTTACGAAGCCGTTCCCCTTAATCTTCCGTTCTCTCAGCGTCTCAATCATTGCTTCATTCCTTCCAACATCCGACGCTGAATTCTTGCTACTGACCGGCTGAATCCCCGACCAGCATTATTTCTGTCTGCTGATAGCCGTGACCACGTAGCGACCTTTGTCGTCCCGTGTCACCGTGAATTTGACGCTCTGGCCTTTCTCCAAGCTCGAAAGATCGACGCTGGGCGCGACTTGGAAGGCCATTGTCATCGCAGGCATGTCGATTCCTCCAGAAATTGGCCCATGCGTGATCATGAGCTTATGCTCCTGAGCATCGACGCCTCGGATGACGCCTTCGGCCTCCCCGACAGGCCGTTCCTTGTCCCGCGCGACCGCCCCCGCCGCGAGGCCGACGGCCAGAGCGATCGACGCCGTCATTTGCCGACGCCTATAAGTTTTCATGAGCTTCCGCCTACTTCCCGTCCGCCCGCTTAAACCTTGCGACACTCTTCGGCGCATTTTTGGCAGGCGTCGCCGCAGGCCTTGCATTCGGCCACCTTTGGAAACTTGTCGCACTCTTTTTTACAGTCGTCGCAGACCTTCTCGACAGTCTTTGCAAGCGAATGCGCGTGCGGCGAGTTCACAGAGGTGAGCGCGGCGAGCGCGCCACATGCGGCGACGAGCTGGTATGTCGCGTTGGCGCAGGCGGCCATGCTCGTATCCTTCATCGAGAACATGCCAAAACAGTGCCTGAGACAATCATTACCCGTCGCCACGCAATCGATGCTGGTTTTTTCCAGGGCCTTGTAAAGCGGAGGGTGCATATCCTCCATCCCGCCGCCTTCTCCGGCGGCTTGGGCGAATGACTGAGAAGCGGATGCGGCGGCGACCCCGCCCATGGCGACGATAAATGCGCGGCGTTGCATAGCTCTTCTCCTTGAAATCGACGCTAAAGAGCCAAACGCCCGCTCTTCATTCTGGGTTCCCTATCGGGGTTTGGAGCTTGTCCATCCATGCGCGGATAAAAAAGACCCGCGCGGTGGTTTTCTCGCTTAACGGCGCTAATGCGAAGATATTGCTCGGGACAATTTGATCACCTGACCGAGCCGCAAGCGGCGAGGAGAAAGTCCAGGATTGGCTTTTGTGATTCTACGCCACTGCCGCGTATTTCCGTAGCGACGGCCCGCGATTGCGCGAAGCGTGTCGCTCGCCCGATCTTATCGCGTAGCTCTCGGCCTTCGCCGCTGCTTTAGGCGCGCCCGCGCGAAGTGTGGGCGCAGGTCACGGTTCTCCTCGTCCGGTACGCCTGATTCGAAATTTTGCGTTGGCGTGCTGATGCGCGGTCGGCACGTGGGGCTGAGTGGGCGTGGACATCATCAGCTGCATGCCGGCGACCATATAGGCCATAAAACCGGCCATGATGTCAGATGGTCCCCGAAGACTGACTGAGGCATCGGAGCAACCGCCAGCGCCCCTGTCCCCTGAACAGCGACGCTGATGCAAGCCTTCCGTAAGCAACTGATCAGCCAGCCAGCCGCCTCCATGATGAAGTAAAGGACAAAACCGTAGGAAAGCTGCAGAATCCAGTGCTTCATCGGCGCCCACACATAAATCATTGCGAGCTGTTGAGCCAAAGCGAGCGGCCAGAGGTTGCCGAGCGAACGCCGCTGTAAGAATCGGTTCAGCATCTAGGCAATGATCGTGGCGGATGTCACCACGTAGAGGATCATCCACTCCTGAGTTGGCAGGCAGTCCAAGCCGACGGCGACGGACGAATACATGTAGAGCATTCCGACCAACATCGTCACGTGAGCGGAATCGTAACACCGCTTGTGAGCCTGTGTCGGGGGCTCCGCCCGCCACCTCGAGAAGAGGGCCCGACCAATCGACGGCCGGGCCCCCGTTTCGTAGCGTGGAATCGCTGAAAGTTTAAGCGGCCGCCTTATGGCATTCCTCAGCGCAGGTCTTACAGGCCGCGCCCATCGCGTTGCACTCGGCGACGTCCGGGAACTTGTCGCATTCCTTTTTACATGCCTCACAGATGGCCGCCACGGTCTTGGCCGTTGCCGGCGTAAAGCTCGAATTCACGGAAGCGAGGCTATTCAACGCCGCACAAGCGGCGATCGTGTCGTAGGTCGCGGTGGTGCAGTCGGCCATGCTGGAGTCGCCCATGGACAGCATGCCGAAGCAATGGCGCAAGCAGTTGTTGCCTTCCGCCACGCATTTGGCGGCGGCGTCGGCGACGCCCTTGTATTTCGCTGGGTGATGGTGAGCGAGGGGCTTCTTATCCTCGGCGCGCGCCGAAGACACAGAAGCGGCGGCGGCAACCACGCCAAGCGTAGCAATAAAGTCGCGACGTTCCATCAGTGATATCCTTCGTCCTTTGTTTACCGTTTCCGCAGCGGAAAGCTCCGCCAGTCTGAACGTTGCTCCAAATCTCTGCAAATCTGCGGCCAACACGAGCGTGCAACAGGGTTCGTCCCCTGGAGCCTGTCCGCTTTCGTCCAACCAGGGAGCAGTGGCCAGGCTGAAAGCCAATCAATAGAGTATAGTGAAAGCACTCAAGCGGGGCCATGTGCGGCCGCGCGGGCATCGAATTGCTCCGGGCACGAATGCTGCCAATCCACCTCCACGGACGTGACGAAGCCCCCCGGAAAACGACAAGAACTCGCTGATCTATTGATAGAATCTGCGGCCTTGTGACGCGATCTTCGCAAAGGCCGCGAGCGCGGTCTTGACCCCCTGTCAGATCAAACCTAGCGTTCGGCTGGTTGGGAGGGCCTCTCGCAGTGGCGCGATTTCGAACATTGCTGAATGGTGAAGCGGGGCGCATCGGCGCGCTTATCGCCATGTTGGCCGTGTTTCATCTGACGTTCGCCGCCTTCGCGCCCCTCCCCGCTGTGACGCCCGCAGAGGCGGGTCTTTCCTGTCTGCATGGCAAGACATCGGGATCGCCCGCTCCGACGCTTCCCCAGCATCACATGAACGCCTGCTGCGTGACGCATTGCGCAGAGCTCGGCGCGATTGTTCTCAAGGGCGTCGATGGCTGCGCAGGGCCTCGCCTCGCTGCGCCCGATACATACGAATGGACGGGCGTCGCGGCGCTTATCGCGCCCGTGCCGAGAAACCCTGCAAACGCGGCGAGAGCGCCCCCGTCGCTCGTTTCCTAGCGCCTTTTCGAATCGTAGCGCGACGAGCGGCGAAAAGGCGGTGCTGGCGATAGCGACGTATGTCGGGCGGCGATCGAATCCCCTTTCTTAGCGGGCAGGCGATGACGCGCGGCTGAAGGTCCATAGCGCGCGCGAAGGCCACATGCGCGGCGCGGACAGAGGCTTCAAGAATGGTTGACTTGGCTACAAGCGTGAGGTCGGAAAAGGAGCAAAGCCCCTTTCCGCAACGGCCGCCGCTGAGACCTGCATGGCTGCACCCGGTCCTCGCAGGGGCGATCGTCTTCGTGCACATCGCGTTCTTCGCATCCGGAATTTATTGGCCTGCGCCCCAGGTGGCGGATCTCGCGACGATCGACGCCGAGCTCATCCCGGAGGGGGACTCGCTCGACGCGGGCGACCCCGCGCCAGAGGGCGACACGCTCGACGTCAGCGCGCTGGAAAACGGGCCCGCCGTCGCCGTCGAAGAGCCGGAAGCGGCGCTTCCGCCGCCGCCCATCATGCAGCCGGAAGCGGCGGCCGAGCCGTCTCCGGACGCGCCCGCGCGGAAGGAAGAGAAGCCCAAGGCGCCGGAAAAGAAGCGCGCCTCGCGCGCCGCTTCTGCAGACGCCAAATCGCGGGAGGCGTCACTGGACAAGCGTCGGTATGGCGTTCCTGGCGGCGCGGGACAGGGAGCCGGAACGGCGCGGGTCGCCGGCCGCTTCGGATTGCCGGGCGGACGGGCTCAGGGCTCGGCCGCGACGCAGGCGGCGTGCCTCGTACAGGTCGCGACTTCCATCCGCCGGCATCTGCCGGGCGCGACGAGCCTGGGTCCCGGAACCGCTTATGTGACCTTCTACGTCAATCCCGGCGGCGGCATCTCGGGCATTTCCGTCTCCGCCTCGTCCCCGGCCCACGAGGCGCTCGCGCGTCGAATCGTCGGGGCCTCTCGCGGCCCGGGCAATTGCGCCTCCGCCTATGCGAGCCAGCACATCACCTTCCAGTAATCGCTCGGAAGAAAGAGACTTCGATGGACCATTCGCTTTCGCCGCTGATCGTCAATTCGCTTTCGCCGACGGTCATGTTCCTGAACGCCGGGCCCGTGAGCAAGGTCGTGATGGCCGTGCTGGTCATGGCCTCGGTATGGACCTGGTTTCTGATCATCGACGGCGTCTTCGTGCTCGTTCGCCTTTCGCGATCTTTGAAGTCCGCCGACGCCGGAGGGCCGATCGGGGTCTTATGGCCGATCGCCGTCGAAGGCGAAGCCGCCCTGCGCGTCTCTTTGCCGGGCGAAACCGAAGTTCAGAAGCGAGAACGCATTTCCAAGCAAATGAACCGGGCGGCGCGCGAATTCCTCGCCGCCGCGAGGGGCGGGCTGTCGAATCTGGCGATCGTCTCTTCCGTGGGACCTTTTGTCGGCCTCTTCGGCACAGTCTGGGGAATCATGTCCAGCTTCTCGAACATCGCGCACACGCAGGAAACCGGCCTGACGGTCGTCGCGCCGGGCATTGCGGAGGCGCTGGCGGCGACAGCCTACGGGCTTGCGGCGGCCATTCCGGCGGCGATCGGCTACAACCGGATCGGCGCGGCTTTCGCCGAAGCCGGCGAGGGGATCACGAAGTTCGCGACAACCGACGCGATTGCTCTTGCCAAAAAGGCAATCGCCAAGGGGGCCGCCTGAAGGCTTAGAGCGCGCAGAAGGCGGCGAGCCGAGCGGGCTCGTCGAAATTCAGTCTGCCGTTGACGATGGCGTTCACCACGCCCGAGGACGACAGGAGATAATGCAAGGGCGTCGAGACGCCGCCGTCCGCGGTCGTCCCATAGAAGGCCCTTGCGGCTTTCGCCTGCGCCGGGCTGGACTTCGCAGCGTCGCCGACGCGGTGGATCGGCCAGGGGAGCCGGTAACGGTTGAATTTGGCCAGATCCTTCGCGTAATCGGCGGGGCGCGCCGAAACGAAGACAATATTCCAGCGCTGCGGACAGGTCGCCGCGATCGCCTCGACAAACCTATGTTGCAGCCCGGCCACGCTTTCTCTAAGCTGCAGCTTCCTACGTGGGCGGCGTAGGCCTAGCGCCTGCCCCTTGCGAGCCGCCGCCGTTACAGCGTGGGGCGGCGCGGCGGTTTGACGCGACAAGAAGATGATCGAGAGCAGGCGCGACGAGGACGCAGTTATCGCATCCATTGACGCCGCCGGTCGCGATCCCCGTCGGTGGCCGGAAGCTCTGGCTGACATCGCTCGCCGGCTCGACATGACGTTCGCGGCGCTCATCTTCGACGGCCGCGCATCGACTCTCCCCGAGTTGAGATATTCCACCGACGCGAATGGCGCATGGCTCGTCGAGTATCTTCGCAATCATCCGAAGCTCGCCCCTCTTCGGGCGCGCGTGTTGTGCAAGACGGGCGTCGGCCGCGTTTACTCTTCGGCCGACTTCGTCTCCCCGGAGCGATTCCGCAACAGCGCGTTCTTTCAGCGCTGGATGGAGCCCTACGGGCTCGCTGACATCGTCGGAGCGGTGATCGATCAATCGCGCAGGGGCGCCTGCATCTTCGTCGCGCTGCGCGCCGCTCGAGCCGGACCGGTCGACGCGCAGACAAAGGAAACCTTGTCCAAATTCCTGCCGTACCTCGCCCGCGCCGCGCACCCGAACCCGGACGAGTCGGATCTCGTTCGCCGACTGACCGATCTTTTCAATTGCCTTGCGACGCCCATCATCCTCCTCGACCGGGACATGGGCGTTTCCTATCTCAATCAGGGCGCGCAGCGCATGCTGGAGCGTCATCCGGCGCTGTCGGTTTCCAACGGCGCGCTGGCCGTGACCGATCCCCGCGCGCGCGAGGCTCTGCAGGCGGCGTTGAGCGCCGGCGCGAACGCTCGGGCGGAGAGTCTGGCCATTATGCTCAAGAGCGGCGAGGAGCGCTGCTGCGTCGTTCATGTGCTGCCTTTTCCGCAAGGCGGCGGCGCCCTCTTCGTGCGAAGCCTTTCCCTCGGCGTCGACGCCGACGCCGGCGTCGCCTCCGCATTGTACGGACTGACGGCGCGCGAGACCTCCGTCCTGCTGTCGATCACCGAGGTCGGCGGGGTGCCGGCGACGGCGCGGGCGCTCGGGTTGAGCGAAGGCACGGTCAAAGGCTATCTCAAGAGCATCTTCCAGAAGACAGGCGCCACCCGGCAGGCGGATCTCGTCAAGCTGGTCATGGCGCTGGAGTCCCCCTTCTCGCCGCCCTTCGAGCCCGCGTCGCTCGAGGCTCCGTCGCGCAAGGCCAGCGGCCGGCGGTAGCTGGGCCCCGCTGGGGCGATAGCGCTGGGATCGAGAGACGTGCGACCGCTGCGCTGGTCGTCTGCCCGCCAGGTTCTACATTTCGAAGCGAATTGATCCTAAGCGGTCCCTGCCGCGCGGGTCCGCGACGCGTGTCTGAGTTGGCGGCGCCGGAGGCTGTCATTTCCGTTGCCCCGTTCGTGGCGACGCTGGCGATTTGCTTCGTCAGCGCGACGTTGCCCGCCAACGCGGTTGGCAGAAAAGCTTGATCCACAAGCTCTTGTTACGCTCCTCTCGCAGAGCGTTCGTTCTTGTAGGCGAGAGCCTCAGTCACCTGCTAACACAACGTCTGCGCTCAACGCCTACCTTGTGACTACCCAGCGCCTTCTGCATCAATGGCCTCTTCGGGCCGTCATACAGCTACCGCGACATTTTCAACATGCGGCGGGGTTTAATCCGACCTTCACCCGAAGGCCCTTTGAAAAGACCCTCGTCACGCTCAGCTACGAGCATTATTTCAAGATATCGCAATAGCTGCAGGATTACACGTTGCTCTCTGGGATTGCCCGCGAGCAGGTTATGGACCTCGTCAAAGACCAAGACACGAACATAGCTGTTCTTCAGCAGAAGCATGGTCCTGATTTCCAGGTCCATGAGTGTGGCGCGCTCAACGACGCTGGCGCGAAGAGCCATGAGCAGCTGACCGTATATCCGACGCTCGGTCGGCGCGAGGTCAGTATGATAACAAGAACGGGAACTGCTTCGCAGCCAGTATTCCGGTCGACGATCGGAGGGTGATGCCGGCGAAACTTTTCGCCTTGCCCATCCCGCTATGACCGTAAATTGCCAGTCTCGGCGGTCGGGTTGATAGCGGATGATCACACAGTGCATCAAGATAATGCAAAACACGTCGGGCGCGACCGAACCCAACCCAGCGGTCTGCTCGGATGGCGCGAATGCCCACGTGATCTGGCGCGCTAATAAAAGCGGTCGCGCCTGGCGCCAAATGGGAGGGCTCGATCATTGGTCCCAGAATTCCATATGATCGTTAGAATAGCCGGGTTTCGCCAAATCAGCGCGTCACATTCCGGCGCGCTGTTGCGCTCACCTGCGCGGCGGAATCCTCGATTGTCGTTGCTGCGCAATAGAAGCAAAAATAGTCTCTTCATTCAATTCTCGTTTCCCCTGTGCCGTCCTTCAAGAGGCGCCGTCGTTCCTCCGGCAAGAAACTCGTCCAGAAAGCCATTCGGTCGGGCGGAAGGTGGAATCGACATCACCCTGAAGATCGCGCCAGATCGCCACTGGGGGGCGCAGGAGCGCGGAATGGACCTCCGAAACGCGGAGTCGCTGGCGGTCTGAATTGAAGTTTGATTCCATATTCACGACAAGCGCTCGCAAGAGCGCGCGAGCGAAACTCGGCGCCATTGTCGGGTGCTTCTGAGCGGCGCCAGCTCAAGATCAGCAAGAGGCGCATGATCGCGGGGGTGAGTGGCGTCGGCTCGCGGTTCAGTTGCCGGCTGATTAAATCCTCTTCGCAAGAGACGAAGTGTCGCTTGGATTATGAGGCGCGCCGAGCGCGGGAAGGATCTGCGCGTAGACGTCGTTCGCCCGGTCCACTGGAAAGTTCGACGACGAGAAACTTATTTTGCTTTCCTGGCGGGGTCTGGGTTTGCGAGAGATATGACGTTGGGTTTGAAGCGCCGACGATCATGGAATTCCCCATTCCGCTGTCGCCGTAAACAGCGATCGAGGCCATCCGCGTCGTACGAGGGCGGCTTCCCAGGCCATGCATCAAGTCGATGATTTGCTTTGCCAGCCGGAGGGGCGCTCCACGAAAACCCTGGAAATTTCCCGCGGACCGCATTTAACCAGAAGGTCGCGTTTAGGTCCACCGAGAGCGGCACTGAGAACGGTCGACCAATACGGCAAAGCCGTGCAGCCACACGCCGTCGGGCCGGAGCTTTCGGCTCCCTTAGGGCAGAAAGGGAACCCAGAATGCCATGCGGTCGTGTGGCATACGAAATTGGACGCGATCCTCGTGGTCGCGCCAGATCGCAGCCGGGGAGCGCATCAAGGCGCTGTGAATGCGTTCGTGGTAGCCGCCAGCTATTTCCCAGCCCAGATAACACTCGAGCTCTCGCAATGACATCGCAGGATGCTTCTTTGAATCATGGGAGCCGCGCTCAATGGGGTTTCCGAAAGAAGTGCCGGGTAAGAGATGCATCTCACCCATCATCGTACCGATCAGACGCTCGATGTGGCCCCCATAATGTGGTTCACCGGGCGAAGGCCAAATGATGTTGATCCCTTCGTTGCGGCAGCCGTGAATGAATGCATTGCTCCTGAAATCCGAGCCGCTGTCGACGTGAATTGTTTCGGGAAGGCCGACGATCGGCCAAGAGGCCTCAATCTCGCGTTCTTTCAGCTGAAGCGCTTGGGAATGGTGGTCCAGGGTCAGTGTTAGTCTCCGACGGGTTTTTCGCCCTTTAAGTTGCCGAACCGACTGCCCGCAAAGCGTATTCGCTCGGCGGGATATTTCCAAGAGCCATGCGAGGACGGCTCTCGTTGTATTCGATTTGGCCGACTTCAATCGCCAGCGCCTCGCGGCTGAAGACGTCGACGATCGTCAACGCGCGGAACTTGTCGGCATTGCTGAGCTGGTCATGGATGAAGTCCAGGCTCCAGATCTCGTTCGGGCGCTTCGGCTTGAACCGCTCCTCCCGATGAAGGACCATCTTACGCCGGCGCGGACGCTTGCTGCGCAAAACAAGGCCTTCTTCGCGATACAGCCGGTAGACCAGGTTCTTGCCGACCACCCAGCCTTCCCGGCGCCAGCATGATCTGGACACGTTGATAGCCGTAACGGATACGTGTCTGAACGATCTCCCGCATGCGCTGGCGGAGTTCGAGGCGCGGGTCTCAAATGCTCGGCTTCCGTTGAGTTGAGCGGTGCTGGCGCGTCAAGGCGCAGGCCCGTCGCTCGCTGTAGCCGTAATGCGCGGTCACGTAGGCGACAACTTGTTTCATGAGCGCTGGCCTGGGAGTTTTTTTGACAAGACATCCTGAAGAACGGCTTTGTCCAAGCTGCCACCAGCTTCTTCAGCCGCGCATTCTCTTCCGAGAGCTGCTTGAACTCCCTGACCTGCGTCGCTTCCAGTCCGGCATACTGCTTCTTCCACCAATAGAACGTCTGCTCGGAAATCCCTGTCTGGCGAACCAGCGACAATCTGCTCAACCGAAAACCGCTTCCTCTTCATGGCCAATCTCCCCTTCCGTCTTCGGGAAATCCGCCAGAAAGCTAACATCAATCATGGACCATTTTATCGGGGGCACCTCACAGCCAGCTCGTCTTGTCGTAGACCGCGTGTAAGAGGCAGAGGCTGACAGAAAGCCGGGAAGGGGGGTCCATTGAAAGGTGAAAGCCGGTGATCATCCGCGTGAATACGTCTATAGCCAACGTAAGCCAAGGTCGCTTCAGCGGAGCCCGCGTTTCCTCTGCACGACGACCAGATCCAGAGAGTGATCAATCAGAATTATCTCAAGCGGTCGCGAGGCTTTGTATTGGCCCCGAATGGGAGTGGTCGCCTTGATCGCGACGACGTCGTCGCGCTTGCGCGCAGCAGGGATTCAAACCGCCGAGTGGCTCGCAAAGGCAAAGGTCGATCGGGTCTTCGTGCTCGACAGTCTCGATGGCAAGGGACCCGGTTACGTATTTCGGGATGCCGGCGTCGATGTGCAACGCACGACCAAAAGCACGGTGAGCGCGCTTATGGAACACACTTTCCCACCGAGCCAGCCAGAGGTTTGATTGAGCGGGGCGTTACAGGTGTATTCGTGTGGAACTCCATCGACGGCGATTCCGAGATAGGCGCCTGTCTTGCGGACAAGATGATTGTAGAGCCGTGATCGCCACGATGTGTGTAATGGCCGAGATGACGAGGTCGGGCAGACGAAAAGGCGGCCGCGCGCGCCGCTCCTGCGGGCCGCCGGGCGCTTGACCTCGATCCCGGCTTCGGTTGAAAATTTCGTTCGCCAATTGACGCCTTTGCCGAGTGTGTCAGAAGCGAGCGCCTTGGCGCAGGATCGATTTCAACGCAGTCGCCGGAAGGGAAACCAGGACATTGACGCCTTCACGTTTTCGCCTTGGGCTTGTCATCGCGATGAGCATGATCTTCGCCTGGCTCCATTTTGGCGAAAGGATCGCGCCGCGCCCGGCCTCCGATCTCGATTGGCGGCAGGATGGGCGGTTGCACGTGTTTTTTTCGCAGGACTGCCCTCATTGCCACGAAGCCATTCAATACCTCAAAAGCCAGCCTCGTATCGATTATGTCCTGCACGACGTCTCGAAACCGACAAGCGAAGCGCTGTTGCGTCGGGTAGCGAAGCACTTCAGCCTCACGAAAATCGGCGTGCCGCTCTTCGTCTATGGTTCCCGCTATCTGATGGGCTTTGAGTCGGCGGAGACCACGGGGCGCGAACTGCGAGAGCTGATGAGCGACAAATCCGCAGTCGGGCGTCAGGCGGCTGAAAGCGCGCCGATTACGCTGCCCTTCATCGGCGAAATCGACCCCACGCATCATTCGCTGCTTGCGCTCACAGCGCTGATGGGACTTGCCGACGGCTTCAATCCTTGCGCCATGTGGGTGCTGATTTATCTGATTTCGCTGATCGTCGCCATCCAGGACCGCCGTAAGATCTGGTGGCTCGTCGGCACATTCGTGCTCGCTTCAGGGATACTCTATTTTCTGTTCATGACTGCGTGGCTGAACACCTTCCTCTTCATCGGATACGTCAAGCCGCTCACGCAGCTGATCGCCTTGCTTGCGATCGCCTTCGGTCTGGATCACCTATTCGCCCTCGCCGTCAACCGCGGCGAGGTTGCCTGTGAGGTAGGGGATGTCGCGCAACGGCGGCGAACCATGCGATGGGAACGCGAAGTGGTCGCCGCCCCGGTCGGAATCGTCAGTCTGCTCCTCATCATCGGTCTTGCCTTTACGGTCAATGCGATCGAGTTCGTGTGCTCCGCGGCGTTGCCGGCAATCTACACACACCTGCTTTCCCTGACCGATTTGCCGACTGGCCTGCACTATGCGTACATCGCTCTTTACGTGACCTTTTTCATGCTGGACGATCTTGTCATCTTCGGCTTTGCGGCCTTTGCCGTGCAGAAAATCATCGACACCCGCTACGCGGCGATCAGCCGCGCCATTGGCGGCCTTGTATTGATAGGCCTGGGGGGCTGGATGCTCGCGCGCTGAAGTTGGGAGGCGGACAGGCCTCTTTTTGCAATTTAACCTGCAAGCGCAGTCGTCTCCGGTGGAGCGGTTCACGTCGCGCCGCGGCGGTCACCAGAAATCGTTTGCTTCGTAAGGCGATGGCCGGCAGGGCGATCGCGAACTCCTCGGGTAGATTATGCAAGGCGATTGAGACAGCGACCAGAACTCCAAGCCCGGGAGAAGCGATATAGGCGTTTGCCATCGCGAAGCCTTCGCCGACATCGTGAAGGATGAGGCCGGTCGCCACCAGGGACGCGGAGCTTGCAAGACGAGCGTCAGCCTCCCCGTGCTCGGGTCCGAGGTGAATGTGTCGCAGGATCGAGTTGGCGAGCCAAAGGACCGCGCCCCCGGACAACGTGGCCCAGGCGACCTGCGATTTGCCGAGCTTCAGATAAGCTTCCGATATCAAGTCCACGCCAGAGATGAGGAGCATGATGCCGGTCGAAAAGCCGACCCCAATGGCGATTGCCCGGTCGTTGGCGTGAATAAGCGAGGCCAGGGCGACGCCCAAGACGGTCGTCATTACCGAGAGCGATGACAAGGCGAGCACGGCGCCATAGGGCAATTCCACTGTCACTTCAGGACCGAGACTCGCGCTCTAAACACCTCTGAAACGCCGGAAGGTGACGCTCCTGTGACGCAGTTTGCAGACGACGCATGACCTCGCGCGCCCGCGGGTCAGTGATCTGCGCGAGCAATCGGTCGTACATGGCGGCGTTCTCGATCTCACCCTTGACGCCCGCACGGCAGGCTTCGAGCAGAGTGGCCGGCGCCGGAACGCGTCCCGCCCAATTGTCCTTGGGCGGCTCCACGCCGAAAAATTCCAACAGATTGACGAGGGCGCCCGCATGGCGCTCTTCCGCTTCGACGATGTTGATGAAGGGACGGACCGGACCGAACGCCTCGATGACGCTGCGATAAGCGGCGCGGGAGCGGTATTCTTCATCGAGCGCCTCGCACAACGCCTGAATGGTTTTTTCATCTGCGAGCATGGCGACACTCCAATTTGGCGACCTCTTTTTAGCCGCATTGCGAAAGACCTGGTAGATGGGCAATCTCCAGATAGGAAGCATTGCGAGGAGGCTCAAGGAATGCGGTTAGCCGGCCTTGAAACGGACAAGAATACAGCTTGGAAAATCGGAAGCGCCATTTTTAGCGACCATCCGCCGCACCCTGTGCGAGATCATCTGAAACCCTTCAGAAAATCGCCCCGACTGGCTGTTTTTTCAGTCGTTGACGCACGCCTTCTATCGAAGGCGTCAGGTCCCTCCAATTCGGCGCGGTCTTGAAAAGCATGGCGCCGCCAGCTTAATCTCACGCGATGAATGGCTGAGAAACCAAAAAGGACATTTAACGGGGAGCGTCATGGTCACTGACGAAGAACGAGCCAAGGTTCGCGAAGTCGTAGGAGTATTCACCAACGCGGACACGCTTCAGGAGGCCATCGACGAATTGATGTCTTCGGGATTCGACCGCGCCGAAATCAGCCTGCTCGCGAGCGAAGAGACGGTCGACCAGAAACTGGGTCACAAATACAAGAAAGTCGCGGAGCTCGAAGACGACGACAATGTGCCGCGCACCGAATATGTCTCGCTGGAGTCGATCGGCGCGGCGGAAGGCGCGGTGATCGGAACGCTGGTTTATGTCGGCGCGGGGGTGGCGATCAGCGCGATCTTTGCTTCGGGCGGCGCCTTGGCTTCGGTTATTGCCGGCGCGACTCTGGCCGGAGGCGCGGGAGGGTTGATCGGGGCCGCGCTTGCCAGATTGATTGGCGAGCACCATGCAAAATACCTGCAGGAACAGCTTCAGCATGGCGGCCTGCTGCTTTGGGTCCGCACCTGGGACGCCGAGCGCGAGAAGAAGGCGACCGAGATCCTGAAGCGGCACTCTGGACGAGATGTCCATGCCCATACAGCCGCCTGAGAGCTCTCGCGATTGGAACGCTTGTTTTTGCAAGCAAGACAACGAGGGCGAGCAGCTCTCGTCGTCTTCTTCGGCCTCGGCTGTTCGGTTCACCGCGGAGTCATTTTGAAGACTTCGGCGCACGAATGATCCCCAGGGAGATCGTCGGGTTAGCCAGTGTTCCCCCCGCGCGTCCATCCGAAGCGCGCCTGCTGGAGCCTTTCGCCTCGAGGCGTGCGGCGGCAATTCCCATCTTTTCAAGCTCACGCTTGACTGTCTCAGCTCGCATCCTCCCGAGAGTCCGGCTCGCCCTCGTGTCGCGCGTGTCATCCGGGAAGCCAACGATCAACGTCCTGGCTTTCGGATAGGCTGCGAGAATTCTTGCGATGTTGTGCAGTTGCTCCCGTGACTGCAAAGTTGGCGCGCCGTCGCCGGGCGAGAACTGAACGCGGTCGAGATCAAACCAGACAATCCGGTTTGATGGCTCGGCCGTCTCGCCAAGGAGCTCCATCAATCTGGCTTCAACGCTGAGCTTCGGAAAGGCGAGGTCAGAGCCATATGGCGGGTGCTGCGGCGGTTTATCCTCAATCACTCCGGGCGCGGGGATCTCTGGTTGACGCCGATCCCCCGGCCTTTCAGCTTTCATTTTTGGAGATATTGGCGCAGCCGGCTCGGCTGATTGCTCCTCCTGCGCCGGAGCCGGCCGAAGTCGCTCCTCCGACCGTTCAGCGACTTCTTTTGAATCGCGCTCTTTGAGGCCGTAGCTAACCGCGATCGCGCCGAGTCCGACCGTTAACAATGCGGCGGAAAAGGCCAATGCGACGCGGCTGCGGTTTGGGGCGCGCGCCGCCGTTTCTCGACCGTCGGCAGGGTTGATCGGTGCTGATGGCGTTGCGTTCGAATCGAACGGAGAGAAAGCCATCGCCGTGACGCCCAGAAGGGAAAAATACAGCAGGATTCCCAGCACCCATGCTGCGGATGAGATGGGATGGGCGGCGAATGTTCCAATCTGGTAAAACAGCACCGCCATCCCATAGCCGAGACTGATCGTCCAGAACACCATGAAGCCAGTCCATCGTTGGTTGGTCTCACGCGCCGTCGCCGCTGTGGTGGCGATGCATGGATAACACAGCAGCAGAATCAGATAGGCGAGCGCTGAAACCCTCCCTTCGAAATGTTCGGCGAGGGCAGGGACGAGATCGCTGCGAGTGGCATGTCCGCGCGCGCGCTCACGCGTTTCCGCGGCGCCGACGAGCTTATCGGCGGTCGAATGGGCCTGATCCCCTCGCCCGAGCCCTACGAGAGCCATCAAGTTTTGAGGAATGGTCAGAGCCGCCCTCTTGATCCTTTCCACTGGGTCGAAGGCTTGCGCCGGCGCTGTCGGTTTTGCCTCCAGGTAAATCGATTCCAGCGTGCTGACGATGACGACCTTGTGCAAGACGCCGGTCAATAGCGCGACTGCAGCCGGCCATTGATCCTGCGCCACGCCCATCGGCGCCAGAATCGGCGTGATCGCCCGCCCGCCCGCCGCAAGCACAGACTTATCGATCGGCTTTTTGTCGAAAGATCCGTCTGTCCCCCAAACGCCCAGCACCTTGACGATGAGCACCAGGGGAATGATGAACTTGCCGACCCGGAACACGAAAACTTTGACACGTATCCAGGCGTTAATCAGGACATTCCGCAGCTTCGGCAGGTGGTAGGGCGGCAGCTCCAGCGCAAACAGCGAGCGCTCTTGCGGGAGCAGGCTGTTCTTCATGATGAGCGCGGAGATCATCGCGAAGACGACCCCAAGCAGGTAAACGCTGAAGATCACAAAATGCCCCGTCTCCGGGAAAAAGGCTGCGGCGAAGACCGTGTAGACCGCGAGCCGCCCGCCGCAGCTCATGAATGGGCTCATCAACACAGCCACAATGCGGTCTCGTGGCCTCTCCAGGGTCCGCGTCGCCATGATCGCCGGCACGTTGCAACCGAATCCGACCATCATCGGCACGAATGCATTTCCCGGAAGCCCCAAAGACTGCATCAGTCGGTCCATGACGAAATTGGCTCTCGCCATGTAGCCGGATTCCTCGAGGACCGACAGAAATAGGTAAAGAAACCCGATGATCGGAATAAAATTTATGACCTGCAACACGCCGTTGCCGAGGCCGTCAGCGAGAAACGCGACGAACCAGGAGGGAGCGTCAAGCATTGTCAGGACATGCCTGAACCCTTCGACAAAAAGCGTGTCCGAAACCTGATTGAAAAATGGCTTGAACGCGCGGCTGAACTGTATGGTCAACCAGAACAGGCAGTACATGACCGCGAGAAAGATGGGAACGCCAAGCGCACGATTCAGGACGATGCGATCAATCGCAGTTGTTGAGCGCCCCTCTGCCTTTACATGCTTGGTCGCAGCCTTGGCCGCTACTGTTCGGATGAAGCTGTAACGAGCATTGGCGATAACGATGTCGGGCTCGTCCAATTCCAGGGCGATTTGACGGACGCGCTCCTCTGCGGCTTCCCTTATTGCAGGGTCGGCCGCGTGCGCGGCGAAAGCGTCGCTTTCCAACAATCGAATCGCCAGCCAACGGTTATCGAAGTGGCGCGCATACGAAATATCGCTCATCGATTTAGACAGCTCCGAGATGGCCATTTCGACTGGAGGAGGATATGTAATTGTGAAGCTTGCTTCCGGCCGCGTCTCGATCAGTCTCAGCAACTCCGCCTTCAATAGCTCTGCGTCACGTTTCCTCGTGGCCACGAGCGCCACGACGGGACAACCGAGCAGGCGCGCAATCTCATCCAGGTCAAATCTGGCGTGAGCTTCGGCGTCTTCCATAACATTGAGAACGACGACCAAAGGGACCCGCATTTCCAGCAGTTGAGTCGTCAAATAAAGGTTTCGCTCAAGATGACCGGCGTCGACGATGTTGACGACGCAATCCGCTTCGCCCGACAGGATGTACTCTTGCGCAATGCGTTCATCGACGGCGGCCGCCTCCTCGTAGGAGTCGAGTGAGTAGATCCCGGGCAAGTCGACAAGCTCGACCTTTTGCCCCGCGAGGTCGAAGACGCCGACCTTTTTCTCGACTGTGACGCCGGGCCAGTTTCCGACACGCTGCTGAACGCCCGTCACGGTATTGAACAGGGTGCTCTTGCCGGTGTTGGGATTCCCGATAATCGCGAATTTGAATGCCCGATTTTGAGCGTCCCCAGTTTCGGCCTCGCCGCTTATCCTTTCGATCAGTAAGGCGGACGCCTCGTTCCTGCGCATGCTGAGAAACGTGTCCCGCACGCGGATTTCGACCGGGTCGCCGAGAGGCGCAAAACGCACGACGGTAAATTCGGCGCCGGGCGTCAGGCCGAGCGACAGCAACTTTTGCCGGTGGGCGATGCCGCCTTTCCGGAAACCCGAGACGCGAGCTCGATCGCCCGCTTTGAGATCGCCAAAGCCGAGTGTCATTTCTTGCCCTGTTGTTCTTGCTTGCGCCGCGGATCAGCGACTCCGGCACCCTCGTGGAGACCGTGACGGGACTCGCTTCCGCTATTATATGCGCCGCGACAGGCTCTAGCGTAGAGGGCGTGTCGCGCCCGCAGCGATAGGCCGCACGCACTATCTCCCTGCAGGCTTGGCCGCCACCTTAAGGCGCGCGGACAAGGCGGAGGCACCGCCTTATTTACGCGCAAGGCTGAAGCACCTATCTTGCCGCGTGCGCGCATTCTGGAGCACCTCCAGGCGAGCGAAGCGTCCCCAACTTCCGTCCGTCGATCCATCCGATCCGCGGCGCGTCTGGGGTCGCCAAAGCGTGCCGGAATCGAAGGCGATGCGAATGAACTTCTTGGTTTTGATCGCGACAGCCCTACAGTTCGCATTGATTGGAGCGGCGCAGGCGGTATGCCCCGTGTGCACGGTCGCCGTGAGCACGGGCGTCGGCCTCTCGCGCTGGCTCGGAGTCGATGACACGATTACGGGCCTCTGGCTGGGTGGCCTGATCGTTTCACTCATCATATGGTCGATCAACTGGATGGAGGAGCGACACATCCTCTTTCCGGGAAGAAATCTTTTCACGATCTTCGTTTATTATCTGCTGGCCGTCGTCCCCCTCCACCTCGCAGGCGTCACAGGTCACCCGGATAATACGCTTTTCGGGATCGACAAGCTTGTCCTCGGGACGGTGCTGGGGAGCGGCGCATTTTACGCGGGAGCTGTATGGTATGAGCGCATCAAGCAGAGCAATCTCGGACACGCCAATTTCCCGTTTCAGAAAGTCGTCATGCCAATCGCTCCTCTGATCCTTCTGACCTTCCTTTTTTATCTTGCGACAAAGTGAGGCGAAGATGGACAAGGATATCCTCTC
This sequence comes from Methylocystis echinoides, assembly GCF_040687965.1. NCBI lineage: Bacteria > Pseudomonadati > Pseudomonadota > Alphaproteobacteria > Hyphomicrobiales > Methylocystaceae > Methylocystis > Methylocystis echinoides. The sequence continues at coordinate 84,833 of NZ_CP156085.1, forward strand.
CCTCGAGGAATTGATTCAAAAAGTCGATGATATGAAAAAGAAGGACAAGCTCGATTTGTCTTCGGATCAGGATCTGACGATCGCCTTGATGAACCTGATAAGCATCGAGGAGCACTTCTTTTTTACCGGGGCCAAAACCGGCAAGGACAAATATTATGACATGCTCAATGAAATAAGGGGCATAAGGAAGGAGCTTTTGAAGAAGATCATCAAGGATTACGAAGGCGAGGTATGGTGCATTTCCAAGCACCTTCTGACGGCGTCGATGCGGCTTATGGAGGTGGGCACGAAGCAGCTGTCGCTTGGACGGAAGGATGAGGCAAAGGATCTGTTCGAAAAAGCCTATGCCTTGTATTGCATGTTCTGGGGCGTGAACATGAAGATTATCGATGCGAGCGAGATCAAAAAGATCGACGAGCAGGCGCTCAACAAGCATGACGAGACGAGAGCCGGTTTTCTGGGCAGACTCGGTGACCTCATCAAAAGAGCTGTAGATTGTTGCATCGAATAAAGACGCATGGATTTCGAGGAATCTCGGATATGCTTAGAGCAAGACAGAGCGCCCTAAGCGCGACGACGCGCCGCAGTTGAAAAGATTCTACAAAAGGGGCCCTGCTGATGGCTCGGATTGATAGACGCCTCCGTGCGGTCCCCGCATTTTCGGCTGCTCCCTGCGGAATGAGCCGCCCGCGTAGTCACTTTCTCTTCGTTCCCCTGACGCTCGGGCTTTTAGTTTGATCACCATTGTGAAAAGCTTACGAGCGAGATTGCGGCCTAAGCGCCGCCGAATCCGCTGTGAAGACGGTCGAGGTCGCGTCGGGCGCCTGGATGCGGAACGATGATCGCATCCATGCTCCGCAGCCGCTCCCGTCCTCGGTCTCGCGGGTTGCGCGGTCGCGGCTGTCATTGTTTCCCTCCGCGCCAAGAAAAAAGCTCACTCTCATCGCGAGCGCCTTGGCGGTCGCGGGCATTGTGGCCACGGCCGGGCTCGCATGTGGTATTTCGTCTGGTTTTGGGCCTCGGCCTTCGCCATCCTCAACGCCACGTGGCTTGAGCTCGATCCGGAGCGCAAAAAAGATGTGAAATGAGGCTCGCATGCTTGGGACAACGCGTGCTTCATCGCACCCAGTTCACGGCGACCGGCTTGCGCGGCGACGGCGGGGATTCACTGCGGGGCGCGCCGACGACGATGGGGGCGATCGGATGATCGCTTGCGGGTATTTGCAAGGCCTCGTGTCCTTCCGCCGTGGCGAGAAAAGGTTGGGATAGGCCGATCCAGCAGGAGCCAAGACCTTTGGCGTGGGCGGCGAGCATGAGATTTTGCGCGGCTGAGGCGCAATCGGCTTCGATCCAGGGGCCCTGCTGATCGGCGGAGATCACGATCAGCACGGGCGCATGATAGAAGACGTGGAATTGCGGGTCCGCGAGCTTTTCGTAGAGAGTCTGCGGAAGATCGAGTGGCCGCGTCTGCGTCATGTAGGCCTTGGCGCGCTCAGAGACGTCGTCGAGCCAGGGACGGTTCGTCACGACGGTGAAGCGCCAGGGCTGGCGATTGACCGCGCAGGGCGCCCGTATCGCCGCGTCCAGAAGGCTGGCGATGATGGCGTCGGAAGGCGCCTCGGCGAGATATTCCCGCGTCGAATGACGGGAGTGGATAGCGTCGAAGATATCCATGAGAGGCTTTCCTTTACGTGGAGCCGCCGACTCGCGAGACTTGTGATTTTGTCACACGCGGGCTTGCATTAAATTATCTCCATAAAGCGCATTCCAAGGACAAAGTCACATATCTCGGCGCAGGCGGGTGAAATGATCTCTCCAACCTCAGGTCGATGTCCCGATCGGAGATGGACGAAAAGGCGCGGGTTTTTACTCAGCGCCGATTTTACCCCCGCTTGGAGATAGAAAATGACTCCGGAATTATCCGCTTTGGTGATGGTCGTGTTGTTCATGCTGGGATTTGTCATGGTTGTTGTGGGGGGCGTCGGCTTCATGCGCAGCAATCTTGTCCTGATGGACAACCGCTCGTGGCTTGCGCAAGGCAGCGTCTTTGCTGTCGCCGCATCGATGTTCGTGCTGGGCATCGGCGTGCATTTCACGGGAAGCAGCAATACTGCCTTCCTGAAAGGCCAGATGGCGCAAACCTCACGTTGTGAACTGGAGGGGGAGAGCGCCTATCCCGACGCGCGGCGCAGCCGATCCGGCGTCATCGGCAAATATATCGTGTCCTGTATGGCGTCGTCGGGCTTCGACTGGAGCGATCAGTCGCCGCTCTGCCGGGAGGCCCCCGTCGCGACGAACGGTTACTGCTACGAGCCGACGGCATGGTTCGACCGCCTCGTGACGCAGGCGCAACTCACCTTCAACTAAGGATGGAAAGGCCGCCGGATCGTCCTGCGGCCTTTCATGGCGCTCGGCTTCAACGCTACGCCTTGACTAATTGCCGCAAGGGGTGTGAACAGGCCGCGCAGTGCGTATTCTGCAAGAATCCGCCGATTGGGTGCAACCGTTGAATTTGAGGAGAAATCAATCGATTACTAGGATGCGCGGGTTTTCACATGAAGGAGGCAAAGGGAATGAAGAACATAACTGCCGGCGTCGCCGCCGCCCTGCTTTTGGGCGGTTTTTCGGCCATTGCCCAGGTTCCAGCGGACTCGCCGCCTGCGAAGATGATGGAGCATGGCGCTGGCCACAAGATGGGCGATCACAAGGGTATGAGCGGCGACGGCGCCTATCACCATCGCTTCGAGGACGCCGAAAAATGGGCCAAGCAATTCGACAAACCCGAGCGCGACGAATGGCAGAAGCCTGATCAGCTTCTCGACGCTTTGAAGCTTCCGGCGAACGCTTCGGTCGCCGACATCGGAGCCGGCACGGGCTATTTCTCGGTGCGCATCGCCAAGCGAGCGCCGCAGGGCAAGGTCTTTGCGGCGGATGTTGAGAAAGATATGGTGCGTTATCTCGGCGAACGCGCGAAGAGGGAAGGACTGAGCAATGTCACGCCGGTCCAGGCCGCGCCGGATACCGCCAATTTGCCCGAGCCGGTTGACGTGATCCTGCTCGTTGACACCTATCACCACATCGGAAATCGCGTCGATTATTTCAAAATGCTGCAGTCGTCCCTGAAGCCCGGAGGAAAGCTCGTGATCGTCGACTTCCGCATGGACAGCCCCGAGGGCCCGCCGAAGGAGCATCGCGTCTCCATCGAGACGACGACCGAGGAACTGAAGTCGGCAGGATATACGCTGGTCGAGACGCAGGACTTCCTGCCGCGGCAGTATTTTGCGGTCTTCAAGAAAAGCGGCGCCTAAGCCCAGGCGAGGCGCGTGACGATTTGGATTGCCCGCCGTCGCGACGCGCCGGTTCTTGCAGTCTTCAAACAGAGCGGGCAATGACGGACGCGCGCGCGCCAGGTTCACGTCTTCTTGATTATCGTGGCGCAGTCGCGCTGGTCGTGGCCAACACCATTGGAACTGGGGTCTTCACGACCTCGGGCTTCGCGCTCGCGGACCTGGGGTCGCCGGAGCGGGTCCTGCTGGCGTGGCTACTTGGGGGAATTTACGCCCTTGCCGGCGTGGCGATCTATGCCGACCTGGCGATGCGCTTTCCGAGATCGGGCGGCGAATACGAATTCCTGCGACAGACCCTGCATCCCGCTCTTGGAACGGTCGCCGGCTGGATTTCGCTCGTCGCCGGCTTTTCCTCTCCGATCGCGGCCGCGGCGCTCGGGGCTCAGCTTTATATAGCCAGGGCATTTTCGCTTGAGCTGGCTCTGCCCTGGATCGCGACCGCCCTGACGCTGGTCCTTGGGCTCATGCACGCTTTCGCGCCGCGAGCGGGGGTGCGTTTCCAGAACGCCGCGGTGCTCATCAAGATCGTCGCGATCCTGATTTTCATCGGCTTCGGCGCCGTGCATACCGGCGACGGGTCCTTCCCGGAGGCGCCCTCGGAGGCGGCGCCCTTCTCGATTCTGGCGCTCGGCGGCGCGCTAGTCTGGATTACCTACGCCTATTCCGGCTGGAATGCGGCCGTTTACGTCACGGGCGAGGTGGAGGGCGGCGGCGGCGCCGTCCGACGCGCCCTCTATTCGGGGACGCTGCTGGTCACGGCGCTCTATCTCGGCGTCAGCGCTGTGATCCTTTTCAGCGCGCCGCCTTCGGCGCTCTCCGGCGTCGCGGAATCCGGAGCGGTCGCCGCGCGGGCCTTCGGCGGCCCACGCGCCGAGCAGGCGCTCAGCTCCCTCATCGCCCTCGCGCTGCTGACCTCCGCCTCATCCATGCTGTTGAGCGGGCCGCGCGTCTATGCGCAAATGGCGCGCGACGGCGCGCTGCCGGCCGTTTTCGGTCGCCTCCAGGGAGAGCATCCGCGCATGGCCGTCCTGGCGCAGACGGCGATATGCCTCGTCATCATTTCGAGCGCCGGCCTGAGGTCGCTCCTGGAGTTTGCCGGCGTCTCTCTGAGCCTGTCGGCCGGCGCGGTGGTGGTCGGCTGGCTGCGGCAGGAGTTTTCTAAAAGGAGCCGCCCGAGGCCGCTGCTGCTCGCCGCCGCCGTCTTGTTCCTTGTCGCGACCATGGGGATCGCCTGCGCGGGCGTCGTCCTGCGACCGCTTTCCGTCGCCGCGGCGATCCTTCTGATCTGTTTTGGACTGGCCGCGCATTATGGCGCAGCGATGAGGAAATCAAAGGCTCGATCGGCGAGCGATACCCAGCAATCCGATCAGTCATGGACTTTTTGATGGGCCGTCGTTACGCCTCATCAAATACGCGGGCGGTCTCGCGAATTTCTTCTTGGCCATCTTGGGGATCGCATGTCGAGCTCGGCAAAACCGACGATGCGCGAGAGCGGGCGCCACGAAAGCGAATGGGGCTCAAGAGCCGTTCCCCGGATGTCTCGGCGCGGAGTAGCGGTCATGCGCTCATTTTGTCATTGTCGGTTCTTTATGTGTTCTGAGGTCCGAGCCGTTTATTTGTAGCAGCTAAATTAGAAAGGCGTGAACTGGAACAAAGAGCGGCCGCATGCAGGATCAGGTCACCTTCTTTTTCATTAATTGATCGATCACTCGACAAAATTTTTGCGGAATGCGGCAGAGTAGCGTCAGATCCGACGACCGGTCCCTCCACCGGCGTGCTCAGCTTTGGAAGATCTGCACCGTCGTCGGCGACATCATAACGAGGAACCCATAGGCAAGGAGGAGGACGCCGGCGGCCTGTGCGATCCAAGCGCCCCACGGCAGGGTTTTCTCGACGAAAACGATGAGTGTTATGCTCGCCAGCGCGGCGACATTCATCATGCCGAGCGGAAACATCACAGCGCACAGCAACCAGCAGCAGCCCACGCACCAGGCGCCATGGATGGCGCCCATTTGCAGCGCGCCGAAGGTTCCTTCCCGCCAGGAGGTCATGATGAAAGTCAGCGGCGAGCGGCACTTGGTGAGGCAAAGGTCCTTGAGCGGCGTGAGCTGATAGAGCCCTGCGGCGATGAGAACGGCGCCGCCGATCCGCGCCGTGGCCTGCGCCGAAAGTTCGAGACGCTGCGCCGCGCTCTCTGCGGCGACCGCGCCGAGATAGGCGACGGCGCCAGAAGCCACCCAGACGAGCAGATAGCCTGCGAGAAAGGTCCATGTGGAGACGAAGGCCTGCTCCCGCCTGCGCCGCGCGGCCTGGAGCCTGTGGAAGGTAAGCGCCATCGGCGCGGCGGTGGGAAACATCATGGCGACGGTCATCGCCAGCCAGGCCAGGACGAAGGCCGGCGCGCCGAGGCCCATGGTTGGCGAAGCCATCCGCATATGCGCGTCGTGACCCGCGCCGTGCCATATCATCAGCGCCCAGGCCGCCGCCGACAGGCCGATCAGCAAGGCGAGGATCACATTCCGTTGAAATGCGATCGGGTCTGTGCGGGTCTGCTCCATGCCGCCTGCGCCGCCTTTCAGTTCGACCACTCGATCGGCGCATAATGACCGTTACGCCCCGAATTGTTCCAGTCGACGCCATGGTCGTTGAAGCGGTTGCCCTCGCGGCCAATACCGAAGGCGATCTTCTCCGGCGCGAGCGGATGTCCGGTCATGCCCCAGATTTCCCCGCTCGGATGCATGCTCGCGAGCGGATCGACCGCGACCGCGAGAACGCCCGGTATCTCGACCGAGCGCGACTTGCCGTCGATCCGGTAAAGGATTTGCGCCTTCTTCATCCCCAGATGCGTGCTGACGAGCGGCGCGAAGGCCGACATCGGCCCGCCCTCGGCGCCACCGAAAATGGCGCAGAGCGCGTCCGTCTGTTCCGGCGTCGCGCGCTCGTCGATATAGACGGCGAGAGACCAGTCGCCTTCGGCCATCGGACCCGGCGCGTGAGCCGCCAGCGCGACGTTCAGTCCGTCGAGCGCGACCTCGCCATAATTTCCCGTGTCAATATGAAAAGCGAGGATATTGTAGCAAACGCCCTGCGTCGGCTCCGCCATCATCGCCTTGGTGGAGACGAGACAGGGGCAAACGACGTCGCAACTGCAATTTTCGAGATAGTCGCCGACAAGGCGCCATTTCGTCGTCATTTTTCAGCACTCCCGCGCGAATCGCATTCAGAAGGGCTCCTTGAAGGGCCTCAGATCTATTTCATGCGTCCAGGCGCTGCGCTTCTGGCGATGCAGCGCCCAATAGACCTCGGCGACGTCATCGACGGCGAGAACCCCGTCGGCGCCTTTCGAGCGGGCGTATTCCGCAAAATTCGTCGCCGCATATTCGCCTGCGATCACGCCGTCGACAACGACATGGGCGACGTGGACGCCTTTGGGACCAAATTCGCGCGCCAGCCCTTGCGCCGTCGCCCGGAGCGCCGCCTTGGCGGCGGCGAAAGCCAGGAACGGCGGGCGCGCGCGCAGCGAGGCCGTCGCCCCCGTGAAGACGAGCGTGCCCCCGCCCCGCGCCGCGAGGCGCCGCACTGCCTCCACGCCGACGATGAAGCCCCCGAAGGCGTTCTGCCGCCAAAGGCGCTCGAAGAGTTCCGGCGTGGTCTCGAGCGCCGGCGCCGGGACATTGGCGCCGACATTGTAGGCGACAAGCTCGAGCGCACGGTCGCGCTCGGCCTCGTCGAAGAGCGCCGCGACGTCTTCGGCGCTCGTCGCGTCGGCGGCTTTAACCGAGACCGATCCCCCCGCTGCCCTGATCTCGGCCGCGACGCGCTCTAAGCGCTCGGGCGTCCGGCCCGCGATCGTCACCCGCAGCCCTTCCCGGGCGAAACGGCGCGCCAGAGCGGCGCCGAGACCCGTTTCGGGGCCGACGCCGATCACGATCGCCGCGCCTACGTGGTCGGTCTTCGCCTGCGCCATGCTTCGTCTCCTCTCGGCCGCGTCACGCGCGCCCGAAAAGGAGCATGAAGTTATTGGCCGGCATGTCCACTATTCGCTTGAGCGCGATCTTGTGGGTGTTGGCGGCGCGTTCGAGGTCGCGGACATCCTTGAGACCCCATTCTGCGACCTTGGGCGCCAGAATCTCCTGATCGAAGGCGGCATTTGACTCGGTCGTATAATCGCCGTCGACCTTGAACGGGCCGTAAATGGCGACGAAGCCGTCCTTTGTCAGCACGCGGTCGGCGACTTGCGCAATGCCGTCGCAAATCGACACGGGCGCAACCTGAAACAGGTTCACGACGAAGATCGCGTCATAGAGCCGGTCGCTCGCCGAGGGCCAGGTTCCGGGCGCAGTCAAATCGATTTTGATTGGGTCAAACACGTTGGAATTGCCGGCTTCCGCGCGCTTTTTCTTGATCGTCTCGAATACCTCGCCGTCATAGTCGGAGGGCTGGAACGACAGGCTCGGAAAATGCGGAGCGAAATAATTGACATGGTTGCCGGCGCCGCTCGCAAGCTCCAGCACCACTCCGCTTTTCGGGAAAATCTCCTTGAATACGGTCAGGATTGGATCGCGGTTGCGGTTCCCGGCCCATGCGACATATGGGCTGAGCGGATGCGGGTCGATCTGCGGGCGGTCTGGCGGCACATTGACGGACATGGCGATCCTCCTCGACTTTTCTTCGAAGCTTGCGCCGCCCGCCGGTCTCGTGGAGATAGGCCTCTGCGCGCCCTCCCGAACGAGTCTTCTTCGATCTTTTTCTGGCGAACGAGGCCCTGCAGCTTTATCGGCTGCCGCCGGCACGGTAAAATTCTAAAAATGCATGGGCGCATTCAAGGAATTAAAGCCCTAGAGAATATGAGGTTCGCAACGGCGCGCCGGCGCGCCGGTCGCCTATTCAAAGAGGCCGCCCATTGACCAATCTCAGGTCTTTCGACCTCAACCTCCTGCTCGCGCTCAAGGCGCTGGTTGAGGAGAGGAGCGTGTCACGCGCGGCCGAGAAGCTGTGCGTCAGCCAGCCGGCGATGAGTCACATCCTGCGCAGGCTGCGCTGCAAGCTCGACGATCCTATTCTCGTGAAATCCCACGCCGGCATGGAGCCGACAGCGCGGGCGCTGGCCTTGCTGGAGCCGACGGCCGCGGTGCTGCGCGAGATCGAGAGGATCGTCGAGCCGCCGCCGGCCTTCGATCCCGCCACGAGCCGGCGGCGCTTCGTGATCGCGACGAGCGATTACGTCGCCGTCACCCTGCTGCCGGGGATTGCGGAAACGATGTCGCGCGTCGCGCCTGACATCGAGCTGCATGTTCGCCAGCCGATCGCCGGAGCGCCGCATATCGCGATGGAGAAGGAAAGCATCGACCTCGCCATCGGCTACAATGCCATGTTCGGCAGCACGGCTCATCTTTGTTCGCAGCAGCTGATGTCGGAGAGCATCGTTTGCCTCACGCGGCGTAGCGACGCCGCGGTTCCGGGGAACGAGATCACATTGGCGAGATTTCTGGAATGCAAACACATTCTGATAACATGGCGAGAAGCCGGGACGGGGCTCGTCGACGATTGTCTCGCCAAACAGGGACTGCGTCGCGACGCCTCCCTCGTCCTGCCGAATTTTCTGGCGGCGCCATGGGTGCTCGAGAAGACGGACTTGTTGCTCTGTCTACCCAAAAGGATGGCAGAAAGATTCGTGCAGCTCGCGCCGCTCAAAATTCTTCCTGTACCGCTCGACCTACCACAGTATGAACTCATGATGCTCTGGCATCCCCGCTACGAAAGGGATCAAGCTCATAAGTGGCTACGTGATCTGCTGGTGGATGCTAGTCGAATTTTCCTCGAGCGCTTGCCTGCTTGACTCGCTAATTGGACCCCGAGCGCCATTCTCCGCTGATGCGACACCAAGGCCGCGCTACCTACTCTTAAGTCGAAAGATAGGCAGCGATATCTCGGCTCTGACTTTCGGAAATCCCCATGTCGGGCATGGCTATGGGCGCAAATATGTGGGACGGCGCAGCAGGCAAGTGCTCTTTTCAGACGTTTCCCGAGCGGGATCGGAGTAATATTGCAAGGTGACAGCAAATCTTTCAATTGTGTCTAACGTAGTTGATCTTCACGAACGCGGAGGGGCGCATTGTGGAGGCTCTGGCTCGCTTGGCTACGGTTAAATTATGCGTCTTTCAGTTGGTGCTGCGAGCGACTCTTTTCCAAGATCTGCTTACCTCGTCCAAAATAGACGTCTGCTGCCGTGAGGTTGTTCAGGCTCTAGTTCGGCCGGCGATGATTGTAATTTTCCACGAAGACGGGGCGCCCACGATCGAGCACGAGGTTTTCGAAAATGCCGCGGGGCCAGTGCGTCCTCATTTGCCAAGCGGGCGGGCGTTCCGCCAAGGCGCTGGAGCAGGCCATGGCGGCCGGCGCACGGATGTGCGCCATTACGCCGCTGGCACCGCCGGCTGGCGCGCGCGTGGCGGCGCGGTTTCGGCGTAAAGCGACCCTCTCTTGCCCCGGCCCCTCACCTTCCCCTCTCCCCGCAAACGGAGAGAGGGTAGGCTCGCGGCTCTACTTGTTCTTTACGCCGCGCGGCCGATCTCGGTCGCCTTCGGCACGTGCACGAGCTTGCCGGTCTTCACGTCGTAGATGTAGCCGTAGATCGGGATATATTTCGGGACGAGCGGATGCGAGCGGATGCGCGCCACGTCTTGCGCGACGCTGTCTTCCTGGTTCTTGATCGTGTGCCACTTGATGAAATGGCCCGCCGCGCAGCCGCCGCCATGCTGCGGGTTCGACCATTTCAGCGTCGACATGTCGAGCGACGCGGTCGAGAGATTGTCTTCGAGCAGATCGCCCATCACCTCGTCACGCTTGACCGCGCAAGAAGAGGCGTCCGGGCGCAAAATGTTATAATATAACACAGCATGCTCGGCGTTCGTTGGCTGGCACGCCGGACACGGACCCCACGCTGCAATTCAGCCAACCATCGCGCTTAAAGCCCGCCCGCGCGCGAGCACGGCCGACTCGTGCACGCAGGGGTCCTTATCGCCACAGGCGGCTCCGCGCCAAAGATCTCAGAAGTCCCGCGAAAGGATGCAGATTCCCTCCGGCCGGGAAACCCGGCCGTGGGGCGTTGGCTACGGAAGCCGTGGTCGATCGTCGCAGACCTTGCCGGAAACATTGTGGTTGAGCCGCAGGTTACATATTTAAGAAATCGCAGCTCAGCTAGCAAACTGGCACAGGCGAAGGCGCGGAGCGCAACGAAGCTTGAAAGAGGAATAGTTTGATGAAACACAGTGAAAACTTCAAGACAATAATCAGAAGCGCCGCTGCGGTCTTGTTCATCGCGAGTGCGCCCGCCGCCATCCAAGCTCAAACAGCAGCGCCACCGCCTGGCCCCGCTCAGTCACAGCAAGGCGACACGGGTCGAGGCGCCATGGACCACGGCGACATACGTCATGGCGGCATGGACGGCATGGGCCGTGGTAGCGGCAGGGATGGAATGGGTGGAATGGACGGCAAGGGCCACGGCGGCGGAATGATGAAAGAGATGATGTGCGGCTTCACGGAGCATCTCGACGCGGGGCTCGCTTATCTCAAAACCGAACTGAAAATCACCGAGCAACAGACACCGCAGTGGAACGCCTTCGCCGATGCTTGGCGAGCAGTCGCTCAGAAGGCGTCAGCGAAATGCACTTTAGCTGGTGAGCATCAGATGGATGCGAAACAGGGCGTTCCTGGCAAGCTCTCGATGATGGAGACGCACATGGCGGACCACCTTGAAATCGTACGCGCCCAGAAAGCCGCGCTGGAGCCTTTGTACAACGTCCTAACTGATGAACAAAAAAAGGCGGCGAACGAGACGCTGACGCGCGTTATGAAGGTCGGGATGTCAATGGGCGGAGGCGGCATGGGCGGCATGCAGCACGATGGCGACGGCGGCAAGGGCCGCGGGGAAATGGGTCGTGGCGGCAAGGGCGGAATGGGTCATGGAGGCATGGGAATGGGCGGAATGGGAATGGGCGGTATGGGACACGGAGGAATGGGCCAGGGTGGCAGCATGGGCGGCATGCACCACTGAGCACTATGGCGTTCGCTTCCCGTTCCGACGGGAGGCAGTTACGCGCGCGGCGGAGTTCTTTCCTGGCCTTATCGTACTCAAAATGAGATCGACTTTCACGAGCGCTATGTCGGAACGCTTTTGAAGAACTGGCTTCTCCGACATCAGCGCGCGGCCGCGCCATCCGGCGCAAGACGAGAGGGTCGTCGAAGCCATAAAAAAGACTTCGAAGCGACACTGAGCGCACATGTGGCTCATTTGCCGCCGCACACGCCCATTAAAATCTGGTTTCAGGACGAAGCGCGCATCGGGAGAAGAACGGCCTCGTTCGACAATGGGCGAGGCGTGGAACGCGGCCTCTGCCAATTCCCCTAACGCACACTCGCTCGGAAAGAGCATCACGACCTCGGCGTCGACAATGTGACGAACGCTCTCTACTCGCTGCCGATGGGTGGCTTCGATCTGGACTCTCAGAATCGCCCGCTGCGGACCACGCTGGAATTCGATCCGACCAGTTTTGAACAGGTAAAAGAGGAGCGATTTTCAGATCGCGCTCTGATCGATCGCATTGTTGGCGTCGGCGTGGCCGCGCATGAAGGGCAACTGTTCGGCTGGGTCAATCAATTGCTCGGATTGTTGACGGCGATCGGCTACCTGACCCTCGTCGTAACTTCGGCGCTGATGTGGTGGCGACGCAGGCCACAGGGGGCGCTCGGCGCTCCTCCTGCGCTTGCAAACGGGCCGAGGCTTGCATCCTTCGTCATCGGCCTTGTCGTCATCCTCGGAATATTGCTGCCAACACTCGGCTTGTCGCTTGTCTTTGTATTGCTCGCGGAACAAGCGCTGCGGAGGCTTGCGCCTGAAGCCAGCCGCTGGCTCGGGCTCGCCCCTACGGCCTCTCCCAGGGCTGCCCTTAGATGAATTTGGGGAGGGATGCTCTCAGCGCGTAATGATGATTTCAAGGCGAAGCAAATGGCGGCGGCCGAACGACGGTGGGCCTGTTCCTAAACGATCCTCGTACTCGTTGCGAGGCCCGAAACAAATTTTAGTCAACGAAAAATGGATCGCATATGTCGATTTCGGTTTCAAAGTGAGACTAAAGGGTATCCGGCGCGTTTTTTTCGGTTTCATTTGAGACTAGATAACGATCCGAGTCTCAAATGAAACCGAAAATCGGACGTATTCAGGCAAAGACCGCTTCACGTTCAAGCGCTGGCTTCCAGCGCTCAACAGTAAGCGATGTCCTGACCTCACCTTCAAAACGGGAGCGACAGCTGCGAGTCTTATCCCTGCAGGAGGTAAGACTTGTGTCCAGACTTGATGATGTGGACGGCCTCGCTCCAACGGCATCAAACTGTCGAAGCATCGTTGAACAGGGCGTAACCAGGGAAACCGCCATGCAAAAATTTGCAAGAATTGGCGTCGATCTAGCCAAAAACTATTTTCAAGTGCACGCCTTATCGGCAGAAGGCGAACCCGCCGTCAAGCGCAAACTGACGCGGTCAAAAATGCGCGAGTTCTTTGCAAACACTGATCCGTCTCAAATCGGCATGGAGGCCTGCGGCTCAGCGCATTACTGGGCACGTGAACTCGCGGCGATGGGCCATAAGGTGGTGTTGATCGCGCCGTCGTACACCAAGCCATACGTCAAGCGGGGCAAGAATGACGCAGTTGACGCGGAAGCAATCTGCGAGGCGATGTCGCGCCCCGATATGCGCTTCGTGCCCATCAAGAGCGCCGAGCAGCAGGCTGCTTTGGCGCTGCACAAGGCCCGGGAGCTACTGGTGAAACAGCAAACGATGAGCGTCAACGCCCTTCGTGGCCATCTCGCGGAGTTCGGCGTCGTCGTCGCCAAAGGCGTCGGACGCGTAGAGGAGTTGCTCGCCGAGGCTGAAGACACGTCGCTTCCTGCCGCGCTCAAGGCAACGGTAAAGGTTCTGGCGCAGACGCTTGATGGTATCGAAAAGGCAATCAACGCGTTGGATAAGGAAATCGCTGGACTCCATTCGCAAAGCGAAACAAGTCGCTTGCTCGACGGCGTGCCGGGCATCGGCAAACTCATTGCTTCAATGATCACGGCCTCTGTGCCCGATCCGGGGGCGTTCAAATCGGCACGTGACTTCGCCGCCTGGCTTGGCCTCACGCCGCGACAGAACTCAAGCGGCGGGAAACAGACGCTTGGGGGTATAACCAAACAAGGCAACCGCCATATGAGAAAGCTGCTGGTTTTGTCGGCAACATCGTTGTTGCGTCGAGCTGGCCAACACAAGGGCGGGCTTGCCGAATGGATCGTGGCGCTGCGATTGAAGAAACCTGCGCGACTTGTCACCGTAGCGCTGGCGAACAAGCTTGCACGAACGATTTGGGCAATTATGAAGACCGGCGAATGTTTCCGAACAGAACTTTACACGAGATGCTGAGCAAAGCAGAAAAGCATACCTCTGCTAAGCTCGAGTTTGGCAAGCGCACTGAGGCGTGATGAGCGACACGGTCGTGACCGAAAACCAAGAACAACCCGCGGGATGACAGGAGCACAAAGCTCGAAGACTTGAAAGGGATCTTGGTTGTCGGACCTCATCAGGGCCAGCGGGGATAAGTCCCGCATTAACAGGCCGGACATATGACCGCAGCCGACCAAATCGTTCAAAGCGAAAAGAGTGCTTGTCAGGGGGCCGTCCACATATGATCATCCGCTTGACCCTAAGGGCGAGGCTGTCCAGCGCATTGAAGTCATCATGGGCGGCGGGGAACGCCGGCGCCGATGGTCGGATGACGAGAAGGCGGAAGCGGCGGAGGAATCGTTTCGGCCCGGCGTAGTTGTCTCGCAGATTGCGCGGCGTCGGGGATTGACCCCGCAGCAATTGTTCACCTGGCGGCGCGAAGCACGCCAAAAGGCAGCGGCTTCCGATGGGGTTCCCTTCGCGCCGGTAGTTGTTGAGCCGCGAGGGCATACGGTGCTACCGGCGGAGAGCAAGGCGATTACCGCCCGGCCGCATGTGATCGAACTCGACGTCGATGGCGCGAGCGTCTGGATCTGGCGCGACGCCGATCTCGGCATGGTTACGGCCATTATCGACGCATTGAAGTCCCGGCCATGATCGGCCCGACTGGCGCGGTGCGTGTAATGGTGGCGACGAAGCCCGTGGACTTTCGCAAGGGCGCCGAAGGTCTCGCCGCCCTGGTGCGTGAAACGATAGGAGCGGACCCTTTCGACGGGGCCATCTACGTTTTCCGAGCCAAGCGCGCGGATCGGATCAAGTTGGTCTACTGGGACGGCACAGGCGTCTGTCTCTTCGCCAAGCGGCTCGAGGATGGCGAGTTTCGCTGGCCGAAGATCGAAGACGGAACGATGCGGCTTTCCGCGACGCAATTTTCGGCGCTGCTCGAGGGGCTCGATTGGCGGCGCGTCCAATGCGCGAAAGAGACGCCGGCGCCGGCATTGTCGGGATGAGCCGCGACACAGTGAATCAGGGCGACTAAGATCGTCGAAAGCCGGCGTGAAATATGGTCTTCTGCCCACATGGCGCAGGCGATCGAGAAACTTCCCGACGACCCCAACGAGCTGAAGGCGATGCTTCTCGCCGAGCGGGCGCGCAACGAGCGCCTCGTTCAAATCATCAAGGAGATGCAGCGCCATCGATTTGGGCGTCGCGCCGAGACGCTCCCCGAAGACCAGATGCTGCTCGCGCTCGAAGAGGTCGAGCAGACGGAAGCCGTCGCGGCCGCGGAAGTAGAAGCCAGCTCTGCCCCTGAGCGTGAGAAGGCGGCCAGAAAGCGCCGCACGAACCGGGGCGCATTGCCCGGACATCTCCCGCGCGTCGAGAGCGTCGTCGATATCGAGGACAAGGCCTGCCCCTGCTGCAAGGGCCTGCTGCACTAGATCGGCGAAGATGTTTCCGAGCGGCTCGATGTCGTTCCGGCGCAGTTCCGGGTGCTCGTGACGCGCCGACCCAAATACGCCTGCCGGGCCTGCGAGGGCGCGGTGGTGCAGGCGCCTGCTCCGGCGCGGCTGATCGAGGGCGGCCTGCCGACCGAGGCGACGGTCGCCCATGTGCTCGTTTCCAAATATGCCGACCACCTTCCTCTCTATCGCCAGGCCCAGATCTACGCCCGGCAGAGGATTGCGCTCGATCGTTCGACGCTCGCCGACTGGGTCGGACGAGCCGCTTGGCATTTGCGGCCCCTGCACGAGCGCCTCCTGGAACACATCAGGTCCTCCACGAAAATCTTCGCCGACGAGACGAGGGCGCCGGTGCTCGACCCCGGACGGGGGCGCACCAAGACCGGTCAACTCTGGGCTTACGCAAGAGACGATCGGCCCTGGGGCGGCGCCGATCCGCCACTCGCCGTCTATGTCTATGCGCAAAACCGCAAATCCGAGCAGCCGCTCGCCCATCTCGCCGGCTTCGCGGGCATCGTCCAAGTTGATGGCTACGCCGGCTATCGGGCGCTGGCGCAGAAGAACAGCGTGTCACTCGCCTTCTGTTGGTCGCATGTCCGCCGGCGCTTTTACGAGCTGGCCGCAGCGGGGCCCGCGCCGATCGCCAGCGAGGCGCTGGCGCGCATTGGCGCCCTCTACGCCATCGAGAGCGACATCAGGGGTCAGAACCAAGGTGACCGGCGCGCGGCGCGGCAGGAAAAATCCCGCGCCATCCTGGACGTCCTCGAGCCATGGCTGCGTGAAAAGCTCGCGCTCATCAGCCAAAAGACGAAACTTGCCGAAGCGATCCGCTATGCCCTGTCGCGCTGGGACGGTCTGACGCGCTTCCTCGATGACGGGCGCATCGAGATCGACTCCAATATCGTCGAGCGCGCGATCCGCCCAATCGCGCTCAATCGCAAGAATGCGCTCTTCGCTGGCTCAGACGGCGGGGCAGAGAATTGGGCGATCGTCGCCTCGCTCATCGAGACCTGCAAACTCAATGGCGTCGACCCGCAGGCTTACCTGAGCGATGTCCTCGCGAAGATCGTCAATGGCCATCTCGCCAGCAAACTCGACGATCTCATCCCCTGGGCATATGCGCAGCCGGTTGCGCTCAAAGACGTGGCCTGAAGACAGCGCTTACCTTGAACCTACGCGTCGAGACATTGATCAGCATCTGGTTCATCGCCCATTTGCCAAGCCAATCCTCGGCTTGCGCCGCCTCCCAACTGGGTAGCGCCAACTCCTTGCCGTCAAATCCGCGCAGACGCGGACGGTCGATCTCCACCTTGCCGCCATGGAAACCGATCTGGCCCCTCGTCTTGCCCCAGCGATGCGCCCGTCGCCCTTTGCCGCGCCCATGCCGAGGGCCGCAGGCCGCCGTCGCGTCGCTCTCCATCATCTCGGCCAGCGCCTCCATGCCCGAGACAAGGCAGAAGCTCTCGAAACTCGCCGTCATGTTGGCCAGCGCCTGCGCCTTCCAGGCGCTCGCGGGAATCGCCGTCGATGTGATAGCTTTGTTCATGGCGTTGCTTTCCTTCTGTGGAATCAGCACCCCGAGCCTACAAGCTCAAGGTGAGCAACGCCGCTCCCCCTATTCCAACATCGTTCGGGACATCGCCCTTGACGAGCACTCTGGCATTTAAAATGGCGTGGATGGCTAGCGTTCTTCTCGCTCTGACTGCCTGGTTTTTCTCAATGCTTCTTATTCCACTCTTATGTATCTCCGGTGAAATAAAGGACGATGAGGAAATGCAACCACCCTGACCGCGGCGTCCCAAGAAGGCCTGCCTAACGGCTCCTGCGCGTAAAACCGGCGCCAAACCGGAGAAGGACCGACGAGAGCGATACCTACCGCAAAAGAGGCCAGCCGCTTTCCGATGAACTCTTCGATCCACTCGTCGGGAATGATCGCCAAGAGCAGCCGGGCAAGGGAAGCAGGATTTCAGCCATAAGCGTTGTTAATAGAGATTAGATAACTTTCGAACGATTGCGGGCACAACATTTTTGTGACACGCCGGCGTATGTGTGTAGTGACGTAATCTCGAGCGAATATTTAGTGGCGCGGGGATCATGGCGTGCTTTCCCCAGCGAGCTCCCGCCCCCTGACGGCGCAAGTGACATTCACGAGCTGATGCCGTGCAGCTTCGTCGCCGCTCAAGCCCCGCCGTATGGGTTGTCGGAAAGGCGCTTATACGCTCACCTATTTCTCTTATGGGCTGTTTCTGATGCGGGAATAATCACAAGCAGGGCTTTCCGGGCCACAACCACGTTGATTGGGGTTTGTATTCTCACGAATCCCCTCATTTTGGCGGACTCATATTGGCCTGATTTTCTCAAGATATCGTGGGGATAGCGAATTGCATTTATGAGGCGCGGCCATGAACCGTCCCAACGAGCGCGTTGAGTTTGTTCATGACTTTTTCGCTGGCATCGAGACACGCGCGGCCGCTGAGTGGGTCGGCAAGGACGGACGAGCGCGAAAGCTCCGCGATGCCGAGGTAACTGCGGCCCGGCACAAAGTTGGGGCAGTCGTCTATGTGCACCGGCAAGGATGCATGCTCTACGAACTGATCCCCAACATGCCGGAGGTGCGCTTGCGCCCGCTTGTCGAGAAATTCGGCTTATACATCAATCAACATCCTTCTTTAAATCAGACCTTCTCATGCGTCTGAAAAATGAGGGGATGCCTGAGGTTTGTATTAGAACGTCCCCGTCAATTGAAACGTCTTGTTTTGGACTGGCGTCCATCACAAAGCTATCGGCGTGAAGTACTTCTCGCTCCGAAGGAGGGAATACAAACGCCAATGCTGTTTTTGCCCACTCTTTGAGCAAATTCCATTTTGATTTGCCTTCGAGAATGGAGAGGGTTAGTTCGCCGCTGTCCAGTTTCGCCTCTGGCGCAACCAGGACGCCCCCCTCATAGCCGCCTTTTGCAATCCAGATATCCAGGGCTTCGAAGGTGCGGGCTCCATTCGCAGTGCTTATTCTGACGGCGAAGGGCTTGTACCCAATAAATCGCCCAGCTGCGACAACTGCATAAGCCAATCTGCCAAACCAGGACTTCATAATCCTGGCCGTGGCTTTTGCAATCGCTGCCGGTAGGCCTACCGATGCTCCATTTACGAAACAATGGCCGTTGATCTGGCCCATGTCGACCTCTGAGACCTTGCCCGAGACGAGCACATCGACGGCGCCGGCTAGATTCAAAGGGAGCCCCAATTGCCGTGCATAATTGTTCGCCGTTCCTAGCGGCAGAATCCCAAGCGCAACGTCGGCGTAGGCAAAAAGATGGGCGACAGAATGAATGGTTCCATCTCCGCCGCCGACAATAACAAGATTATGTCCTCGCCGGATGGCTTGCTGGACAAGGTCGGGGAGCCGCTGCGCTTCTCCGACCGGATCGGCGGCATCCAAGGCAAAGCCGCTATCGACCACCTTTTGCTTGGCCTCGCGGTAGTATTCAGCGCCTTGACTTGACCGCGTGTTAACGATGAAGGCAGCACGTTTTTTGCTTTTGATGGCTCTTTCGACCCGTTCGCGCCGATCATTCATCGCCGACCCCGCCTTCTGCATTTGCCGGCGCCAGTAGAGAGAATCCAATCGTCCATAGGCGCGCTTTCCCTGTCTTCGACCGAATGCTGGGCTCCTTTCCTGCTATAAATAGGCTTTCGGAAAAAGTTGACTAGGATTTCGAGTTCAGGATCGGGATCGCGCTGCCAGCGATTGTACTGCGGCCCGGTTTTGAGACAACCGACTGCGCTTATTTAGGCGGCCAAGGGCCGCTCTGCGATGTTTGCCTTGGCAACCGAAAGCTGTTCGGCTCTCACCTGATGGGGCGCTTTGTAGCCGTGACGGGGTACGAAGCCAGGTTCTGTTAATGCTCGGCGAATTCGACGAGCGCCACCCTTCGTTCCTCAATCGTGCGGGTTCTCCTTCAGCGTGCGGATGAAGCGCTCGGCGACGCCATTGCCTTCGGGGCTCGCGCACGAAAGAGGGCGACGCTTCGATTCCCAGGCATTTGACCTTGGATTGAAAAATCTTCCTACGACTGGACCCGTGATCGTGACGCAGTCTCAATCCGCGGGCTATTTCTGGAGCGATCGCGCCGAAGCAGCGTTTGACCCCCTGCCGAACCGGCTCCAGCGCGCCTCGAACCGATTGGCTGATTTTGCGGCACGAACGCCAACGACCTCTGAGTTGGCGTGTTCGACGGCGGCGAACACATAGGCCTTGCCTTCGTCGGTCGTGACCGTTTGCCTCATGTCCGTTCCCCATATTTCGTTGACGCGATCGGTGACGATCGCACTGTAGCTCCGATCAGCATTTTCAGACAGCAGTGTTGTTGAGATTAGTAACAAGTGGAACATTCTGCAGCCGCCAAACTGAGACCCCAGTCGGTCTCTTCGCTTCGACCAGATAGACATCGCTATAGGAAAGGCCTATAGGATCAATCTTATCTCATCTTCGTCACTCAGTGTCCCGCCATTGCGCTGCTTTTTCGCCCGCAACTCCGCCTCCCTGCTTTCCAGGTGGTCCGTAAGATCCTGAGCACCACAGGCAGATGCCCGGGATTCCGATAAGGGAATCCTGACGCCGCCCAGGGCGTGATCAGGCTGCAAAGCGAATTTGCGGAAGCTTACCGCGACATATCGACGAAATTCGCCGATCAGCCGCTTGTCTTGCCGAAAGCAGTCGCGAGCATTCCTGTCTTTGGTCCAATTCTGGACGAGGCGGTGACCCAGGTATGGAACGATCCCGAGCTGCGCAAAGAACAACTAAAAGATTGGTTGGAGCCGTGGGTGCGTGAGCTTGCCGGGATAGTCGGACGGATTGGGCGGACAGCCGTGCAACTTGCCGTAACCACCATAACGCTCTTTTTCTTCTATCGGGACGGCGAGCTGGTGTTGGAGCAGGCTCGCAGAGGACTCCGCAAAGTAGCTGGCGAGCCGGCGGACCATTACTTGAAAGCCGTAGGAGATGTCGATCGGCAATTCAATATGGACTCGCCTCTCATTGACATCCAAAGACTTAGCTGAGACCGAAGTGCCACTCTTGGCATTTCAATCGAGACTGGCGCAGACGTTTTATGCACTGAAAGCGGAATTCGTCGACCGGTCGATCGACAAAGGCATTCTCGAGCGTGATGCCAGTTTCACCCAACAAAAACCACGCACTACCTTACCCTTTCAATCGAAACTCAGCCTGCTAAAGTCTCATATGAAAGGCTCGAAATCGCCGCCGTATCCCAAAGTCTCATATTGAACTGCCGATGTATCCTGACAGCGCCCTTCTTCGCGAATCTTCCGCCCTGCATTGTTGGAATGGAAGCCTCGAACGGCGCGCATTATTGGGCCAAGACGTTCTCCGAGCTTGGGCATGACGTTCGATTGATCAGCCAGCAGTTCGTCACGCCATACGTAAAATCCAACAAGAATGATCGGAATGACGCCGAGGCGATCTGTGAAGCAGTCGGCCGTCCGAACATGCGGTTCGTTCCGGTCAAATCCGCCGAACAGCTGGCGATCCAGGCTATTCATCGGATTCGCAGTCGTCTAGTCGCCAATAGGGTTAGACCTGTGAACCAGATCCGCGGCCTACTCGGCGAGCACGGCGTCGTTATTGCGCAGGCCATCGGCAATCTTCGGCGCGCTTTGCCGCGGATCGTCGACGAGGAAAGCAACGGTCTGAACAGCATTGTTCGGGAGTTGATCGGCGAATTGCGGGAGGAATTGATCGACCTTGATAAGCGGGTCGCAATTTACGATCGCAAAATCCGGGAATTGTATCGAACAAGCGAAGCATGTCAGCGCCTCGGCATGGTCGAAGGAATTGGACCTATTACTGCGACAGCGCTGGTCGCAGCGGCTGGCGATGCAAAATGCTTCAAGAATGGACGACAGTTCGCGGCATGGATCGGACTTGTCCCGAGACAACGATCGAGTGGCGGCCGATCGCGGCTGCTCGGCATCAGCAAACGCGGCGACCGATATCTTCGCACCTTGCTTATCCACGGCGCACGCGCCGCCTTGGGCCGGATACGAGGGAAGCAGGATCCGAGAAGCCTTTGGCTGCTCAAAGCGCGCGAACGCCATCATCCAAATGTCGTCGCCGTCGCGCTCGCCAACAAGAACGCTCGGATCGCATGGAGCTTGATCGCCAGCGGCATGAACTACGATCAGCGTCTAACCGTCAGCTCGGCCTAACCGCAGCTAAGCATCCGGGAAACAGACAACCAAGGAGATTCCCACCAGCAATTGCAACGATTGGCAGTGATGGCGAAACGGTCACTCCGTCGCTTCCCGAACCTGATGTGTGGACCGGCATGGCGAGAGCCAATGCCTTGGGGGCATTGAGGTGGAAGCGCGCGAAAATCCATCGAGGCTCGCGGCAAGAACTTTTTCGGCCGCATCATGAAGCCGGATATACGTCAGCAGTTGTGACCGAAAGTCGGAACTGTCAAAGCCGTTGCAATCGGGCGGGGTCCATATACATCCATACATGGACACGATCATCGAGCCACTCCTCCGAGACCTATCCTCGAATATCGAGATCAATGCCAGGCGGCCGCCGGCGTAGAGGGTGTTATGTACTTTGGTGATTGATTGTCTTAGTAGAATCGGATGTCTCCGACTCGTAAACCTTATCCTTCTGATGTCAGCGACGAAGAGTGGTCGCTGGTTGCGCCTTATCTGACGCTCATGGACGAAGGCGCGCCTCAGCGTCAACATTCGCTGCGCGAGCTGTTCAACGGCCTGCGTTATGTGCTGCGCTACGGCATCGCATGGCGCGCCATGCCTAACGATCTACCACCGTGGTTCGCCGTTTATCAGCAATCCCAGCGCTGGCTGGCGGCGGGCGTGTTCGAGGCGCTGGCACAGGATCTGCGCGCCCTTTTGCGCGTCGCGTCCGGTCGCGCCACGGAGCCGACGGCGGCGATAATCGACAGCCGGACCTTGCGCTCGACCCCGGAGAGCGGCCCGCGGGCGGGCTACGACGGCGCCAAGCGAAAGCGGGGTTCGAAGCTGCACATGGCGGTTGACACTTTGGGCCATTTGCTGGCGCTGCATGTCACGCGGGCAAATGTCGACGACCGCGCCGAGGTCGGCAAGCTCGCCGCCGCCGTGCAGGAAGCGACGAGCGAGAGCGTCGAACTCATTTATGTTGATCAGGGCTACACCGGCGAGAACGCTGCCGAGGCGGCAAAGGCGCAGGGCGCCGAACTTTGCGTCGTCAAACTGGCCGAAGCGAAGAAAGGCTTCGTGTTGCTGCCCAAGCGATGGGTGGTCGAGCGTTCATTCGCCTGGGCGACACGATGCAGGCGGCTCGTCAAAGATTACGAGCGCTATGCCCAAACCCTCGCAGGCCTCCACGTCGTCGCCTTCGCATGTCTCATGCTCAAACGCGCCGCAGAATTCATGCTCCAAGGTGCATAACACCCTCTAGGAATACGCTGTTCCCGGCGGAGCAGGCCCGGATCGTGCGGCTGCTCGTCGGCAGGGTCACGGTGGGCGGGAGATTCCATCCGACCGAGACATTTGGCCTCTCGAGTGAATGGCTTCTCAGGTGAAAAAGAGGGAGGGACATTGTCGCCCGTCTTTGACAGTGTCCCGAAGCCTGTCTCCCTACCCTTTAGCCCACCAAGTCCCAATGCGCGACGACTCGTTAGTTCCAACATCGCTCGGCCATCCACGAAACGCAAAAAAAAGCGCCAATAAGAGACACATCGTCACGCTCCCCATCTCCGTGATGAAAGACGTTCCGAACGCGCCAAAATAGAGGATAGGGCCAAGCCTGTAGTGGCTGGTGATGCGCATTGCGTTCTCGTGCTCCGAAGTGGTTGCGTCTATCGCCAGCAGCTTTCCCTGCTTTGACGCGTGAAGCCACAACCCGTGAAATACAAGCGAAATCGCCAGAAACGTTCCCGTGTATAAGCTCGCTGCAACTTTAGCGTCCGGATGTAAGAGATATTCCGCGAGTAACCCAGTAGGGAATGGAACAAACGTGACAAAAAGCAGCAGCAAGCCGTTCCAATAAACCAGAACAAGATCCGCCCGTCGGATTGCAGCAAATATCCAGTGATGGTGAGACCAAATGACGAGAATCGTGATAAAGGAGATCAAAAAGGCGAGATAACTAGGCCAGAGCTCAAGGAGCGCGACCGTCATACCGTGCGATAATACTGTGTCCCGACTTGGAACTTTTATTTCCAGAACGAGGAGTGTAACGGCGATTGCGAATACTCCATCACTAAACGCCTCGATCCGGTGGGTTTCCCTATCTTGTGACATTTTGTCCTTTGCCGAAGTGCACGGCAATGCCCTCAGGCCGGAACTTCGGATTTGTCGGTCTCATCATGCTGCTCTGTTGGCCGGATGGTGCTCTCTCCATCTTCTCTCTCGTCGTCTAACAAGACCGCATCAGCCGGGCATGCGCCCGCCAAGGCACCGCCACTGAATTCGGCAGGGTGCGGCCGCGCGTATTTGGACGACGAGCGCACAATCTCCACGACATGAAAGACCGCTTTGCATTTTGGGCAGACGATCGGGTTGCGATTGAGGTCAAAAAAAGGAGTGCTACAATTCAAACATCGACGCTTTTCGCCGAGTTCCGATTTGGCCATTCGCTTTATTCCTGAGTGGGTCGCGGAGTGCGATGTTTTCACGGGCCCCGCTTGTTGGGGGACATTAAGCAAAGGCAGTGATCGCAACGGTCACGGCAGCCACAATCGTGAAAATCGAAAGAATCGCGGTCACTGTATCTAGCCGAAATGCTCCTGAGCTTTCCTCTGCTTCGAACCACTTTGTGAGTAGGTTTGCATGGTATGTCCTTCCACAGAACTCGTGAGAACAGCGCTCGCAAGATGCAGCGCCACGTGATCGATGTTCTGCAAGAAGGTCGCGCGCTTAAGCGCAAGCTTTGCCGCTTTTCAAGAGTCACTCGGCGGGAACCCGATCTATACAACCTGGTAGATGATTTGCAAAATACAAGGGACGCTGCGGACTTTGCTCTGACGCAAGTTCACGAAGATCGACACCTTTGTGCAGACGGGTGCGAGCTAGGACAGGCGCAGCGGAGGGAGCCGGCGTTGAATTTTGAGTACTAACGCACTTTGGACTGGACATGGCGATAGTCTACCGCGCGACGCTTCGCGTGCGCCGCTCCGTCATCAGACACCTGCCCCATCTGCTCCACCCATGGCAGGTAGCTCGCCTTCATCAAGTCGTTGATCGAGACGGCCGGCGGGACACGCCAAAGCAGCAAGCGTTCGAGAACATCTGGCGAGAGATACGCCAGCCGCATGATCCGGCTGACATACCGATCGGTTACCCTCTCGGCGAGAGCGATGTCCTGGATCGTCGCTGCCTCGCCATTCTCCAGTCGCCGCCACGCCCACGCGCGGCCGAGGGCGCGCAGAATATGCGGATCCTGTAACCGGGCCTGAAAGCCCGGCTCGCGCTCGGGCGGCAGGATTTTGGGCCGGCCATTACGGCGCCTGAACGTCAGCGGGATGAAGACCCGGATGGCGTCGTCTGTGTCGGTCATTCAGCAGCTACCTTATAGTCGTTGGCGGAGAGGTCTTTGACGAGGGTGGCGAGGCCATTGTTGAGCAGATCGACGGCGATACCGGCGGCTCCCTACTAAAATCGGTGCGGTAGTGGCTGACATCGCAGAGCAAATCCAATCATCAACTGCAGGCCTGGCAAATACAGAGAACTGCGAGGATCCCGGAGCAGGCGCAACAAGTTATCATCGCAGCGGTGAGCGTGATCGGCTATGATCCTCACCCCGGCTGGCGCCTGCCCAGCGGAACGGACTTTTGGATATCCATGGAGGATGGACTTCGAGAGGTTCAGCTTAGACGCGATCAACAAGCTTCCAGGTCTCCTGGACGAGATAGAGAAGAACTCTCCGGACGGGAAAAACATTGACACGTTAACACTGTTACACAGGGTGAGCGGAATTCTTGATAGGATCTGCCCATTCGAAAAGCTGCGATAGCGCTCCGCCAAAATCGCAATTCAGACCATTGACGCCACGTAGAGGAATATCTCATGGAAGCTCACGCAAATAGCAATAGAGATACCGGTATTGTTGCATTCCAATGTCCAAAGTGCGGGCACGGCCTCGAACAAACGATTGAGATGCTGAAAATGCAAACTCGGATGCATTGTTCTGGCTGCGGTGTCGCGATAAATATTGATACAGACAGATTGTCGGATGCGATCGAAGAGATTCGTGCCGCTGCTGAGCTGGTTCCGCCGGAGATCACGATTAAGTTTTTCTAAGCCGTCCTTGAAGGTCTATAGCACGCGCCCGCTTCACATGTCAGGAATGCCGCTTTGGTCAGTGAACGCGCATGATGATAATCGACTCACTTCTGCTCACAGCAGTAAGGATCTGCACTTTCCGACAACGGCAATTGCTGACGAATGCAACCAGCTTTTTTTTCGAACGTGATCAACGCTTGTTCCTGGTAACAAGCCGGCACGTATTATGCGACGAACTAAGCAATCACTTCCCGGATCGGATCGAGATTGAACTGCACGTCGACCAAGAAAATATGGTCAAATCGACCGGGTTCTCAATTCTGCTGTATCGCGATGGCCGAGCTGTTTGGCGTCAGGGAAAGGATGCCGCTGGCGCGATAGACGTGGCGGTGATTGAGATTGAGCGGCAGTCATTGCCCCCGTCATTAGTGTACCGTGCTTTCACGCCCGACCACCTGCTCAACCCGCTGCACCATGTCGACGTCGGAACCTCGCTGCTCGTCGTCGGATTTCCGCTTGGTTTCCATGATACGCTCCACCACCTGCCGATCGTGCGTCAAGGCGTGATCGCTTCGTCATTCGGACTGCGTTTCGAGGGGCGTGGGTATTTCTTGACCGATGCACGCACCCATCGAGGCACGAGTGGCGCGCCCGTTGCAATGCGGGCATCGGATCAGACGGCGGCGCAAGACGTGCTGCCCTGGCGACTGCTCGGGGTTCATTCGTCTCGACTCGATATCGGCAACCGTGACCTTAACCTTGACGAGGCGCTGGGGCTCAATTGCGTCTGGTACCCCGACATCCTGCTCACGCTAACCGAAAACGTCCACGAGTACTAAGAATGCGACGCTTACGGCACCGGAGGTCTAGGAACCCACGTGTCATTCCAGCGTAGTTCTGCGCTTCGCCGAAACACTGACGAGTATGCCCCCCGCCGGTTTTAACGAAATCGAGGGCGGACGGAGCAACTCAAACCAAATGGCTACGCAGCTTTTTCAGGTCGCCATATCGGAGGAGGGCATTTGCGTGTGTCGAGGGTGGCGCTCGCCATGCATCTCGACGGGGACGAAGAGGCGTTGCGGCTGTATCTGAGCGGCGACCGTGTAAGCGCGCGGGTCGCAGGGTATTTCCGCCGCGCCGGGCTATAGCGGCGTCGCGTCAGTCTTTCCGGAACCGGCACCAGACCTGAAATATCTCGTGCAAGGAATGGAGCATCTCAAAGGTATTGACGGTCTTGCCGTCCGGAGACTTGGCTGCGATCTGATCTAGGGCCGGCCCTATTTTGCTGATGGCGTCTCGCTGCACCTCGGCCAAGGCTTCTTCCATGGTCGGCCATGGCTCCATGCCTGAGGGCAGACGCCATCCCGGATGCGGATCGTAGACAATCGCGCGCACGGCGGAGACTATTATCTGCTTGCCTTGTTCAGATATCGTCCCACCCGTGCAAGACTCCCAGCTTGTGATCGCTGCGTGAATTTTTTCTGCGATATCGGCCACGGAACCCAGCTGTCGGTCTAAGCGGATTTTCGAAGTGCGAACTTACCTGAAGCCCCCAGATAAGTCAGCGAGGGAGTCATGGACGCATGGCCTAAACCATTTGAGGGGAGCCACAACCTATGCAGGGTGGACCCTACCTGAGCCTTCCCATAGCTCGATAAGAACAAACCCGCGTGAATGCAGCTTTGTTTCGTGTCCGCGCGTAAATATCGGGCTATCAGACAACGCCAGCAAGGAGGGCACAGGCTCGGATGGCTGATCAGCGATGATGTTTCCGACTTTCTTCGCCCTTGCACCTTTGGGGCCCCGATTGAAGCGGGCAATGACCCAGGAGCCTCTTGCGATGACGGTCGCGTTTGGCGAGCGGCTTGTCGCGAGCAAAGACAGCCGTCGCGGAACTGGAGCTGGAGGCGCAGAGAATGATTTCTCTGCGCCTTATGTCGCGCGTTATCGTGCGTTTACGGGCGCGCTGATTGGCGGCCAAGGCCGGGAGGAAGGGCGGGCAATCCGTCGATCCTGCAAAGCGGTCGTTCTCAAGAGACCACACGCTGGCGTCGCAAGCAGGCTTAAAAGGCGGTCACTCCTCACATGGAGGCAAGGGCAGCAAAAAAGCTATCGAGCAGCCCTGACGCCACTAACCAAGGTGAACCGGCTGGGGCCATGTGCGCCGACACACCTACACCCGCCTTTTCATGAGCTACCGTCAGACCATCGAGAGCACAGACAAGACCTGACGGGAGCCAATCATGACCAAGCTAATCACCAATTTCGCCGCCATCGCTCTGACCCTGAGCATCGGCTTCGCCAGCACGGCTTCCGCGGCCCCCGAAGGCTTCAACAACTTTGACGGCAGCGCTTGCTACTGCATGGACCCGTAATTTCTCATTTTGTGGGGGCGGAAACGGCAAGGGGGCATCTTGGTGCGCCCCCTTTTTCATGGGCTTGGCCCAGTGGTGACGCATCAATGTCATATCGGCGTCTCCTTTTCGGCTTTCATCGGGGGCGGGGGCGGTATAGGAATCACCGCCCGCCCCGCTCCCGCAAACTGCGGCGCCAAATATGCGCTGTCGTTTTCGGCGGCCGCCATCCTTCCCATTCCATCGCGCACCTGGCCCGCGCTCGCGCCTGTTCTTCAGAGACACCCGGGATAGCCGCGTATTCGGCAATGAGCTCGCGTTCTCTTGCTTGCCAGTCGCGCGTCCATAGGATTGCTCCGCACCATTCAGCGAGCGTCTCTATCATCAGACCATGCGCCGCAGCGAATTGCTGGCAATGTAGATGATCGACCTCACGGACATATAGCGCCAAAATCGCAGCGCCAAAGCCATCCCTGCTGCGGAAGAACACCGGTCGCGAGCAAAACGGGGGCAGCTCCGGCTCGCCGTCCCGCGCGTCGATGCGTTCGCCCCTAGCTAGGGTGCGCCAGGAGAAAGGCTTTCGGCAGATTAGCCAACCTCTCGGCTTGGCGAACTCGCGGGCCTGGACGACGGTGGCGCGGTCGAGGTGGTCAATCACCAACGTCATTTATAACAACGCAGAGATGAGCCTGGCTGCTGCGAACATGAAAGCACAGATAAAGGCCAAAGCGATTCCGAACCCCGCCCAGTCGCGAGCTTGCGCGGCCTTGTAGGTGGAGAGGGCGAGGGAAAGGCTAAGAAGCGCCCCGGCAAAGCCAAGCGCCACGGTGGAGAGCTGGGTGAAGGTGAGGGTCACGGCTGCGCCTGCGAGGGCGATAAGCCCCTATCGAGGTTGATGACCGCCGTCGTTTCCGACGGCCTTGAATCGCCCGAATGAAGGCTCGCGAACTCGCCGCCAAGATGATTGGCGTCACGCCCAGCCCACCTGCGAAAATCAGACAGATGAGGGTGAGCGCTAGGCCAATCTTCGCGGCCTCCCAGTCGCGAGCTTTCGCGGCCTTCCAGGTCGCTATGGCGAGGACTAGACCGGAGACGGAGCATGCGAGAGCGCCGAGGAGCAGCAGGGCCGACATCAAAACTCTCTAGCCCTCCACCGACTGCCGCTGATCAAACCCGACCAGAGAAGCAGCCTGTTGAGTAGTTGTGGCTTCTACTTAAGGTTGTTTCGCCGGTTAGCGGACTGTGCCCACTTGGCCCTCCGCATTCTAGGCGCGTCAAAACAAAATCTGTCAAATCCTTCTAAGCCTTGACCATTCTTGCATTAATGCTATCAGCCGTCGAAACGCGGCAAGAAATTGCACGGGCTTGCAGATGATCATTCGTTCTCGTAAAAGAACCTTGTTTTGGTTTGCGTTCACTACGGCACCGCTGCTCGGTTTGGCGATCGAGCCTGGCCAGGATTCGGCGATCGTGCTCGCGCTCATTGCTCTTTTTGGACTGCAAGCCTTCGCCGCCGAATTCTTGGGGTTGCAAAGCAGGCCACGATGGGATTTCCTTGCCACGTCGGGTGTTCCCGCGCTTTTGGTTCCCGGTGCTATGGGGTCGAAAAATAGCGCGTGAGAATATATCGCGCGTCGACTCGCTGGGGAACGATACGCTTCGATTTTACCTAACAAATGCTGAGATTTTTGACGTGGCGTTGCCCAGAAGACGAGAGATGTTGGGGCTTCTGCAACTTGTCAACAGAGCCTATCTCAGCCGGTCACAGACTTGCTCTCCCCGACGTTGAGACCGGTCACTGATAGACGACATAGTAGATCCGGCGTCGAAAGCGTCCGTCCCGTTGGCGGTCAAGATCACCCTATCGAGCACCCCGGCGAGCGATAATGAGGAGCGCGTCAGTCTGGCGACGATCATCGACGATGCGCTACGTTCGATCAGCGTGCATCAGCTCCGTGTTGTCTTGGTCCCTCGATTCAAATCGACCACGCCTGCGTTCGCCCTGCTTCGCATGATCCTCCACGCATTGACGACGAACGCGCTTAGATACGGAGATTTGTCCAGGGCGAACGGGGTCGTGCTTTTGAGCGGCAGCACCGTAGGCGATGGCAATGTCAAAAGCCTTCATCTGGATTGGCAGGAAGAGAAGGGCCCCCGGTTCAGCCCGATCGTCTGGGGTTTGGCACGAAAATGATGAAAGCAGCGCAAGAGCCGTCGGGGGGCAGACTGAACTGCGTTTTGAGCCTGAGGGACTGCGCGCCGATAGCGTAGTAGCAACCGGGCGCTCTGAAGCCGTTCAGCAGAAGGCCTTTTGCAAAGCTGGGGCGCTCCTTTAGGGCGGGCCCGCTAGAAAGAATTACCGTGTTGGCTTTGAGGCGGCTGCCGCCCGCACCAGTGTTGCTCCGACGTCCTGGGGGTCGGCCTGAATGGCTTCGAAACGCGCGGGAATATCGCGATGATTCAGAGCGCGGCAAACCGCCTCTCCTGATTCCTCTGGCCTCAGCTCCTTCTCGCCGAGAACCGTGACGGCGACGACCTTGGTCGCCGTAGTCAGCAGCGGGATCGCATCGTGCAAAGCACGGCTCGCTGCCCGTGTCGCATCCCAGGCGACCACCACTGTTTGAGCGCGAGAAGGTTCAGCTTGCCATGGAATCAGCATTAAGGGGCGTCCGCTGCCGAAAAGAACTGCCTGCACCAAAGCCAGACGCGGATACTCGAGCGGGCCATAAACGCTCACCGCAACAAGATCCCGGATTCGCGCATGCCTTGCGAGTTCGGCGCCCGCGGCCTCCCCTTCCAAATTGCTCACAAGAATTCGACGCCTTGCTCAGCCCCGTTGCACGAACCAGAGATCCAATGCGTTGTGCCTCCTCTGCAACACGCTTCCGGATCCCACCCTGCATTTTGTATCCTGGAGAAAACGGCGCGGCGCAAGGCTCTACCTCGGACAGGAAAGCCGTCACGCGGCCACCTTGAGACGCAGCGAGCGCGAGCGCATATCGCGTTCCGCTCTCGAGATCGGAGCGTGCGCTGATGGTCACATGAACAAGCAAATCCTTCACGGTCTTCTCTCCATCATGATCGCTTATAGTCGTATCGGGCGGCTCGCAATGCGATAACATACCAGCACGGGCGGATCAGAAGTCGCTTTCTGTTTGGTAACTGAAATGCGCGCGCTCGCAATTCGGTTCCTTTGCTGGGTCATCTTCTGGCACGTAAGGCGCGCTTGCTATGCTCGAAAGCAAGCGCGCCCCTTGCACCAAAGCATCCGGGTCGTTGGGCCCTCCAGCGTCCAGGTTGGAGCGGCGCGCCCGTCATGCGACCGCATTGACGTTTTGGCGTTGATGCGCGGGCTTATCGGATACCAGGCCGGAGACGCAGGGTCTGGCGCGTCGTTTCGGAACCCGATGCAAGCGCCAGTCAACGCCGCGTTTTGATTGATGGATAGGTTGCCGCAGCGGATCAACCATCCCCGCTCGTCCGTCGAATAGAGTGGGTGCCGTTGAAGCGCGTCGTCGAAACATGTGAGTTCGGGGCCCTCCTGACAGGAGGTAAGAGGGATACGGCTCGCCTGCATTTTCAGAACGCTCCCGCGCTTGTCCTGGCGCCGTATTGACGCGGCCGTTCTCACGCAAGGGTTGGATAGTGGCGCGATCTGCGACGGCACGTCCAGGAATGCAGCCGCGATGCCAAACTTCCCACCCAGGACCGCAACCCGAAAGCTACCCGGAGCGCATGTTCTGCCGTTGAAGGATTCCGGCGCGTCGTAACCCGGTATGATCGAAGCGCGGTTAACCCCGCAGCTGTCCGCATCGCCGCCACCGTCGGCTATTGGTCACGAATTAGGACGCTACTCTAGGCAGCGCTGAATGTGATCCGGCGTACGAGCGCCTCGCTAACTGGGCGTCGCCCTCTCCGCCATAAGGGTCCCGATCAGGTTAATAGTACAGCCGAAATGATAACGCACTGCTTCTGCAGAGAGGCGCGCACCGAGCCGGGCACGTTAGTTGCGCCTGTGATTTGCTCTCGTCTGTCGGAACTAATAGAAAGTCGTGTCTCCTCCGCCGGGCAGGTGAAAATCTCGACTTTAACGACGTGCAGCAAGGTTCACGGCACGCTTGAACGACGAGCTCGACGCTCAACAAAACGCCCCTGCTGCGCACATGCGCATGGTGACCCGATGGACGATCCTAGATTCCTTAGATGTGCAACCGAGGCGGCGAACGAGGAAAGCTTTGCCGCCACATAGGAACGCGCCACATGCGTCCTTATTGCGCACGCCCTCAACGCAGAGCTACAAGAGCTTGGATGGCGTTCCTACCTCCTGCGCGTTGAGACCACGGTCCGGCATCGAACCGACAGCGCATTTGCCGGTTGCGTTTTGGGGCGCGGCCCCTGGGAGCGGCGCGCTACGGCGCCGGGCATGTGGCGGGGCCATCTGGTCGTTGCGATCGAGACCGCCTGGCTGCTCGATCCGACGCTCGACCAAGCCAATAGGCCGGAATGGGGGCCGCATCGGGTCGGGCCGTTGGTGGTTCGCCTGCCGCGAACATTTTGGATTGGTCCTCGGGGACATCGCCTCGTCGTTGGCGAGTTGGAGGTCAGCTACCGCCCTTATTGCCGCCCCCAGAGCGGCTTCGCAAATAAGCGGGACGCGCGCCCACCTCACTGGCGGCCCATAGCCGAGCGTGTGCTTGAGCGTATTAGATAGGCTGCCGCGAAGTCGCAAGATCTCTACGCCCCAGGAGGGATCTCCCTGGTGGCGCTGTAACGGCTCAACCCCGAACGGGTGGGAACTGGCTGCCCGTCCGGCGCCAAGCTTGCCGCCTTCACAAGAGACCGAGCGGCTCGATGTCCCGCCGCTCGCGCATGCCGAGGGCTGGCGGTCTTGCAATCCGCTAGGTCTCCAAGGCTCTGGATCGGCTGCGTCACAACTCCTCCTCGGGCGCTACGGCGCGCTCAAACAACGACCGAACCCTGGCGGCCAATTCGTCGAGCCTGAAGGGCTTGCGCAGAACCTCCATGTTTGCCGCCAGTTGCAATGTTCCCGCGGACTTGCCGGCGTAGCCGGTGATAAGCAAGATAGGCAAGTCAGGGTACGCGGCGCGCGCGGCGTGTGCTAGTTGCAGACCATTCAACCCGGGGAGGCCTATGTCGCTGACGAGGAGGTCAAACGGCTCGCCGCTCTCGACCAGTTTAAGTCCAGTCGAGCCATCGCCGGCTTCAACCGTCTTGCAGCCAATGCCCTGAAGCGTGGTGACGATTTGGCGACGTACCTCCTCTTGATCCTCGACAACCAGGATTTTGCCTCCCTGCTTTGAGCATGGAGAATAAACCCTGTCGCTGGCCGGCGGGTGTTGGGCGGCCACGGAGGGAAGCTGGGCGCGTCCCGGCAAGTAGATATGAACGCTAGTTCCTTTCTGGGGGGCGCTTTCGATTCGCACAAACCCACCTGATTGTTTGACGAAGCCGTAAACCTGCGACAAGCCCAAACCCGTCCCGTGGCCTGTCGGCTTCGTCGTGAAGAACGGCTCGAAGACGCGGCTGATCACATTGGCTGATGCCCACGCCGCTGTCCGTCACCTCGATCTCGACATAGTCCCCAGGCTCCATGTCGGGCTCTGAAAGCTCGGTCGTCAACGTCCGATCAGCCGTCGTAATCCTCAGCACGCCCCCCTGCGGCATGGCGTCTCGCGCGTTGATCGCCAAGTTCAACAAGGAACTCTCGAGTTGGGATGGGTCGCACGAAACACAGCAGCGGCAGGGCCCGAAGCGAAGCTGTAGCTCGATCTCTGGTCCCAGCGCACGCCGCAACATCTCCTCCATGCCTGCGACGAGCTTGTCGGGCTCGATGATCTTCGGCATTAAAGTTTGTCGGCGCGAGAACGCCAGCATGCGGTTGGTGAGACTGGAGGCGGAGTTCGACGCTTTTCTTATCGCCGCCAGGGGGCGCTCTATCGCGCTGACCCGCCCAGCCGCAATCTGGCGCTGGATGACGTCGAGAGAACCAACGATGACCTGAAGCACATTATTGAAGTCGTGGGCTATGCCGCCCGTCAATTGACCGAGCGCTTCCATTTTTTGTGCGTGCGCGAGCCTCTCCTCGCTCGCGACCAGCGCTGCATTCGCTCGGCGTAATTGTTCCGCCGAAGGAAGCGCGAGAAAGCTGGGTAAAACCCACCATAACGCGACCGCCGTCGCGATGGAGGCGATAGCAGTCGCCGCTTTGACAAGGCCCTGCAGGCCATAGAGCGGGGTCCACAGCGTGAATAGATCGAGCCAATGCGTCGTGCCGCAGAGCAGGATAAAGGCGGCGAACAGCCACAGCATCGGCCGAAAGACCAGGTCGCGGCGTCGCCTTCCGACGATCACAAGCGCCAGGGGAATGGAAAAATACGCCATCGCGATGGTGGCGTCGGACACCGCATAGAGCCAGATCAGTCCCGGCTCCCAAAGCAGGCAGTATCCGTGTGGCGCTAGGCCAGAGTCGCCAAAGAGCCACTCGCTCAGTGCGGAGAGCATGTAAAACCTCCCTGGGAAGGATTGCGGGAGCCGTAGTCCATGACGTCGTGCGGCGCGACGGCTGAATGCCTCAGCCTATGCTTCCCTCTGACTAGGGCGGTCCCTGCTTTCCATTTTGCTTTTCGAAGAACCCTAGCGACACGCGTCTTTTAGCACGATGAATGTTGCCTTGACGCGGGCTTTTCAAGAGGCCTCGAACCAGCTCTTCCTGCAGGGGACGCTCAAATTTTTTAGCCACACCGGATTTCATGGTATAACCCTCGGGCCCATCGCCGGCCTGAGGAAGGCCAAATTCCGTGGACGAGATTCAGAAATCCCAAGACTGCGAGCGCTGCGAAGCTGACCTCTTCTTAGAGTCGGAGGCGCTCAGGCGACTCAATGACGCCAGTTCGCGTCTTTGGCGGACAAACAGCCTGCGAGCAGGATTGGAAGAGATGCTCGTCGCGACGATCGAGCTACTCGGGGCTCGCTTAGGCAACGTGCAGCTCGTCGACTGCGCCACAGGAAAACTGACAATCGCCGCGCAACGCGGGTTTAACCCAGATTTTCTGGACTTCTTCAGAGAGGTTTGCGTTGATGACGGCTCCGCCTGCGGGCGGGCGCTTAAGTTGGGGCAACGTGTCGTCATTGAGGACGTTGAGCTTGACCCTCTGTTTGCCCCCTACCGGGCCATTGCGCGACAGGCGGGGTTCCGCGCCGTCCTGTCGACGCCGCTCATGGGTCGGACGGCAGAAGTGCTCGGGATGATCTCAGCGCATTTTAAAGGGCCCCACCGTCCCACCCAGATAGATTTGGAATGCCTTGACCTTTACGTCCTCCAAGCATCAGGCTTTATTGAGCGGTGCCGCCGCGAAGAAGAACTCCGACGGCGCGCTGAAGAGCGCGAGGCGCTTCTGGACGCATTGCCAGCGTTCATCTGGTTGGGGGAAGTCGAGAGCGGCGTTATCCGCGGCAATCGAGCAGCTAACCAGATTTTGACTGGGGCGCTGGAGGCGCCGCCGGCCGTAAGCGTTTCTGAAAATGTTGCTGCGACTGGACAACCGCCTGACCGGCGACAACTCAAGCAAGACGGAGCGGAACACCAACCTGAGAAATCACCCATCCAGAAAG
The DNA here is from genome assembly GCF_040687965.1 of Methylocystis echinoides. Taxonomy (NCBI): domain Bacteria; kingdom Pseudomonadati; phylum Pseudomonadota; class Alphaproteobacteria; order Hyphomicrobiales; family Methylocystaceae; genus Methylocystis; species Methylocystis echinoides. Next base: position 120,394 of record NZ_CP156085.1, read on the forward strand.
CCATGGCGAGCGGGAGGCCCGTGCATGACGCCTATATTGACTTCCGGCTCCCAGACGGTCGTCACATCGAAGCCATCGGCAACGCCGCGCCACTGTTTGACGCAAGCGGCGCCGTCAGGGGCGGCGTCGCCGCCTTCGTTGACGTCACCCAACGAAACCAAGCAGAACGAGCGCTGAGGGAAACGGAAGAGTTCAACCGGACGATCATCGACTGTAGTCCTGATTGCATTAAGGTGCTTGATCTAGACGGCCGCCTGCTGATGATCAACGAGGCGGGCCGCCGGCTCCTAGAGATCGACGATGCTGCCTCGCTCTACGGCCAGGATTGGCGCTCCATTTGGCCGCGATTTGCGACGAATGAAGCCGGCGACGTTCTGGCGCAGGCGAAGGCTGGACGCTCCCTCCGTTTTGAGGAGTTGCACACGACCCTCAAGGGAACGCAGAAATGGTGGGACGTCATCATGACGCCTGTGCGCGGGGGCGACGGGGACGTTGTCCGGATCTTGTCGGTTTCCCGCGACATCAGCGACCGCAAGCAGACCGAGGACGCGCTGCGCGACGCTGATCGCCGCAAAGACGAATTCCTCGCGACCCTTGCGCATGAACTGCGCAACCCGCTCGCCGCCATCGCCAATGCTGTCTACTTGCTCAAGAAATCGGCGGGCGGCAGCGGCAGTAATACAGCGCAGACGCCTAAGCTTCTGGCCATGGCGGAAAATCAGGTCGGCCACCTCGTCCGGCTCGTCGATGACCTCTTGGAGGTCTCGCGCATCACCTCGGGGAAAATCCAACTCAAGAAGCAGCCGGTAGATCTCGCGGAGGTTCTTCGGCAATCAGTCGATGCGAGCCACGCGATGGCTGAATCCCTCCGCCACAAGATCAGTCTCGCGCTCCCCGACGAGCCGCTGATGGTCGACGGAGACCCGGTGCGGCTTACGCAAATCTTCACAAACATCTTAAACAACGCCGTGAAGTACACGCCTTTAGGGGGCGATATCGTCGTTTCGACGCAGCGTACCCAAAGCGCATGTTCTGTTCGAATCAAGGACACAGGCGCGGGAATCCCCGCGGACATGTTGTCCCGCATCTTTGACCTTTTCACGCAGGTTGATCGCACCCTGGTCCGCTCTCAGGGAGGCATTGGGCTCGGTCTCAACCTGGCCCGACGCCTCTGCGAGTTGCATGGCGGAGATATCGAAGCGCATAGCGAAGGGGTGGGGCGGGGAAGTGAATTCATCGTACGGCTGCCTTTGATGGCTCCCCTGCTACGGCGTAAGGTTCAATTAGACACGCTAAAGTCGAAAGAATTCCTTTTGAAGAGAGTGATGGTTGTGGACGACGATTCGACCGTGGCGGAATCCTTGGCAATGATTTTGAAGGACTTGGGTGTCGTGGTGAAGACCGCAACCAGCGGCGCCGAAGCTTTGAATTTGCTTTCCCAATTCTGGCCCGAGCTTGCGCTTATCGACATCGGCATGCCGGGAATCGATGGTTATGAAACGGCGCGTCGCATCCGTCGACTGCCCGATGGGAAGAACTTGGTCCTGGCGGCGCTGAGCGGGTGGGGCCGGAGCGAAGATCGCAAGAGAGGGGTCGAAGCGGGATTCGATCGCCATTTTGTCAAGCCGATTGACCTTACGGAGCTTCACGAGCTCCTGTTATTTGGAACCAGAGAAGCACACGGTTGACCCTGAGAGGCCTTCAAGGGGAGATCGCGCGCAATAAGTCTGTTGCCGCCGCGAGTCGGCGAGCCCGCGTTTCCAACCCTGCAATCCTAAACGCCAGCATCAACTAGAAACAGTCACCGCGGGAAGCGCAGGCGCAGAACTTCCTCAGCGTCAAACCAAGCTTCATTGCCGTCAACACTAACAATCCGCTGCTGAGCGCCACGGCTGGGATCTAAGCTCGACGCCCAGCACGATAGCCACGCTAACTCCGTCGGCGTTCAAGTTGCGATCGGGAAACCTGGAAGCTCGCTTTCCAACACGGCCACGGTCGGACAATCAGGAAATCAAACTTACACTGGCCCTCGCCAGCACATAGAAACCCTGTCGCCTCTGCCGCTGGGTCATCCCTGACCATCAAAGAACCGCAGCAAGGGCTGCTCGAGGAGCCATTGCTCCCCGCCTTCCGAAAAGAGAGCGGCCCGGCGGAGTTTGCGCCGCTCGCGCACGACTTCCTCCCGCCACCGACTGAACTCCGCTTTAGGGCCACAGCGGGCAGCCCGACGGCCGGCGCCGCCCCCCACCTCAATGTCGAGTGCGACTTGGCGTTGGGGCGTTGTTTTGCTGTGAAAAACGCGCAAGTAGCCTTTCGATAACCTGCAATCTTATCTCATCTTCGTCACTCAGTGTCCCGCCATCGCGCTGCTTTTTCGCCCGCAACTCCGCCGCCCTGCTTTCCAGGTGGTCCGTAAGATCCTTCCGCCACTCGTCCTCGGCGTACATTGCCTCTCTGCGCCGCCTGTGCGGCCTGAGCTGTTTTTGCTGAAACCCCAACGGGTTATGCGCGCCTACGCTCTTTGTGGTAGTATGGGGCGGCCTTCCTCTAGGGCAAGGTTGTAACCTTAAACGCCGCGCATCGCTATGGCGCCGTCTCCAACAAATCAAGATTGCCTAACCAATCGTCGCCTAGGCGTAATGTTCCCAAACATGCAGGCGGTCGGCCTAAGTGGTTGCGCAGGCATCGGGCAGTCGTGGCGTAGCTCGAGGTAAGGGCCGGTGAGATCACGAGCCGATTCGCGTGTCCCTGCAGAGCATCCAGCGCCTTGATCGCAGCTGAGAGACCCGCTCGGCGAAGTCGCAGCAAAAGGGAATTGCAATTCCACGGTCTAACAGGGAAGCGGCCTGTCAACCGGGATCCTGTTTTCTTCCCTAATTCGCTCAGTAGGGAAACGCGCGCCAGTCGATGCCAGCGTTCGCCGCACGAATGTGCCGCATTGGCAGGAGGATTGGTCCAGCCGCTACCCCAGCTGGCGGTCGGACAGAAAAGCGAGCGAACCGTGCGAAAGCTTAGCGCCGCTTTTTCCCCTGGGGCTTTCTGACCTGTGCGAAGGCGCCGCAGAACCCCCTTCGGTGCGGCCAACTCCGCTAGGGCGAGCGAGAGGCCGCGGTATTCCTGCACACTGGGTCGAAATGAACTAGGGGATAAAGCGTCTACGGTTTCACATCCACATGTTGAGTGCTTCTGGCGCTCCTCGATGATAAGCGGCGGGCGAGAAGCCGACTCGAACTCCTCATAGCCTAATTTAAAAGCGCTCCCCTCAGATCGGCGACATAGCCTTCTGAGTCCATTTCGGAAAACCTGAGCAGGGGGCGGCCGGGTGCGCACGCCCTTTTGACGGTGTCGACGGCGTTTAGAGCGGGTTCATGATTTTCCGATTCAGGAGGGGATTCCCGAATCGGGGAGAGGCTGATTCCTTACGTCATGCGCATGACGGAGGAGCAAGATGGCTCGGGCCTACAGCCAGGATTTGCGTGACCGGGTGATTGACGCCGCATTGAAGGGCCTTTCGGCGCGTCAGGCTGCGGCGCGTTTCGAGGTCGGCGACGCGACGGCAATTGTCTGGGTGCGCCGCGCCCGTCAGACCGGCGAGCGCGGGGCGCGCAAACAAGCACAACCGCGGCGCTGCAAGCTCGACCCGCACCGCGATTCCTGCTTTCTCTGATCGAGACGACGCCGGACCTGACCATCAGCGAGCTGTTGGAGCGGCTCCTCGCCGAGCGCGGGATAAAGGCCTGCCGAGCGACGTTGTGGGGTTTTCTCGACCGCTGCGGTCTGACCTACAAAAAAAGACCGCCCATGCGAGCGAGCAGGACTGGGCGGACATAAAGGAACGGCGCGATGGCTTGGTTTGACAGTCAGCTTAATCTCGATCCCGAAAAGCTCGTCTTCATCGACGAGACCTGGACCACGACCAATATGGCGCGCAAAAACGGGCGCGCGTCTCAAAGGAGAGCGTCTGCGCGCCGGCGTTCCACACGGTCATTGGAAGACGACGACCTTCGTCGCCGGTCTACGCCTGACCGGCATGACGGCGCCGATGGTTCTCGACCGCCCGATCAACGGCCTATGCTTTCAGGCCTATGTCGATGAGCCGGTTTAAGCCGAATCCGCTCTAGTGCTGCCGATCGACGGTTTGGCTCAGTTTCGGACTTCAGTTCGTCGAACCAGCGCTCGACGGAGGCGATCAACAGGTCACGCGCCATCTCGCCCGACGTGACTGGCGGTCGATAGCTCGCGTGGCGAATCAAAAAAGTTGAGGTTAGCAAACTCCCAGCTACCAGGCCTTTCACCCATTTGGACAGCGTCGATAACCAAACTGGCGCCTATTCCAAATGCAGCTCTCGAAGATAGACAGTTTTCGAAGCTCAAATCAACGCTTCACTTTCGGAGAATAGATATGAAGAAGCTGCTTCTCGTTTCGGCCGCTCTGGCCCTTTCCACCACCTACGCCCTGGCTGGCGGCCTCGATATCGCCCAGTCGCTGAAGCTCAACCAAACGATCGGCGACACCTCCAAGGGCGGCTTCGCTCTCAACAAGGCGTTCGTCCTGCAGGCGCAGGTTCCGGTCAACGCCAACGGCGACGTTTCGCAGAAGTTGGAGCTCGGGCAGTCGATCGGCGACACCTCGAAGGGTGGCGCGGCCATCAACAAGGCGACCGTGATCCAGGCTCAGGTTCCGCTGAACTTCGGCGCTCCGTGAGCCTTGCTCTAAGCCGGGTGGTTTAGAGAGATCGCGGCCGACCCTCGGCCGCGATCTTATCTCGGGGCCTTAGCGTCCCTTGTTGACAAGCGCCTCTCAAGATCGGAGCCGACAAATGAAATATTGGCTTATCCCAGTTCTGGTCTGCATTAGCGGCGCTCAGGCGCAGGCGCAAGCGCTCGGAAGCTTCATCAGCGTCAGTCCGAGCTTTATCGGCGTCAACATCAACAACCCGCTGCTGAGCGCCGTCGCGGGCGTGCAGTTCGGCCAGCACAACGATCTCGACGTCGCGCAGAACAGCCTGACCAATTTTGTCGGCGTGCAGCAGGTCTCCATCGGCAAAGCCGGCAGCTCGCAGTCGAACAACGCCGGCGTTACCCAGGTCGGCAATCAAAGCTACACGGGTCTCGGCCAGCACATCGAATCCTTGCCCCCGCTGCCGGGCTTGGGCCAGCCCTGACGGGCTGAACACGGGCGGTCGACGCCACGACAAAACCGCGTGATGACGGCGTGTGGGATGAGCCGTGTTTAGATCTTACTGGGGTCGCAACGACCGAGAATGGCGCAGTTCCAAGCACGCCATTTTGGCCTACCACGTTGGGGGCTGGCGCAAGGGCGAGTCGCCGCTTGACGCCCTTGCCAGAGCGCTCGGCGTAGAATCAGAAAAAACTCTGTTGGAAGACGGCGTCGCTGAGCGGGACGAACTCGATCAGCTTTCAGCCTGTCTGGACGCAGACTGGTTTAACCGGCCCGGGCTGAACATAGAGGAAAGCGTCGCGCTCGCCATTTCGCTGCTCAGCGAAAAACTCGCGGAAGTGCCGCCAGAAGTTCGCGCTTTCTTTGACGCGCCGCGCAAGCTGGAAATTCTGCGTAGCGCCCGCTCCGCCGAGGCGCAGAACGATCCTCGCCACTTCAATTAGGAGCTCGCCGCCCCCGCAGAAGGGGCGAGGGTGGAAATCGGGGGCGCAAGACCGGTCCTATTACTCGCAGGGGTATGCCGACCCGAGGGGCCTCTGACTTGGATGCCCAGGACGAAACCTCCGATGTGATCATCCAAGCCGGGTGCCTGAGGGCGAGCGAGCCAGCGCGGCGCTCTTGGGCGCACCCTAACCACGTAGACACACTGTAGAGCGGTTCGTTGGCACGATAAAATCTCCTCGCCAACTCTGTTGCTGGCCAAGATACGACGGTGGCGGTTTTCCCCAGCATTGGATGCTTTAGTTGGCCGGGAAGCGGCGGTTACTCAAGAAGCAGGTTGTGACCCTTGCACTTGTAGAGGCGGCCCATCACACGAAGCGTGAAGCCTGCACAAGTAAGGATGGCTCGTGTGGCCCTAAACTGGTCCTCGGTTGATCTCGCCAAGACATCCGCGGAACAACACAATATTAAAACCATGCAAATGTGCCGGCAACGCTGCTTCGCTGGGCGCAATCCGTTCGGCCCTGGAAACGGTGGCGTCGAATTCATCCCGGAGAACGGCGGCGGCGCAGATGTGAGGCTCAGGGAACCCGACGGGCCCGGCGGAGTGTCAGTGACCTTGCCCCCTCAACGCCCTCGATTTGAACTGGAATTCAAAGCGAAGAGTAAGAGATGAAGAAGGACCGTTTTTCCGAAGAGCAGATCACCGGGACTCTGAAGGAGCATCAGGCTGGGACCGCGGTGGCGGAGATTTATCGCAGCACGGGATCAGCGACGCGACGTTTTAGGCCTAGCGCTCGAAATATGGCGGCCTTTCCGACGCCAAGCGGTTGATCGGCACGCGGGCGCCAATGACGGTTCCTCAGCAGAGCAATCAATGATGGAGCCTCGACTTTGTGTCGGACCCGCTCAGCAACGGCCGTCGCTTTCGCGTGCTCGTCGTGGTCGACGATTTCACCCGGGAGTGCCTGGCGCTTGTCGTCGACACGTCGATCGGCGGCCGCCGCGTTGCGCGAAAGCTGGACGCGCTGATCACCGGGCGCGGCAAAACGCTTATGATTGTCAGCGAAAACGGAACGGAACTGACCTCGCACGCAATCCTGCGCTGGCAGGAGGACAACGCCGTCGAATGGCGTTACATTGCGCCGGGCAAGCCAACCCAGAATGCTTTCGTTGAGAGCCTGAACGGCCGCTTCCGCGACGAATGTCTCAACGAGCACATGTTCAGGAACTTGCCGGCCGCCAAACGGATCATCGAAGCTTGGCGGATCCACTATAACGCTAACCGCCTCACACCAGCCTCGGCGGCCTTACTGTAAATGCCGATTTTAAATTCCCCAGAAGCGCCGAAGTAAAATTCCCCGGTCTGGCGGGCAGGGCGATCAGCCGATGTCTTGATCGGCGCCTCCGTTTTTGGGCGGGCGCCCACGACGACGCAGGGTCGGCGGGATTGGCGCGGGTTGGATGCTTGCTTTCGTCCGAACATGTTCGGGCAAGAGGTCGGCGTGCTCGCGCAGGCGATAGCTCGAGCCTTCGATCTGGAAGACGACGGCGTGGTGCAGGAGGCGGTCGAGCAGCGCCGTGGCGACGACGGGATCGCCGAAGATCTCCCCCCATTCGGCAAAGCCGCGGTTCGAGGTGAGGATCATCGCGCCCTTTTCATAACGGGCGTTGACGAGCTGGAAGAAGAGATTGCCGCCACCCGGCGTGACGGGCAGATAGCCGATCTCGTCCACGATCAGCAGCGAGAAGCGGCAGAAGTAACGGATCTTCTCCCGCAGCGTCCCTTCGCGTTCGGCCCTGGCCAGCGTCGCGATGATGTCGGCAAGCGAGGCGAAGTAGACGCTGCGACCGGCTTTGACCGCTTCGACCCCGAGCGCCAGGCTGAGATGGGTTTTCCCCGTGCCGGGCGGTCCAATGAGATGGACAGCTTCGGCGCGGTCGATGAACTGCAATTCAGCCAGCGCCATGACGCGGCTCTTGTCGAGCGAAGGCTGGAAGGCAAAGTCGAAGCCGGCGAGCGTCTTGACGGCGGACAGGTGCGCCATCTGAAGCGCCATCCGGACCCGGCGGTTCTCGCGCAGGGTAAGCTCCTCGGTGAGCAGAATGTCGAGCGCGTCCAGCGCTGTAGTCTCGCCTCGCTCGATGCCGCGCAGGGTGACGTCGAGGATTTCGAGGGCGCGCGGCATTCTCAGGCCGACGAGATTCCGTTTGACGCGGTCGATGACGGCGGAGGGCATAGCGCTCATCGCGAGCCTCCCTGCATGGCCAGGCGACGGCCGACCGCGTCGTAAAAGGCTAACGGGCGCCTTGCGGCATGATCGCCGGCGCGCAGCACGAGGGGCGGCGATGCGTCGGGTGGTCGGCGGCGTGGCGCTAGCGACGGCATTTTGCGATGAGCCGGATCGAGAGGTTTTTCGCCACGTCCCTCGAGCGGCGCATGGGCGGCGATCAATGCGCCATCTTCGAAGATGCGGATGGCGTCGGCGAAGACATGGACATCGAGGACGCGTCGGCGCGTCGTGTCCGGCACGCTGTAGAGATTGCCACCCACGCTCACCATGCCTTCGTGGGACGCGCGCCGCTCTAACCGCAGCACCGCCTGATAGGGCGTGGACGGCAGTGGCTGGAGCGACGCCTTTTCCTCGGCGAAAGCCTCATTGACGACGCGCCTGGTCGTGGCGTGGACCCGCGGATTGGCTACGGTATCCAGCCAGGTCCGAAGCTGGGCGTTCAGATCGTCGAGATTGCGGAAGGCGGCGCCCAGGAAAAAATCTTCCCGGATGTAGCGAAAGGGCCGCTCCACCTTGCCCTTCGTCTTGGCGCGGTAGGGCTTGCAGGCGCGCGGCTGAAAGCCGTAATGGCGCGCCAGATCGAGCAGCGCGCGATTGTAGACGACGAGGCCGTCCGGGTCTTCCCCGATGACGGCGGTCTTCATGCGATCGTAAAGGATCTCGCCCGGAACGCCGCCGAGCGCCTCGAAGGCGGCCATGTGGCAGCGCAGGACGCTCTGCATATCCTGGTGCAGGACGAAGCGCGCCCAGATGAAGCGGGAATGGCCCAGGACCATGGAAAAGAGCCAGACGATCCGCTTGACGCCGGGCTCATCGAGGAACTCGACATCGAAGCGGGCGAAGTCGACCTGAGCCTGTTCGCCGGGCGGCGTCTCGAAGCGCACCTCGAAGCCTTTCGGGCGCGGCGGCCGAAGTTCGCGCAGGAAGTCGGTGACTGCAGTGTAGCCGCCGGCATATCCGCGGCCCTTGATCTCTCGCCACAACCGGCGGCCGCTCAGCGCCGGAAAGGCGGCGAGGCGCTCCCGTAGATAGGGTTCGAAGGTAGCGATCGCGCGTTCGCGCGGCGGCCGGGCCTTGTAGCAGGGCGCCGCCAGCCCCGAAGCGATGTGCTTGCGGACCGTCTTCCTGTCGATTCCGAGCTGGCGCGCGATAGCGGACACAGAGACACGCTGACGATGCAATTCCAGGATCATGACAATTTCCCCGAGTTTGATCACGGCGCCCTCCCTCCCGCCAACGGGAGCAGCGTCGGTGAGTCGGCGCGCCACCCGGCCTTCCAGGGCATGCCCTGGAAGGCCGGGCGCCACGAAAACTGGGGAATTTTCAATCGAAACATTTGGGGAGTTTACGTCCGGCACTCACAGCCTTACGCCCGAAGCCTTTGCCGCGAGGGCGCAAAAGGACAAGACACGGAACAGAGTCTGGTTATGAACGAGGGCATTTCAGGGGGGAAGGTCATCAGGTGCTGCGGAAGAACAAGCACACAACTTCGTATCGCCGAAGGCCCAGATGTCGCCTGCACTCACTCTTGGCGCGTTTTTCATGTTCAGTCGGGCTGCCGAGGGCCTCGTATCCAAAGGGCGTTCGATCAGGGCGGAGACATCGGCGGGCGCCCCAAAGCCACACGCACGGCCTCTGCAAATTGTCGCAGAGTAAAGGGTTTAGTCAGAACGTTCTCGGTCTGTATGTTGTGCCTGACGAGAAAGGCGCGCGGAAAGCCAGTCATGTATAAAACCCGAAGGTCGTGCCGGCGGAAGACGGCTTCCCTGGTTAGCTGGGCCCCGTCCATCTCCGGCATGACGACATCCGTGACCAGCAGCTTGATCTCCGGCTGCCCCTTCAAAATCTCAATCGCCGCCTTGCCGCCGTCAGCCTCCAAGACATTGTAGCCGAGTTCCTTGGCCGCCATTACTGTGAGCCGCCGCGCGGTCGGATCGTCATCGACAATAAGCAGAATCTCCTCCGGATGACCGAACGGCAGGTCGGGGTTTTCGCGAGAGACCGACGACGCGAAGCTGCCCAAAAACCGCGGAAACAACATAGCAACGCTCGTTCCATGGCCGAGCTCGGAATAGACTTTGACGGCGCCGTTGGATTGTCTGACAAAGCCGTGGACCTGGGAAAGCCCCAGACCTGTCCCTTTTCCGACTGGTTTTGTGGTAAAAAACGGGTCAAATGCCCGCGCCACAACCTCAGCCGGCATACCTTCGCCAGTGTCTGAGACCGACACCTTTACAAATTCGCCCGGCTTCAAGCCAGGGTTCTGCGCGGCGTAATTTTCGTCAATGGAAATATTCTCCGTGGCGATGACGAGACGGCCGCCTCCCGGCATTGCGTCGCGCGCGTTGACGACAAGGTTGAGTAGGGCGTTTTCGAGCTCATGCGAGTCAATGCACGTCTCCCACAGCCCATCCGCCAGCTGCTTCTCCAATTCAACGTCGGAGCCGAGAGTTCTCCGCAGGATGTCAGACATTCCTCTGATGAGCTCGTTCGGGTTCACGACTTTGGGATCGAGTGGCTGCTCCCGCGAAAAGGCAAGTAGTCTGCGCACGAGTCGAGCGGCCTTGTTCACTCCTTCCTCCGCCGAGTCGATCAGTCCGTCGATCTCGTGACTTCCACTCCTCAGCTTGCGTCGCACGATATTGAGACTTGCCAAGATGACCGATAGAAGATTATTGAAATCATGGGCAATGCCGCCCGCTAACTGACCTAGAGCCTCCAGTTTTTGGGACTGGCGCAACTGGGATTCAACTTTCACTCGCTGCCGGGCCTGTTCAATGACCTCGTCGTAAGCCATCTGTATTTTCTGATTGGCAGCCTGCAATTTCCGGTTTGCAGCTTCGAGCTCATAGAGGTGGCGCTCTGATGAAAGAACGATAAATAAAGCAGATGCGGCTAACGAGAGAAATAGGAACCCAAAAATTACGCTCAGCCACTCTGAAGCGGCGTAATAAGCTTGCTGTCTTTTCTGATAAAGCGCATCCTCCTCGCGCAAAATGCTATCCAGGATTTTGAAGGCTTGATCCGTCAGGTCCCTCCCATGCCCGGTCTTAAAGGACGCGAGCGCTTCTGCACTACGACCCTCTCTGACTGCTTGCGTCCGCCATTTAAGGAGCTGAAGTCTCTCATTTACGAGCGGAACTAAACGATCCATGGCCTGCTGCTGGGCTTCGGCGTCCGCCAAGAGATCGCGCAGCTTGTCTATCTGTATCTGAACTTGCGGGGCGACCGCTTCATAGGGCTCGAGATACTGTTCCTCCTGCGTTAGCAGGTAGCCACGCTCGCCGCTTTGAACCCTTCGCAACGTTGCGGCGAACTGATGAAGGCTACTTTCTACCGTGATTGTATGGCGCACCCATGAGGCGGCGTCCCGCTTTCGGGTCTCTGCGTATATCGAGGCCATGACAGCCATTCCGACTGTGGCGAGGCCGAAGAGCAGCGATAAAGCCGTTCTTCTTTGGCGAGGCGGTAGCTGCAAGGCCGAACCTTGAATTGGGGACGTTGGACAAAGACTTTACCTGATAGCGACCAGGACTGGCGCCTATCAACAGGCATAGTGAAAGGCCCGGTCTCGCAGACAAGCGAGCGCTGTCGAGACAGCGACGGCCCGTTCGGCTTTAAAGCGTTCTTCTCCTTTACTCAGTCAGCTGTTCTGCCTCGTAGGTAGCGTCTAGAGGCTTGTATCTCAAGCGTATTACCGCCTTTTATCATCAGGCGCCCCCCCTTAGTTAGCATTAAGCAACATGCATTGAGCATGTGTTCTTGGTCGATCCTCACAGGACGCAGCTACGCCTTTGTCGGTCCACAGTTAAACCGCCTTTGACTGCGCCGTCGCTACCGTGTCTCAACAGGGGCGCCCGCTCCGCCCAGGCGCAAACCGAGCCTCGCCAGCATTAGCTCGAGCGCCACCCCTATAACACACCGTGCATGAGGTCGAGCCGCATCGCAGGGGCCGACTGCTCGTATTCCCCCAGAGGCGCAGGAAGTTCATCTGTCCCGAATATCATCTTTGGAGTCATCGCGGGGCCCCAAGCTTTAACTAACGCTGCTGCGCCAGCACCGCTGCAACGGCGTCAAACTCCGGGCCCCTGAGGAAATACCTGACTGCTTGCCACCTTGACAGAGTTCGTTCGTGGGCTGATCTAATTTTACGTCCGGGCTACCTGGGGGAAGGCTCCTTAAACGCGGGAATGAATCGGATGGCCGTCGATCGGAGCGGAGGTCTCACCTCGATTTATGTCATGCTTTTGCTTGGTTTGGGCCTATGCGTCGGTGCTGTTGTGGGAAGCGTTTTGGGTAACTTTTTCAATAGCGGCCTCTTGATTGGTGTGGTCGCGGGGTTGCTGTCGGTCATCGTCATTGGACAAGCGCGCGTCGTGGCGCTGAAGTTTTTTCCTAGCGGCACGGTTCCCGATGAACTCGCGGATAAGTTTCCCCGCATCGTGCATATAAATGCCCTCTTCGTATCCTTACTGGGAGGTATGGCCGGCCACGACGTCACCCGCGAGATTGGCGAGTCGTCGGGCCTGTGGATCGGAGGTTTTTCCGGACTATTCGCCTCACTTGCCATGCTCGGGCTGATGTTCACCTATTTTTACAGCAACGCTGAGTTCGGGCCGGTCACGCCTACGACTTCGGAAGACGGTTAGACATCTGAGGGTGTTATGTAAGTTTACAGCGCTGCGGTCATCCCGCGTTGCGACGGGCCTGAAGTCCTTCAGTCGACAGAACATGCACTCGATGGTGTTGCGGTTGCGATAGAGGAACGGCGAGAAGCAGTTCTTCCACTTGCGATTGGCGTTGGGCGGGATGTTCGGCATGGCCCCGCCAGCCTCAATCTGGTGGCGAAGGGCGTTGCTGTCGTAGCCCTTGTCGCCGTGCAGAGTATCGCAGGCGGGCATCTTTGCCAGAAGCTCCACGCCGGTCATGCAATCCGCAACCTGGCCGCCGGTCAGCATGAAGGCGACGGGTCGGCGGCTTCTGTCAGCGCGCGTCCGCCTCTCGATCGGCCGATCGCCTGGGCGCGCTCCCCCCTTTGCCGCCACTTGCAGAGCGATGCGCCTTGATCGCCGTCGAGTCGATGAGAACCTTATGATGGGGTTGCCACGGGCATGACCTTCGGCGGTCCGCGGTCGATGCGGCTGTCCGAGCCAGCCCTCGAGGTCGACCCGAGCGCCTTTACGAACTTGGCGGATAATCTGTCGGCAGCATGGCATGCGCCGAACGTAACGATACGCCCTAAACAACTGCTGCGGACATTGATCGCCGACATATCGTCGATGTCGACGACCACGCGCGCGAGGTCGTGCTGACGATTCATTGGCGTGGCGGTCAGCATTCCAAACTACGCGGTCGTAAATCACGGGCTGGCGAGCATGGTTGCGCGACGACAGAGGAGGCTTTGGCGATCATCCGAAATATGGCTCCGGTCGCTGGTTGGACGAGCATATCGCCGCGTCGCTCAATCGAATGGGCATGCCCACAGGCCAAGGCAAAACCTGGACAGCGCACCGCGCTGCTTCCGTTCGACCGCCCTGGGGCAGCGGCAGCATTCCCCGGGCAAGGGATGCACGCATCGCCGATATGCCACAGCAGCCATACATTCCGCGGGGCACGCTACGCAAAGCGCTCGAATATCCCCACGACGCCAACCCACCCGACCCGCGCATATCGAAAGGATCCTCGCCGCTTGTGGCCTGGCTCATTTCGTTTCACGGCTGGACGAGGAGCAGAGCTGGTCGGTTGTGCTCTCCGGCGGCGAGCAGCAGCAGCTCGGCTTCGCGCAGGTGCTTATGAGGCCGTCCGACATCATCATCATGGACGAACCAACCTTGGCCCTCGACGACGTAATCCAGACTCGGTTGAGGTACTGCTCAGCGAAGGAGCGCCTAGCTCGACCATCGTCCATGCCGCACGTCGCAATCTGGCAAGCGCTTCTACGACCGAGAAAATTAGCTCAAGGCGAGGCCTGCCTCGAAAGCCCATTGCCGTCGAATGCACTGCCGAGCCTACGCGAATAGTGGAGCCGCTAGAATGTCCGAACCCCTACCGCCTACTGCTACTATTCACTAACTTGCAGATGGACCCGTGTCGGCGCTGACCACCCACATGCGGCTTGATTATCATCAAACCCTTGGCAAGGGCAAACAGTTGGAACATGTGAATGCGCGACATTGAAGACACAGCCTTCCTGGCACTGATCTTGGCAGTATCGGTCTCCTTCGCTTGGATACTTTGGCCCTTCTACGGGGCCGTTCTCTGGGGCACCGTGACGGCAATTGTGTTCGCGCCCCTGTATCGCCGCCTGTTGAGTTCAATGCAGCCAAGACGCAACCTTGCCGCCATCGTGACGGTAATGATCATTGTATTGGTCGTTATCCTGCCATTGACATTGATTGCAGCGGCAATGGCTCAGGAGGCGTCCGGCGCCTATGAACAGCTTCAATCGGGAGATCTAGACCTCGTTCGCCTTTTTCGGCAAGGCTTCGACGCCTTGCCCACATGGGCCGCTGATCTCATGCGACGCTTTGGCCTCACCAGCCTTGGGGAAGCACAGGAAAAATTGTCCGAGGAAGTTATCAAGGGAAGCCAGTTTTTCGCGACAAAGGCGCTGGGAATTGGGCAGGGCGCGGTGAGCCTAATCGTAAATCTTTGCGTAATGCTCTACCTGTTGTTCTTCCTGCTACGTGACGAGGAGGCGCTCGCTTACGAACTCAGGGATGCGATCCCGCTCCGCGCTGAGCAGAAGGACGCACTCCTCCGCAAATTCGCTGTTGTCATTCGCGCTACAGTAAAAGGGGATCTGCTCGTGGCGGTCCTGCAAGGTGCGCTAGGCGGCCTCATTTTCTGGATCCTTGGAGTCAGCGCCCCACTGTTATGGGCAGCATTGATGGCGATTCTATCTCTAGTCCCAGCGATAGGCGCCGCCTTGGTATGGGGTCCGGTTGCGATCTATTTCCTGGTTTCGGGCGCAATTTGGCAGGGCATCGCTCTAATTGTTTACGGCGCGTTCGTGATCGGTCTGGCGGACAACGTTCTGCGTCCGATCTTGGTGGGAAAAGACACCAAGATGCCTAACTACGTTGTGCTGATCTCTACGTTAGGCGGCATTCAGATGTTCGGTCTCAACGGCTTTGTCATGGGGCCGGTGATCGCGGCGATGTTCATCGCCGCTTGGGACATCTATTCCACGACGAGGCAGAGAACGGACAAAGGAACTTGAGCTCCAGAGAAAAGCTGATAGGGTCGAGCCAAGAAACTGCGATAATGCCGGCGGTCCCGGAAAGAAAGCTAAATGCATTGGAGTTCCCTTCCTCCGATAGCAGCGGCCCGGTAAGACGCCCTTTGTGTTAGCCGGAAGCCTATGACGCCCGTGATAGAGGTATTTGAAAAATGCTGTGAAAACTGTGCAAACGACGGCGAGTGGGAGATCGTTCAGGAAGCCACGCCTCGTATGAATGGTTGTCGGCCAGAAAGGAAATGTATTAGGTCCTCGCTCACAGAAGCTTCGAGTCGCGCTTGCCCTTGGCCCGTCGGGCCGCTCTCCGCCATCGACCTCGAGGGGCGACTGTTGAGATGGCCGCCGTTGGTTCCTGGGGTCGGCTCGCCGAAAGACGGGCCCGAGATCTGAGCAAGTGCATCGGACACACGCCGGTCGCAGCTAGCGGTGAGACTGCTTACATTTGCAAACGAGCGCTGGATCATTAGGCATAGCGTCTCACTCGATGCGGTAGCGGATCTCGTAGTGTAGGCGGTTGAAATGCCTTCAAGCGGGTGCCGCCGCCGCGTGGCATTGGGCAGCGTCAGCTACAGCGGCAAAGCGACCATAAGCCCTTCTAAACCCGCGCCGTTTAAAAGTAATATAACGTCCTAGAGCGCAGGGATGCGGAGTTTTTGGCCCGGATAAATTTTATCGGGGTCCTTCAGCAGCGACTTATTCGCCTCGAATATCTCTTCGTATCTAGCACCCTTGCCGTGGCCATAATGCAATTCGGCGATCTTCCAGAGCGTATCACCGCGTTGCACGGTATAGAATTTGGGTTCCGCGTTGGGGTTTACAGAGACAATGTTGTTCTCGACCCTAGCCACCCCCTGGGCGGTGGCGACGGCGAGAGCAATCTTATCCACATCTGCCGCGGTGAAGGCGCTACCGCCGAGCGTTACCTTGTCGCCGTCGACTTTAATATCGATCCTGGAGCGTCGAGACCAAGCTTGGCGATTTCCTTCTTTAGGCCTTCAGCAGTAACCGGGGGTTTGACGGCGCCTGCCGGAGCGGGAGCGGCTTTACCCCTGCCTGTTAGAAAATCCAGAATCCCCATTTGAGCCTCCTCTGTACGCAGGGGCAATCGGCCTTGCGCAAAGCTCGATTTTACTTGGCCACGGACATCAACTTCAGGGACAGCGAACTCGTTCCTGGACAATTTGGCCGACGATTCCACGATTCTTGGGATCTGTCCCCGGTAGCGCCACTATATCAAATCAGGGATACCTATCCGAATACCCTTGTCTTCCCTCGGGATTGAATCGCTGCCACACAGTGATAATCAAAATTGAGCCCACGAGGGCTGCAATGAAATGCCCAAGCGACCCCCGCACCACTATGCCCAAAAGGTCTGCGAGCTGCGATCCGATCCACGATCCTGCGACCCCCACAAGGACGTTCGTCGGTAGCCAGTGACGCACCCCCGTAACCATCCCCGCTACCCAGCCCGCTAAACCGCCAATGACAAGAAGAGCAAAAAATCCCACGTCGGGTGTTCCGAGAATTCCTAGCGGCTGGTCCATCGCGACCTCCTGATGCCATGGGCTAAGGTGACAAATGGGTCGCTCTTGTTGATTGGCTCGCCCTCGCGAAGGAAATTTTCTTCATGCGAGATAGGCACGCGGTCTTTGGAACCTCTCTGCGCTAAGCGCGGGCGGTCGACATGGTGGCGACGGCCTGACGATCGACGTTGTGCAGGCGACTATCGCACGCAGCTCACGGTCCACACTAAAATCGACGGCCGATCGCGACATTCGTCAAGGAAGCCGCACGGCCGTCGCCATGGCGATCGCATTTTCCGCCCGACGCCTATACTGTCTGGAGTGGCCAGTTGGATGAGACGCTATCGTTCAACCGACAACGCTAGTTTGACCGCCGAGACTGAGCCCGCCGGAAATCGCCAGGTCGCCGCCTTGAGCTCGGTCTCGCATGGGCGGAACACGTCCGGCTGGTCCTGATTGACATAGCTCCTCAAGTTCTCTGGCGCGATTTCGATCACGCGGCCGCCCCGTGTCCCCGGGAAGCTCGCCTCGACCGCCCGGTAATACAGGACGTTCGCGACATGCAGGTACAACGTGTCGCCCGCTCGGCCCGCGGCGACGTCGAGCCCAGCCGGCGCCGATCTTACCGCTACCCCGTGCGTTCCATTGTGCTTGCGGAAGAGCGCCGCGATCGAGCCGGCCGGCATGAGATAGCTCCTGCCGCGTGGGGTCGGCGTCATCACCGACGTCGTTGTCCAGCGGCTGCCCTGCAAGTCGGCCGCAGTGGCGATGCGGACGCGCGCGCCATGCCGCTGGTAAATGTTCAGCGACCGCGCGTGGTATGCCGCGGTAAGCCACTGAATTGGGTTGATATTGTGAGCGCCTAGACTGAGATGCCCCTCCTTGATTGCGATCGGCATCTGCGTTGCCTGCTCGATCTCCACGACCCGCCGCTCCACATCATCCGACAGCTCGAGCAATTCATCCCATGCGCGCGCAGGGTCCTGCTGATAGCGTAGGCCCTCGAGCGCTGTTTCCGGCCGCTTGGGAGTCTGACTCATCATGTGAATGGCGACCAGATCGATGAATTCGCCGGCCTGTTTCTCCATGTCCCTCGCCCAAAGCTTTCCGTCACGGCCGCGGTCGCCCCACTCAATCAGCTTGATGGACGCGTCGACCGGCCGCATGGCCCGAGCGAATTGGATGGTGTGCGCAATCGCCTCCTCCTTGTCGAAACATGAGGTCTCATAGGAGGTCTCATTGCCGATCTGCCAGAGCTTCAACTTAGAATAGCGCACCCATTCGGCAACGCTATCACTGACTTCAGGCCACGACTGACTCTTGGACCGGTAGAATGGCGAAGAGGACTCGCGTTCTCCCTGGCGCCCTGGACGCGACGCAAAGGCTGCGCGGAGACAGTATGAAACGGGAACCAGGCGACCTTCGGGAAAGGGTCATTGCCGTGGGGCTAGCGGGTGAACGCGCAATGCTACCAAAACGTCAGGGATGAAAACGAAATGCCCAGCGCCATATTGATCGTATGATGCAAAGGAAAAGACCCGTAACCGAAGCTAACGCTAAAGCTATAGAAGCGTGGGACAATGAGGGTGGCGCTCCTGCTTCTGCTGACAGATCGTCAGAATATGCGACGGCGGAGCCCAACCGCTATAGACCAATTCGGGTGGATATCGAGGTGAGGAAGGTCGAAGAACACGCGAATGGACGATTGCTTTACATGGTTTGCATGCAAGCCCCCGCCGGAAGGATCGAATTTCCAATTGCTGTACAGGATGAAGGAATTGCGGCTCAGAATGAAAAAGCTGCCCTTCGATCTGCGCTTGGCCTCGCGGAGGATCTAGCTGAATTCATTCGGCGGCGTCTTGGATAATCAAAGACTTCTAGAGTGCAGCTATGAGGCCATGGGCGAGAGCCGTTCACGGGTAAGGAGATTGTGCCTACGCCTCCCTGTTGCTGCTTCACGGAGCCTGTCAGCAAGGGAAACAAAACCTACTTTCCTTGGCCTTCACGTCGTCCCCGGCTCGCCGCTCGTCAATCGAGCTTCTCTACAAAGCTTGCGCGGATTCTGTCGTCAATAACTTCGTCCCCCAAGGGCCGTTCGCTTTTCCCAAGCATGAGGAACCCGTGAGCATCTTAGCGAGGCAGGCAACTTGTCCTTGCGCTTCATTTGAAACGGCATAGGGCCTAAAGAAGAGTAGGCAAAGCCCCGCCGGGAGCGAGTGGGGCGGTATAGCGCATTTCGTGTTCACAAAGGCACTGAAAGCAGCAGCCTAGATCTTGCATTGCGGGAGGAGAGTTGACGAGGTGGAATTGGCCTGTCTTACTAAGGTGGGGGAAGATTTTAGCCTTGGCACAGTACCTCGGCGACAAAATGCTGCGCTACGGAAGCGATTGTATACACCTCACAAACGGATACGCTATGATTGGGAAGTTGCTGACGCCGCCTTTGAGGATCTGCATACGCGCGGTCTCACACCTATTGTCGAGTTGCACTTACTCCGGATCACCCAGAGCTTTCGCCACGTGAGCTGGCAGTAGGGCTCTCGGATGCGAAGAGAATTCCCTGCATCGCGCTACTTTGCCATGTCCCGCGAATCCGGTTCGTCTTTTTCGTTATGCTGAAAGACCCGTGGATTCGCCTCGAGAACATTTTGCAATTTAGGTTTTTGCCCGCTCACGCTCAAGTAACAGGTCAACACTCTTCTCGTCATTTTCGAGCAGAGGTCGACGACCCTGAAGGAGCGCATGAGGATATTACTATAGGCCCTTCCTGCGAACTCGGACTGCACCTCGATAACGCCGTCAAGCCTTTGTGCACGCGTCAGCTTCTCTATAAATGCGTAGCTATCGTCTAAAGATTGTCGCCAATATTCCATCGCTTCCGCTGCAATCGAGAACGCCCATTCAGTGTTTCGGTCGGTCGCAGAGATCATGGTTTCGATCTGGTGACCTTCGCGCCCTCTCACATCGTCGACGGTCAAGCCGCCAGTCGGAGAAAGCGATTTTTCTTGTTGGCGAACTTTGCGGACAATGTAGTACGCGAGTACCGCCATCGCGACTGTAGCGCCGAGCGTTGCCGAACCGAAGACAGTCGAGCGCCTCCAGCCTACCCCTGCTGCGCTATCGGAGAGACCGGATTGAACGCGATTCGCCGCATTTTCCGCCCCGCGCCGTGCGAACCCGCGCGAGTCGCCCGCAAGAGCCGAGTCGGCCGGCTCGGTTGAATTTCCAGAGATAGATTTGGTCATTAGGTTCTCCCGCGTCAGTCTCTCCCGCGTCCAAAAGGACTGAACGCCGACCTACGCCGATAGTCCAACTGACGGCCTCGTGGGCGAGCGGCAAATAGCGGGCTTTGCGCGGGAGCCATTATGACCGCTATGTGCTTGGAGCTGCCGACCTCGTTGAAGAGATCGGCAGGAACAGACCTCGAAGGCGTAGCGCGGCGCCGGTCAAACACTATCCCGCAGTCGCTTGATAAGATCGTGATTGTACTGGCGCTGAACAAGAGTTTGAACGTCAACCGGAGCAAAGACTACATTGGTCATCGCTTGAGTCTTCCTGTTTCCAAGCAGACGGGATTGCCGCTTGCAGTGCCCTGGCTTTAGTCTTTTGACGCCCCGGAGCGCCAAAGCGCCCCGAACAAGAAGCCGGCGCCCGCCGCCATGAGAATTGTCATCAACGGGTTCTCCCGCGCAGACGTTTCCGCGGCTTGGCGGATAGTGCTGGCTACGTTTGTCGCCTGATCGACTGCCTGCCCGCTAATTTCTTTCGCCGATGTCACAGCCGCGTTAGCGGTCTCCAGGACGCCTTTTGTACTCTTGCCAATCTGCTCGGCTGCGTCACCGGCACGCTCTGCGACGATAGAGCCCGCTTGGTGCACCGGATTCTCCGCTCGGCGGGCTCGTTCAAAATCCGTATTGTTCGTGCCTGTACCCGTTGCCATTGGTTGTTTTCCTCGATGTGACTGTAGACGTGATTGTGCCGCAAACTCGACCGCCGGCAGCAGAGCGCCGCCCGCCGGCAGAGGAACCCCTCACACGCTGACGCTCATCCGCAGCCCGGGATTTTCTTCGGAAGTGGAAAGGTTTGAGCCTCGGAGTCGACGGCTGACCTAGCTTTAAGCTTTTGGGAAGCCGATTGTTCCGTCTCCGTCCCGCGGTAAGCGCTCTTCGCCCTGAAATGGAGCATATTCTTACACGGCGATCCGGTTACGAGACTACGCGTCTGCTCGTCATTCAGCTCACCGACTTAGCGCCGCGCAATTGGAGCAGATTCTTCAGAACCTCATTGCCCAGAGGCTTAACGAAAAACTGATCGAACCCAGCTTTGAGCGCTCTTTGGCGGACCTCTTCTTGGCCCCA
Source organism: Methylocystis echinoides (assembly GCF_040687965.1). Classification (NCBI taxonomy): domain Bacteria; kingdom Pseudomonadati; phylum Pseudomonadota; class Alphaproteobacteria; order Hyphomicrobiales; family Methylocystaceae; genus Methylocystis; species Methylocystis echinoides. Next base: position 141,432 of record NZ_CP156085.1, read on the forward strand.
GCCACTGAGGGCGATCAGAACGAGATTCTGGCCGTCAACAAGTTTTCTGACCTCGCGCGCCAGTTCGAATCCGTCCATTCCTGGCAATCCGAGGTCCATGATGATTTTTTCCGGCTTGAACTCGGAGATGGCCGTGAGCGCTGCGGGCGCGTCATATGCGGTGCGTGCATCTACCCCAAAGGATTGGACAAGCATCGCAAGACTCTCCGCCACATCCTGCTGATCGTCCACAATCAAAACACGCCCTGACGCGAGGCCGGAGTCTAATCTAGTCTGCGCACTCGGGGCTTCATCCTGCGAGGACGAGGTTGAAAGGGGCAGGCAAACCCGCATCTCACACCCCTTGTCTGCGCCCTCGCTGTACGCCTCGATCGTGCCACCATGCATTTCGACGATCCCGCGCGCCAGAGCAAGTCCGACGCCTATCCCGGTCTGCCCCTGGCCCGAGGGGTGATCTCCTTGGTTGAAAAGCTCGAACACGTGCGCAAGACTATTAGCCGAAAAGCCGGTTCCATTGTCACACACCGTAGCTCTGACGTTACCGCCATCGCACGTAGTGGAGACTTCGATGCGTCCTCGCTCCGGAGTGAATTTCGATGCGTTGTTGAGCAGATTAGAAAACACTTGAGCAAGACGCACAAAATCGCCTTCAACGATAAGCGGCTGGTCGAGCAGAGAAATCTTAATCTCCTGCTGCTTGGCCTCGACAAGTGGAAGGACCGTTTCAATCGCTTGGCGAATGACGTCGTTCAAATCGACCGATTGTCGACGTAGCTCGATCTTGCCGCGCGTTATGCGCGCAATGTCAAGCAAGTCGTCAACGAGTCGAGTGAGATGCGACGCCTGTCGTTCAATCATGTCATGCAGGCGTTCGGCTTGCGAGGATGAAATGTTCGGCTGCTTGAGCACCGCGACGGCATTATGGATAGGCGTGAGTGGGTTTCGCAACTCGTGTGCAAGCATCGCAAGAAACTCGTCCTTCCGATGGTCGGCCTCCCGCAAGGCTTGTTGCAGCAAAAAAACACTGATCGCATCAGCAGCCTGACGTGCGCAGATGTCAACGAGACGCAGTTCGTGGTCGGAGAACTGATGCGGTTCTCGGAAATGTGCGGCTAACATCCCGACTATCTTTCCCGAGTTGGCGAACAAGGGAATCGAGACGACCGCTCGATAGCCCGCGGCTCTTGTCTCATCCTTGTTAGCCGCCAATGTCGGTTCGTTCTCGACATCCTCGAACACAACTCGTCCCGATCTCGCCAGCGCCAGCCCGTAGGGCGAGGCAGAGGTGGCGTCAACCGTTGCGAAGTGATCGAGAAAGCGCTTTTCTAGCCCGTAGTGCGCGACAATATGAAGCGTTTTGCAGGCTTCGTCACAAAGCTGAATGCTGCCGAAGTCTGCCCCGAGCAGTTCGACGATGGCCTCGAGAATAGCCCCCAGCGGCGCCTCCAGTTGATCGGCTTGCATCGCTTTGGTGCTGAGTTGCTGCAAGCGCGTCATTGCGCGCAACTCGGCGGCAAGCCCTTGTTCGGCGAGTTTCAGCGTGGTGACGTCATTTAGCGTGACAACGGCGCCGTCAATTCTATTTTCAAGAGTCCGGTATGGCCGAATTTGCAGCGACAGCCAGCGTTCGTCCGTCGTCGTTACTTCTTTGTCGATGGGGATCAGGTTCTGGAGAACGCCAGCGACATCCTGTGCGAGATTGTTGTAAACCAAGCGATGAGTGAAATCAGAAATGACACGACCGATGTCACCGCTGGTAATGTTGAAATACTCGACAGCCCGCGGCGTGAAAAATTTGATTCTGAGGTCAGCGTCCAAGAACAGCGTCCCAATTTCTGTCGCGGCGACGAGATTCTGCAAGTCATTATGCGCCGAGGAAACCAGGTCGAACTTGATCTTGAGCTCGGCATTAACTGTCTGCAGCTCCTCGTTCATCGATTGGAGTTCTTCCTTGCTGGTTTCAAGCTCCTCTGCCGTAGAGCGGTATTCTTCGTTTATAGACTGCAGTTCTTCATTGGCCGCTCGCGACTCCTCGGCCGCTCGTTCATATTCCTTACGGGTAACGTTGAGCTGGTCCTGCGCGACCATTAGCTGCTGACGCAGGCGCGCGACTTCATCCCGGTTTCCTGATCCTTCCTCTGCATCCTCTCCTCCTATCGGGGCGAACCCGAGGTCCAAGAAGAAAACCAGCGCACTACCCTGGATCAGGTCGCCCTCGGTCGAGGGCGTCACATGTAGTGCAACCAGCCGATACTCGCCATCGAAGGCGACAGGGGCAGGAATAGACAGTGTCGCTTCGCCATGCTCTAGCGCGCGCTGAAGGGCGAAATTCAAATCGGCGCGGAGTTCCGCTCGAACTTGGTCCGCCAGCTCGGGGCTAAAAGGCCCCTCGGAGGGGCGGAAGAACCGGCCGACTGTCGGAGACAGATGCAAAATACGGTAGGAACGATCGACGAGCACGCTCGGTGGGGAGACCTTCTCGAGGGCGGCCGCGTGTCTATTTCTGACCCGTGATTTCAGCTCGGCCTGCGGCTGCGGCTTCGAGCGGCGCTCTGGCAAGTGATGACCGAATGAGAGCTGCGGCAGAATAGGCGCAATCTTCTCGGGCCCGCCAAGAGCGAGATATATTCGAGCCTCTCGATCGACGACTGAAAAATTCGTCTGCTCCGCATCGATCGTCTCAGCCGAGCCTAGAAAAATAAAGCCATTCGGTTTCAGTGCATAGTGAAAAAGCGCACAGAGTTGCTGCTGCAGCTCACGCTGCAGATAGATGAGTAGATTACGGCAGGAGATGAAATCAACCTTAATAAAGGGCGGGTCCTTCAATGCGCTGTGGGAGGCGAACAACACGAGCTCCCGCAGCTCCTGCCGAAGCCGGTAATGAGCCTCGTCTTGCACAAAGAAGCGACGGAGACGCTCGTCAGACACCTCGGATTCAATCGCTTTTGGATAACGACCTTCTCGCGCTGTGGCGAGCGCTCCATCGTCGATGTCGCTTGCGAAAATCTGAATGTTGGGATGCACGCCTCGCCGGCTTGCCTCCTCCAACAAGAGGATGCCGATGCTGTATGCCTCCTCGCCTGTCGCGCATCCGACGACCCAAACACGAATTGACGTCTCGCCGTCGAGCTTGTCAAAAAGCGGCTTGACGACCTTTTGATCCAACGCGGAGAAAGCTTCCGGATCCCGAAAAAAACTTGTGACGGAAATCAGCAGGTCCGAGAGAAGCTCACGAGCCTCTTGCTCATTGCTTTGGAGGTATTTGTTGTAGTCCTCTAAATTCGCCTGGCGCGTGAGCTGCATGCGCCTGGTCACACGCCGGGTGATGGTCGCTGCCTTGTAATTAGAAAAATCATGACCAGTGCGTCGGCGCAGGAACGCGACGATTTGACGGATTTTCTGCTCAGTGTCCTCCTTGCTTGTTTGGCGAAAAGCCATTTTGCGGTGTGCCATCTCGGCAAGGCGCACCGTAAGTTCGGCGATGGGAGCCACGAAGTCGACCACGCCAGTCGCTATGGCGTTTTCAGGCATCATCGGATATTCGGCTTCGCTCGGCTCCTGAGCGAAGACCACGGCGCCGGCCTCCTTCATCGCTCGAACGCCGAGCGCTCCATCGGAGCCCGAACCGCTCAAGACCAGCGCCACCCCATCGCGTCTACAAGCAGCCACTGAGCGAAAAAGGAGGTCAATCGGGGAACGGCGACCTCTCGGCTCGCTAAAGGCGCGCGCTTTTACGTCATCGCCGTCAATTACAAGCTCGCGGTCCGGCGCCACAACGTAGACACAGTTAGGTTTTAGCTTTTCCGAGACTTCGACCTGGCGGACTGGCATGGTTGTCCGCGTCGCCAGTATCTCACTCAAGGCGCTTGGATGGTCAGGCGCAAGGTGCACGACGACGACGAAGGCCAAGCCTAGGTCGTTACTGACAGTGGCAAAAAAAGCCTGTAGCGCGTTGACGCCGCCCGCCGAAGCCCCGATGGCGCACACCGGGGTATGGAGCGGGCGCAGGTCATTTCCCTCGCCATTTATGTTCAAGACGCCCCCAGGGATTGCAGGGAAGCTCCATAAGACTCTGTTCGCTGCTTCTCTTAGATAGCTCGAGCGACCCTTAGCCGCCACTCGGCACTACCGCTTAGCTTCTGGCGGGCCAAGCAGGCCAAAACTCAATGCATCGCCAGACATTTGCAAGTGCCCGCCCTTGAGAAATTCTTCGACCTTATTAGTCTTCCTAGGCGGCGGCGCCGGGGTGGGCCTGGGTCCTGTCAAAGGAGCCAGCAATGCGCCTTATCCTTGTTGACTGCCGTTCCAACGTTATGTCCGATTTCTCTGCATGCACCAAATCTTCCAGAGGCTACCGCGCCATTTTACAACCGCCAAAATAGGAGCCCTAGCAAAGGCCTCTGCTCGCCTTTTAGACAGCTGGAAGGCACAGCCGCTTCTATCGCTTTTCCTGCTTCGCTCCGAGCGCAATCGCATGGGTCACCAGCTTTATATCGCCCCGTACAATACCCAGCGTTTCTTGCGTCTATTACGAAGGTAAGTTCCCCCCGTGGCGGGTGGCTGATACAGAGAATCTCAGGAGCCCGGCAGCTCCCTTGGGGTCAACTTCGTCGGCAGCCGCTTCACATTCTATGTGGGGTGCGACACGGCTCCAACACCGATGAAGCATTAACTCACTCGTCTCAGATGGTCGTGAAGCGCTGGTGAAATCAGTCGGCCATCTCCGCCGGGCCGTAGAACGCGCCGTGACATAAGCTTCCTTCTTTGTCTTTCTGTAAGCGTCAAACCCGTGGCGTCAGGGATTTCGGGGCATGAGTGCGTCGACGTCTTTGTTAGGCCAAGCGGCGGCGATGCGCTCGAGCGTCTGCGTCAGCCTACCAAGTTCCTGAATGGATATTTGATCAGGAGGCTGGACCAATCCAGCGGTCACGACCAAGCAAGAGGCAGGCGGTGAGTAAAACGCGCCCGACCACCTCGCCCGCGCCGCCTTCGTTTACGTGCGGCAGTCGACCGCCTACCAAGTGGCTAACAATCTCGAAAGCCAGCGGCGCCAGTACGCTCTGGTCGAGCGAGCACGGCAGCTGGGCTGCAACGCCGTCCAGCTCATCGACGCCGATCTCGGCAAATCAGGTGGCGGCACGGTTTGCCGTCTTTCGTCGGCTGTCCATCGAGGCTATGCGCGAGAAGGCGCGCTGCGGCGAATCTCCCGTGCTCCTGAATTGCCGTTGCGCAGCCTGCGAGAACTCGAACCGTGAACTTAGCAAGCCCTTGCACGATTGCTGGCAAGCTCTACATCATTCCTCAGAAGCTCTGTGTGTCGTTATAGCTCCGCGCGAGGAACTGGTATGACCCCTACAGAAAAGCTCTTGCGCGAGATCGAGGCGTTAAAAGGATCGATCGACATTGACTGGGATGATCTCAACTCAAATGGGTCTTCCTCACTTCCTGTTGCAGTGACCGCTACACAGGAAGCAGGCGGGCCCAGAGGAGCTCTGGCCCCGCTCGTCCATACATCGATCGTTTGAGTGCCTTCAGGCGATTGATCTGTCCTTCCGTCTGGCCGTTGCTCCACGGCTCAGTGATCGCATTTCTCACCGCGTCGATGTCTCTCTGCGCCGTACGAGCGAAACGTTGCATCGCGTACAAGCTCGATTTCTGGGCGTCTCTCAGCCAGGCGCCAAGCTTCCTGGCGCTCTTGCTTTTGAGCAGGCCCCTGAATCGCATGGCGAGCCGACGCATTGCCGCGAACTCTGGCCAGTCCTTCTTCATGGCATCGACTTTTGCAGCTTGATTGACGGTCAACAGCCCACGCGGCTTGATGCAGAGCGCGGCGGCGACTATCGGCGAGATCGAACGTCCTGTCGCCGGATCCAGTGGCCGCGGCCTTGGAACAATCGGTGCCGTCCTTGTGGTTTTGCGTTTCGGATTGCGCCATTTCGCCAGTAGCCGTTCAAGATTTGAGAAACTGCCTGTGTAACCGCGCGCTTTAATTTCCTGGAACAATCGTCGACCGCGCACGCAACCTTCTGACCAGCGGCGCGATAGATAAGTCTCGAAATGCCACGGAGACGTCGTCTTCGGGGCCGAAGCGCTCCGTTGAGGAAGCGCTTCGGCTCGGATCCATTTGGCGACGGTGCGGCGATCGAAGCCCGTCTGTCGCGCGATGTCGATCACATTTCTACCCTCCTTGCGTAGCGCGCGAACCCGATCGAAAACCGCTTGCCTTGAACGTTCGTTCGCTACTCTGGTGAGGTGGCGGTGCTCAGCGCAGCCGTGCTTGTCTCTCACGCTGGCAACCTCTTCGCCGTCCGCCGGCAACAATGGGCGTGCGGAAAACCCTGCTGCACGGCCGAGTTGCGCCTGAACGGCCTCGCGCAGGTTCTGCAGGATATGAAAACGGTCGGCGATTTGCCGTGCCTGCGGCGCGCCCTCGTGTGCGCCTTGGGCGAACGAACCGCAGCGATCACGGCTGATGATCTCGACGCCAGGATGCCGCTTGAGCCAGTCTGCAGTCATGCCTGCCGCGCGTTCCGGGAAGAGATCGATCACCTCCCGTCGCTCCAGGTCCACGATGATGGTCCCGTAAGTGGAGCCCTTGCGCCAAGCCCAATCATCGACGCCCACGACGCGCGCCGTCTCTTTCGAGCTGCGCGCCTTTACCCGTCGTTTCAGACAGCGCAGGATCGTGTCGTCGCTGGTCGGCATGCCAATTCGCTTGATCAGGCGCTCTCCCGGACGCCCGCCCACGCCATGGGCAAGAAGATAAATGATTTCGGTGGCCCGCTCGGTGCGGCGCGCTCGAGGCGCCGCGACCTCGGGCAGTTGCGCGGTGAACGTCTTACGCTCGCACGCTTCGTTTCGACACTGCCAGCGCTGGAGGCGAAGCTTCACAGCGACAGGGGCGCCTTGCGCCGGCAAATCTTGTAGATGGCGCTCATGCCAGCCGTATCGGCGCGTCGAGCGCTTTCCGCAGTCCGGACAGACGCCAGACCCGATGGCCGCCGCCGAAATCAGCCATTGGTCATCTATCTGTTTTGCGTCCAGAATTCGTACGCCCTTCCCCAGGGACCAATCCGATCTTCTTGCCACGCGGTCAAGCTATGGCCTCGCTCCCAATTGATCAAGGGCGCAACACGAAGTGAGGAAGAACCCTTTTATGGGACACACAGTGAATAGGAAGCACACGCCGACCGCAAGCAGCGGTGTACTTCCGGCTCCCTGCAAGCTGGCCATTATTCCTACGGCGCCCCCCCCCAGGTCGCTGAAAGTAGAAAAGTCTCTGTTGATCCGATGGGCCGGATCTCATCAGGGTCTATGACGCTCTGTTCGCATGCCCTATCGAAGCCCACATCTACAGCCCATCAGCTTGGCGGCTTTTTGGCATTCGCCCCGGGAAGAGTGAGGCTGTCGAGCGTGGCCCGCAGGCGCGGGGCGGCGAAGTCGACGAATGCTCTCAGCTTGGGGGAGATGAGGCGACTCTGAGGGTAAACAATATGCACAGGCGCTGGCGACGGCGTGAACTCCTCCAGAACCGGCGCCAGCCGGCCGTCGCGAATCTTGTCGGCGACCATGTAGGACAGGGCGATGGTGATTCCCTCTCCCATTTCCGCGGCGGCGATCGACATAGCCGCGTCATTGATTTCAAGTCGCGGGGCGAAGGAAATGCTGTGGCCTTTTTTCCCGTCGAGAAAGCGCCACTCCCGGTTCGGCATGAGTCCCGTGAAAGCGATGACCGAGTGCAGGCGAAGGTCGGCTGGCGTCTTCGGAGTTCCCCGCCGCCGCAAATAGTCAGGACTCGCGACCAGAATCCGCCGGACGGTCCCGATCTTTTTCCCAACCAGGTTCGAATCCGGCAGAGAACCGATGCGAACCGCGAGGTCAATCCCCTCTTCCACGAGATTGGCGATGCGATCAAGCAGGAGCACGGAGATGGTGACACGCGGGTGCTTGTCAAGAAACGCGCACACCACCGGCATGAGCGCTGTCCGACCAAAAGTCACTGAGGCCGTCAGCGTGAGATGTCCGTGCGGAACTGCCGTCTCGCCGACCGCCTCCTTCTCGGCGGCATCGAGATCGCTCAGGATGCGTCGCGCGTTTTCGAGGAAGCGCTGGCCGATATCGGCGATGGTCAGGCTGCGGGTCGTGCGATTGAAGACGCGGCCGCCCAGACGCTCTTCGAGTGCGGAAATCGCCCGGGTCACCGCCGGAGGGGATAAGCGCAGACGTGTTCCGGCTTTGGCGAAGCTGCCCGCGTCGGCGACCGCGACAAACACCTCGAGCTCGTGAAGACGGTCCATTTTATTCCTCCAGCTGGAAGAATGAATTTCATTTATCGCGTATTCTTGCAAGGAGAATACTGAGCCATTGTTCACAGGAGCGGCGCCGAGCGCGTCGCGCCGTCAACAAAACAAGGACTAATCTCATGGCTCGTATTGCCGTCATCGACCCGAATTCCGCCACCGGCGAAGCCAAGGCATTGCTGGGCGCCGTCCAGGCCAGCCTCGGCGTTGTCCCCAACTTCATCCGCGTGCTCGCCAATTCCCCGGCGGCGCTGAATGCGTTTCTTGGGATCCACCACATCGCTGGCGCTGGTCTACTGGATCCGAAGACCCGCGAGCGCATCGCATTGGCGGTCGCCGAACAGAACGCCTGCCAGTATTGCGTCTCGGCGCACACAGCCATTGGCCGCAAGGCGGGCCTCGACAATCAGGAAATGCTGGCCAATCGCGTGGGCCGTTCGTCGGACGCCAAGGCTGAAGCGGCGCTTGCCTTCGCCCGCGCGCTTGTCGAGCATTCGGGACAGGTGAGCAAGGCGGAATTCGATGCGGTTCGCGCCGCCGGTCACTCGGATGGCGAGGTCGTGGAGATCATCACGCATGTCGCGATGAACATTTTCACGAACCTGCTCGGCAAGTCGACCCAGATCGAGATCGATTTCCCGCAGATCGAATTGAACAGGGCCGCCTGATCTAACCAGGGTCCGGCCGGTCACGCCTGGGCCGGACCACCCGATTTTGAGGGGAGCTTTGAATGACCGATACGCACCAGACTGCCGGCGTCCGCCCGCCGCTGCCGCCCTTCACGCGCGAAACGGCGATACAGAAAGTTCGGATGGCGGAAGACGCCTGGAACACCCGCGATCCCGAGCGCGTATCGCTCGCCTATACGGAGGACAGCCGCTGGCGCAATCGCGCGGAGTACCCGCGCGGCCGCGCGGAGATCGTCGCATTCCTGACTCGAAAATGGGCGCGTGAACGCGACTATCGACTGATCAAGGAGCTCTGGACCTTCGCCGAGAACCGTATTGCGGTGTGCTTCGCTTACGAGTGGCGCAATGACGACGGCAACTGGTTCCGCAGCCATGGCAACGAGAATTGGGAGTTCGACGAGCGCGGACTGATGCGCCTGCGCTTTGCGAGCATCAACGACCAACCGATCCACGAAAGCGAGCGTAAGTTTCACTGGCCGCAAGGCCCGCGACCCACAGATCATCCCGGCCTTACCGACCTTGGGCTTTAAGGGCGCCGGCCCGCAGGAGGACGCCATGCCGCAGGAGGACGCCATGCCGCATCGCTATGCCGAGATCGCTTTCACCCCGACGGTAAAGAAGGCGCAAGAGGAACAGGGCAGCCGCGGCGCCTATGCCCGCATGGAGAGCGCGCCAGAGACGCGGAACCACCGCCTTGGGGCGGCGGAAGCCCAATTCATCGCGGCCCGCAATTCGTTCTACATGGCGACGGTCGGCGAGACCGGCTGGCCTTACATCCAGCATCGCGGCGGGCCGACGGGATTCGTGCGCGTGCTCGACAACGCGACAATCGGCTTCGCGGATTTCCGCGGGAACCGCCAATATATCAGCGTCGGGAACCTGACGACCGACGATCGCGTGTCATTGTTCTTCATGGATTATCCGAACAGGACCCGGCTCAAGCTCTTTGGTCGCGCGAAGATCATCGGCCCCGACGACGAAGCGACCTTGTCCCGGCTCGAAATCGCGGATTACCGCGCCCGCGTCGAACGTGGCTTCCTGATCAGGGTGGAGGGCTTTGACTGGAATTGCCCGCAGCACATCACAGAACGTTACACGCTCGACGAAGTGCGCGCGCTAACGGCGCCACTCGCTGCGCGGATTGCCGAACTCGAGGCGCAGCTCGCCCGGAATGGCAGTCTGGCCCCTATCGAGGGCGTGTCAGAGCAAAACCGAGCCTCATGACGTAACCTCGACACAAGTTCAGGCGAACCTAAAGCGTTGGCCACGCCAGAGGGAACGACGCCGCGCGAAGTCAAAATTTCCCGCGCCTCGTTGGAAGGACATTAGATCTTGTTCGCAACTGGAATCACCTGCCGCAGGGAGACGCTCGGTCAATACAGAAAGTCGGGCGCCGCCCGTCCGACGCGCCGAGGCGTGCTTGCACTGCTCGGCGCGCTCCTATCGGCCGTCACATCGACGCTCGCTGACGCCGGCCCCGACCCCGCCGCAGGGGCCGTCGGCTTCACACTGCCGGAGCTGTTTCCAATACCTTCGAACCTTTATCCGTCGTCGCTACCGGGCATCATCTGGCAGGGAGCGGGGTCGGCCGAGATCGAAATCTATGAATTTTTCGACTATAACTGCGCATACTGCAAAAAGGCGGCTCGTGAGATCGAAGAAATAATTGCAGCGAATCCCGACGTGAAGCTCGGTCTCGTCAACAGTCCCATACTTTCCCTCGGCTCTGTTCAGGCTGCAAAGGTCCAGCAGGCGGTTCTGCGGCTATACGGTCCCCCGGTCGCCGCCGCATTTCATCAGCGAATGTTCACCAAGCGCGGCCAAAGCGACGGCGTTTCCGCGCTCGCGGTCGCGCGCGACATGGCTCTCGATCCAGCGAAAGTCGAAGAATCAGCCGACAGCGCCATCGTTGCGGGCGTGTTGCGGCGCCAAGCCGAACTTGCAGCCAGCCTGGGCGTGTCAATGACGCCCTCTTTCGCCATCGCCGGGTTTGGATTTGCTGGTTGGCCCGGCAAGAAGGCGCTTCAGACGATGATCTCAAACGTCCGCCGCTGCGAGCGACCGATATGCGATCGAAAGTGACAAGGTCAGCTGTCGATAAAATAATTTAGAAACGCGGTCGCGTCGGACGACAGCCAATCAACCTCACCTGTGATATAGCCGCGGACCATACCGTTTCGGTCGATCACATAGGTTATCGGCATACCATAAAGTGGAAGTGGCGCGCCAGTTTCTCGATTTGCGCGTTCCGCGATGCGGCCAGCGGGGTCCAGAAATATTTGCAGATTTTTGACGCCAAGACGATTGAGGAATCCTTCGATCGTCGCCTTGCCGGCGGTGTCGACAGAAACTGCGGCGATCTCGAATTTTGTTGAATCGAACGACTTCTGCGCTCGTTCGAGCGCTGGCAGCTCCCTACGGCAGGGGGGACACCAAGTCGCCCAGAAGCACAGAAGGAGAACCTTCCCGCGCGATGCGCTCAGGGGCGTCAATTTCCCGTCGATTCGCTGCAAGGTGGCGACTGGCATCATCATAGCAGGTCGCAGTTCAACGAATTGCGAGCTATCCGTTTGCAACATCGGGGGCGCGCCGAGTTGCGCGAGCGCTGGCTCAGCAGCCAGTCCTTGCAAGAAGCCGAGAAGCACCAGTCGGCGAGACGGATGTTCGCTCTTGTCCAACGGCTTTGGAAAACGCGTGGTCGCCATAGTTGATCCTATCCCAGCGTTACAGAGAGAGTTCCCGCGATCGGTTGTCGAGCCTTGCTCGATTGACCCAAGGCCTCAACCCAGGAGACGGTTTGCGTTTGGCAACACGCCTATTCTCGAAGAGACTCGAGAAACCACCAGGCTGTCCAGCGAAATTCCTCCCGCACCGCGCGCAATGAGGACAAGCAGCAAACCCACCCAATAGGCATGCGCCGACCACCATGCGTCGGGGTAAACGAAGAGCTGGATCACCATGGTGATCATGAGTAGTCCCAGGGCCGAGAGCCGCGTCATAAGACCCAGAACGAGCAGGACCGGCAGCAGAAATTCCAGTCCCGCCGTCAGATAGGCGGCGTGCTCCGGGGAGATAAGGGGCAGCTTGTATTCGTCGGCGAATAGGTCAACCGCGGCGTCGCGCAATGACGTCGGCAGAGTCATGCTGAGATCGACGCCAAAGACTTCGCGACCGACTATCGGGCCTTCGACCTTGGTCTGTCCCGAGATGAAAAATGGCCGAGCGACAACGATACGGAGGAACAGCGCGATCAGCGCATAGGGAATTGAGTCCAGAAGGTCGGCGAGTCTGTAGAAAGTTCTCATAGCGTCGTCAGTCCTTTCAAATTGTTGCGACTGGAAGTAACTCGAGGGCGATTTCACGCGCTGATCGCTGTGATGGCTTCCGCCAAGAACAGCAGACGAAGGCACGCGGGCAAATCGAGTAGGTCCGCCGAGCTCGCGGCGGACACTGTCTCGCCCTTGATCAACGCCGAGACGAACGAAAATCCACCAGGCGGCAGCAGACGCGCCTCGACTTCAAGATGCGGGCGCAGAACCAAGACGTCCTCGCCTCGATCAAGACTGACTTCCTGAACTGCCGTATCGAACGTATTTGTCGACCATATCGATAGGATCGGAAAACGCGACGAGATAATCTGCACCGAGGGGTGAAGCGTGAAAATGGCGTCCCCAAGCGCATCCGCAGGAACTGCCCGAATGGATTCGAGCGCGAGCGGCGTCGAATCGGCCGCATGGTAGGCGCGGCCGATCGCCCATTCGAGACGGGCAACATCCGCGAGATAGCGTAGTTCACGGGCCCACTCGAAAGTCGCGATGAATCCCGGAAAGCCCTCGCCATATTCGACGAGGATCGGCGATTTAGGCGGCGACGAACGGACGAATGACTTTGCCATCGCCCCGAAGAAATCCGCGCCGACCAGACGCAAGCAAACCGGAAAGCGTTCGGCGAGCGCGTTGATCAGCCCGAAGATCACATTGTTCCGATAGACCGAAAAGCGTTTTGTGACGGCTCCCTTATGCCAAGCCTTCAACCCGCTCGGCGGACACGCTGCCGGGTCGAACAGGGCGTCGGTAAAGGCTGTATATTCATCGGAATTCATGGAGCAGACGCTCCTTCCAGACGCTGCGATTCAATTTTTCGCCACGCGGCAAGCATAGTCTCTGCGCGCCGCGCCTGCGCATGAAGCATATTCCATGAGGGCATCTCATTGTCCCATTCGATGAGCGTCGCGATCGGCCCGATGCGCGACAGCGCGCGCTGGTAGAGCGTCCAGACTTCCTCCGCAACTGGTCCGGAATGTGTATCGATCAACAAGGCTTCATCGAGCTCGTCGTTGTCGCATGAGAAGCCGGCAAGGTGAATCTCTTCAACAAGCGTCACCGGAAAGGCGTCGATATACGCCTCGGCGGAGAAATGGTGATTGACCGCGCTGACATGGATATTAGTGACGTCGAGGAGCAGGCCGCTGCCGGTTCGGCGCGCGATCTCATCCAGAAACTCGACTTCAGAGAATGTCGAGGTCTCGAATTCCAGATAGGTCGCCGGATTTTCGAGCAGTATGCGCCGGTTCAACTTCTCCTGAATCTGTTGGATATTCGACACGATGCTATTCAAGGTCTCTGTGTCATAGGGAACCGGCAGCAGATCATTCAGGAAATTCATTCTATGCGCCGACCAGGCGAGATGCTCGGAGACGGAGTCGGGCTCATAGCGATCGACAAGCGTCTTGAGGCGCTCAAGGTGTTGGGCATCGAGCGGCTCTGCGCCGCCAATCGATAAGCCGACGCCATGCACCGACAGAGCATAGTCCGCGCGAAGGCGCGATAACTGCGCGTGCGGCGGGCCTCCGGCGCCCATGAAGTTTTCGGCGTGAATTTCGAACAAGCCGATATCTGGCCTTGAACGGATGATGTCGGTAAAATGCTGGCCTTTAAAGCCGACCCCGGAGCGCGCGGGAAGCGTTGTCGCCAGCCGACGATCTTGCGTATAGCGATCATCCAGGAACATTGGCACCCCCAAAGAATTGCGGGACTGCCGCGGCCAGTTGGTGTCTGCGGCAGTCGCGCCAAGGGATCATTTTCTGGCGATCGGCTCCAGACTGCCTTTGCCCTTCGGAGTCGTGATCGACGTGCAGGTTCCCTTGGCGACGTATTTCCATGCGTCGCCCTGATAGTCCTTGGTGGCGGATCCTGCGCAGGTCGTGCCAGGCCCTGCCGCACAGTCATTTTTGCCCTTGAGAGAAACACCAAAGCATTTCTCCTGGTCGCCCTTGGCCGCAGCGGCGTCTTCAACAGCCGACAGTGCAGCGGCAAACGCCGCGGCGATCAGAGCCGCCGATTGTCTTTTCGGGTCTGTCATTCGCATTCTCCAAAACAAGGGTCGGTCGTATCCGGGACGAAGCGCTTACTACGCGTTTCGTCCCGACGCTGCTTGCTCTTGAATGATATCGCCGTCAGATTCTCCTGCCGACGAGCGCGCAGGCCGGGCAGAAACCCATGAGCCCGCTCATCATCGCCATCGCGCCCGCGCCGCCAGCGAGCCAACCCATCGGCGTCGAACCGAAATGCAGCAAGGCTGCTCCGAGAAGGCCTACTCCCATGATAATGCGAAGCGCGCGCTCCCAGCCGGGCACGTTTTTGACGTAAAACATGATTGACCTCTTTGATGGTGAGTGACGTTCCTTTTGGCGACGGAACGTTTGCATGAGATCCTTCGAACCCCGGGAATAAAAGGTTACAGGGGCAAGCGCGCGTTCGACTACTATCGCATGCGTCTCAGGGCATTAGAAATGTGATTTGACCCCGTAAGAAACCGGCCGATTTTTAGCGTCGCGTCAAAGCAACAGTTCCGAGCTCACACACGGTGAGAATATGTATGCGTGTGATCTGTAACTTTCCTCGACCATCCGCCGAAGAACGATCCGTTGGCCTTCCAAGAGGCTAGCGCCGCCTCTTTATGTGCGCGGATCAACGAGGAGATTCAAATGAAAGCGAATATCGTTACTGGCTCAACACTTGCCGCGGCGGCGATTGCGCTGGCGCTCAGCGGCGCCGCCTCGACGCCCGCTGTCGCCAAAAAGGCCATGAAATCCGTGCATTGCGTTGGCATCAACGCCTGCAAGGGACAAAGCGCCTGCCAGACCGCAAGCAGCGCATGCAAAGGCCAGAATTCATGCAAGGGCCAGGGCTGGCTCCCTGCGAAGTCGAACGCCGCCTGCGAGGCGCAGGGCGGCACGGTTGGCTGATTGAGCACAACTCTTGGGCGGACATAATGTCCGCCCGAATCTGCTTTCTGCGGATCGCAGCTGAGACATTCGACATGAGCAAGCCATCGTCCCTGGGTTTTGGCCTCGGTCTACGGCCTATTTATTACCCGGATCTTCTCGAAGCCCGGCCCAATGTAGAGTGGCTGGAGATCATCACGGAAAATTATCTCGTGCCGGGCGGGCGTCCGCTTGCAATGCTCGAGCGCGTTCGAGCGGAATATCCTATCGTGATGCATGGCGTCTCGATGTCGATCGCATCCACGGACCCGCTCGATTTCGACTATCTCAAATCCGTCAAGCAACTCGCCGATCGGTTCGACCCCGGCTGGATTTCAGATCACCTATGCTGGACCGGCATTAATGGCGTGAACCTGCACGATCTCCTGCCGGTCCCCTACACATTCGAGGCGCTCAGGCACGTTGTCGAACGAATATGGCGCGTACAGGACTATCTCGGGCGAAGGATCGCGATCGAGAATGCGTCAACCTATGTGACGTTCCGCGAATCGGAAATGGACGAATGGACGTTCATCCGGGAGATGGCTGATCGCGCCGACTGCTGGCTCCTTGTGGATGTGAACAATATTTTTGTCTCCGCGTTTAATCACGGCTTTGACGCGAAGCAGTTTGTCGACGCCATTCCCATGGACCGCGTCGTGCAACTTCACCTCGCAGGACATTCCGATTTTGGAACACATAAGATCGACACGCATGCCCAGCCGGTGTGCGAGGAAGTGTGGCGGCTTTACGAGCGTGTCTGCTGTCGATTCGGCGAAATCTCAACCATGATCGAGCGCGACGAAAATTTTCCTCCCTTTGGCGAGCTGGTCTCCGAGCTCAACCACGCCAGATCGATTTGCGCCGGAGCGGTTCATTCTCAAAAGGAGACGGCCGCATGACGCTCGCCGAGCTGCAGGAAAGGTTTCAAGCCGGAATTCTGAGCGAAGGTTCAGCTGCGCCCGATTGCGTCGCTGACTCGACAAAGACGGACGCCTCAACGCTCTTTGCGGTCTACCACAACGCTTACCGACTTCGACTCGCGGAGTTTCTCTCCAACGATTACCGGGTCCTGCGCAATTACCTCGATGACCAAATGTTCGGTGCGCTGGTCGAGGCCTATATTGTCTCCGCGCCGTCGCATGTCACAAACGCGCGTTGGTATGGCGCGCGCCTACCCGAGGTCATGAGAGATTGGGCCCGTTTGGCAGACGACGTGCAGGCGATCGACGTCGCCCGCTTCGAACGCGCGCTCGCCAATGCGTTCGACGCAGCAGACGGACCAAGGCTCTCGCTCGAAACTCTGGCCAGCGTGGACGCCACTAGTTGGCCAACAGTTTCCTTCGCATTCCATCCCAGCTGGGAGCTGCTGGATCTCGCCGCCGGCGCCGCGGCGCGATATGAGGCGGCGCGAGATGGCGAAGAGTTGCCGCCGATCGAGGCGGGTGAGGATCACGTTCTTTTCTGGCGCAGCGCCGATAGCCAGTCTTCGTATCGGATGGTCGCGCCGGAAGAGCGCCTCGCCCTGATTGAAGCGGCGGCGGGGAAGTCGTTTGCCGAAATCTGTTCGCTCCTGCAGTTCTTTGACCCAAGCGAAAACACGTCGGTAGTGGCTGGCCAATTTCTTGCTCAATGGTTCGCGGATGGGCTTGTAGCCCGGCTTTCATCGGAAGACGGAGTATCGCGGTAGAGCAAAGAGGCGCTTGTGATGGGCAAGGCTCGTGGTTGGTTGGGGGATAGACTCGGGCGCTTTCTTGCGGCTCCGGCGCATGTTCACAGCGCGGGAGCGGTGACGCCTCCGGCGCGGTTGTTGGCGAGCCTGCGTCCAGCAGACGTCTTGCTCGTCGAGGGCAATAGCCGAATCCGCCCATTCCCCAACAGTTCCGGCGTCGCATGATCGCGCTGGGCAGCGGCGATCCGACCCGCGCCATTTGCTCGACTTTGATCGCCTAGGCCTTCCAGTCGATCCGCTATCCGATTCTGCCGATCGTCAATGCGAGGGATGTGAACGCGCCGGATTGCCCTGGTTGCATCGAGGAGATACTTACCATTCGTCACCATGGGCTGTTTACGCCCAGAGATTTCGATATTTCACCCTATTTTCAGATCGTCAAACTGGCGATAAGTGGCGCGTTCGACTTTCGCGCATTGTTTTGGGACGACCAAGCGTAATTGGCGACGCGCTTGAATGCGGAGAATACCGCCTCCTATTCAAGCGACGGAGTATCGACCGTTCGCCAGTCGAGAACCTGCCGGCCGAACAGCGCCGCGATCCCCGACATGACGATAACAGAACCGAATTGCCAAACGAGCACCATAATGCTCGACTCCTGCTGATGAAATAGGAGCATCGCCGCTGCGATCAGGGACGCTGCGGCGAGCGTCGCAAGACCCGTCGTCAGATAGGGCGCAATCGGCGCGCCTCGGCGTACCATGAGCAGGATCAGGATCGCAGGCGGCGCACTCGATACGACGATCTTCCAGAAGCAGCTGAATTCCGACTGAACTGCGAGACCCTGCAATCCATGCAGCGACCAATCACGCCAGCAGCCTTCGCCCAGGGACGCCAGCCAGACCAATAAGAATGGGAATGGCGCCAGACGCTCCCATATCGGCCGTCCGGGGCAGGTCGAGCAGAACGCGGCCGTCGCAGCCATCATCGACGTCAAGACGGCGGCGGACAGTTCGATTACGAATCGCGGCTCGGCGATCCGGGCGGAGAGATCCGTGCGCAGTCCCATGACGAGCACCAGCGCTCCCGCATAGGCCAGAGAAAGAACGAACCACATCATGGCGCGCCATATCGGATGCGGCAGACGCTGGACGGGCTTGGCGCTTGCGGCGAGACGACGAGCAAGTTCTTCCGATTTCATCGTCGTCAGCTCTCTCTCTTCAACACATCACGCATGGCCTTGAGCGCCCTATGCACACTGACCTTGAGCGACGCCACGCTTTTGCCGGTCACGGCGGACGCCTCCTGGAGTGATAGACCTTGCACTTTCATCAGTTCCACCGCCTCACGTTGCCCGTCCGGCAACTGCGCGAGCGCTCGTCGAATTGCCTCCTGGTCATCGCTGATCTCCTGTTCATTCTTCGCTGCTTCCCCCGAAAATGTTTCGGGCATCACATCCACGGTCGTTTCATTTGCGGATCGGGCTGTTCGGCGGCGCGCCGCGTCGATCGTACGACGCGTCGCGATCGTCATGAGCCAGGGCATGAAGGGTCGCGCGGGATCGAAAGTGTGACGAACGGTATGGACCGACAGCAAAATCTCCTGAACGACGTCTTCCACGTCCGGAGCGCCCGGCCATTTGTAGGCGACCGAGCGGCGCAGGACAGGAAGGATCTCGGAGAGCAACGCCGCATAGGCGGCGTTGTCGCCGTCTTGGGCAGCGCGCATCAATTGCCGCCAGCGTTCCTCACGCGCCTGTTTCGCGCCGATCTCTCTTTGAGTGGACATGCCGTTCTGATCCTCGGCGAAGAGAAAGGGCGTCGCCTAGCGGCTAGCGCGCCGGGCTTTCGCTTCAGGCGGACTTGAAGCAGGCTCTGCACCGTCTTCCGGTTGTTTTCGCTGTATGTGCGTCTGGCCCCAATCATACAGCTCTCGCAGCAATGGCTCCAATGTCCTGCCAAGGTCCGACAAGGAGTATTCGACCTTGGGGGGCACCTCCGCGAAAACCTTCCGCAGGATCATGCCATCGGCTTCGAGTTCGCGCAGCTGAAGGGTCAGCATTCTCTGCGTAACATTTGGCATGATCCTGCGAAGTTCATTGAAGCGCTTCGTGCCCTCAAGGAGGCGAAACAGGATCGTCGCCTTCCATTTGCTGCCCATGACATCCAGCGCCGCCTCCAGAGGGCAACATGTGTAGGCCTCGTGTCGCTGCTTCCTCATGTCCGTTCCAATGGTATCAAATGTGTGACTATAGCTAATATTAGTGCCTACTTGTGAGATTCGCAAATACATGAGGAAATGGCTCCATTGAAGCTAAATCAGAGGAGCAGCAGCATGCCACTCGTGAACATCAAGGGGGTTGGAGGCCATCTGATGCCCGACCAGATGAAGGAGCGCATCGGAGCTTGGCGCGTAGGCGGTCGGCCCGTGACAGCGGTCGATCTTCGTCGTCTCGCAAGTCGATAATTCAGGAGCAACTTCAATGAGCAACGCATACGCCATTAAGGATTTGCCTTTCCTCACGATCGAGACAGCGGCGGGAAAGGCCAGGAGCCTACTGGAGTCGGCGAAAAGGCAGATGGGCTTTGTCCCAAAGATGTATGGGGCCATGGCCAATGAACCGGCGCTGTATGAAGCCTACGCCTCAGGCTACGCGGCGTTTCGTCAGGAATGCGGCTTTACGCCCGTCGAGCAGGAAGTGATCTTCCTCGCAGTCAGTCACTGGAACGGCTGCAACTATTGCATGGCGGCGCATAGCTTCGTCGCGGACAGGATGTCGAAAGTTGCGCCCGATGTGACTGACGCCATTCGTGACGGACGTCCCATTCCCGATGGGAAGTTGCAGGCGCTCGCCGAATTCACGCGGGTCATGCTGGAAAAGCGAGGACGCCCGGACGAAACGGACGCGCGGGCGTTCTTCGCTGCGGGATACAACGAGAAAAATATCCTCGGAATCATCCTCGCCATCAGCGTCAAGACGATCAGCAATTATACCAATCATGTCTTCCATACGCCGGTGGACGAGGTCTTCCAACACCGCGTCTGGCCGTCGGCGGCGTGATCTCATTCGATGGCTCCGCCTTCTTGGCGGGGCCACGCCGGCCGGATTCAGCCTTGAACCGACGCCGATTTCGAGCGCGCGGCCGCGCACGGGAGCAACCACTCTGCGTCGGCGTTTTTCAAGTTGCGCTGCTGCATGGTCCAATCGAGCAGTGGCGGAAGAATCCAGCGCTCATAGAAATTCAGGCTGTTTGGGCGGGGCGGTTCCAATGACGGCGTCTCGCGACGCAAGCTCGCCGAAGCCTCGCCAAGCTGAGGGCGGAGGGGTGGTTTCGCCGCGGATAAGACGATGAAGGCCGCGCCGAGTTTTGTCCACCGCCCGAGCCATGGATCGACAGGGGCAAGTAGCCGCGCCGCCGCCTCGCATGGGGGGATAATAGACGGCCCCGCGTATCTCGAGCACATCGAGTCCCGCTTCGCCCATGAGCCGGCGAAGCTCGGCGCCTGAGCGAAAAATCGCCGCAAGCCATACGGGATGGCCAAGCCACCCACGCATGCGGCGATAGGCGGCCCATAAGCTGCGGTTGCCGAGTTTCCCATAGTAAACAGGCCGCCGGGCTTCAGCACGCGAGCCATTTCGGCAATGGCCCGCTCGGCGTCGGCGATGAAACAGAGGGCCGTGACCGCAAGAACGCGATCGAAAGTCGCATAGGGGAACGGCAGCGCCTCTACCTTGCCCTCGACCAGCTGCAACGGAACGTTCGCGGTCGCCGCCCGTGTTGCGCGGCGGCGAGCATCGTCGGGTTCGGATCGAGGGCCGTCACCGCGGCGCCGAGTTGGCCGAGGTGCACAGCAAGAGCGCCGTCGCCGCACCCGACTTGGAGCAACGTCTTGCCGGCGATCGGCCTGAGCATTTCGACGAGGAGTTCCTGCTCGAGCGCGTCGGTGATTTGGCCGAGACGGCCCGTTCGCCAGCGAGCATAGGACGCGGTCAACTCCGCCGCTTGCTGCGCGGCTTTCTCCTTACCGCCGCTGATCATGGGTCTGTCTCATCACGGTCGGTTGAGAGTCGCGCATCAGCACAGCGACAATCACGCCCGAGACAAATGTGAGCGTCGCGACCGCGCCGATTGCCCACGCCATGCCGAACAGATCGGCGATAATGCCCGCCGAGAGCGCGCCGATCGCGTAGCCGAGATCGCGCCAAAAGCGATAGACGCTGAGCGAACGCGCCCGCCAGCTTGCATGCGACGCGTCCGAGACGGCGGCGATCAGGCTCGGATAAACCATGGCGGTCCCGAGGCCGAGGAGCAGGCTGGCGATCAGCCAGAAATGGAATTCGCGGGTCGCAGCCACGAGGAAAAGAGCCGCCGCCTGGATCCACATGCCCGCGACGATCAGGCCTTTGCGGCCCCATCGATCGCTCAACGGCCCGGTTGCGATTTGCAGAATGCCCCAGCTCGCCGGATAGACCGCTTTGAGAATGCCGATCCGCTCGACGCCAAGGCCAAAAGCTGCGAAGAACAATGGAAAAATGCCCCAACTCATGCCGTCGTTGAGGTTGTTGACGAGCCCCGCCTGCGAGGCGGCGAAAAGGTTGCGGTCGCGGAAGGAAGTGAGCGCAAACACTTCCCAAAAGCTCATGGCGATCGCTTTGTGGGGCGTGTCGCCGATTTCCGCGCGGACATGGGCGCGCGTGTCGCGAACCAGAATAATGGAGAGCAACGTGCCCGCTATGGCGTAGCCGACTCCCAAATAGATGGGCGTCGGCCGCAGCCCATATTCAGACGCCAGATAGCCTGTCAGAAACGCCGTGACGCCGACCGCCAGATAACCGGCGAATTCATTAAGGCCGACCGCCAGGCCACGCGACTTCGGTCCCACGAGGTCAACTTTCATGATGACCGTCATCGACCAGGCGAGGCCCTGATTGACGCCAAGCAACGCGTTGGCGGCGATGATCCATCCCCAGCTCGGCGCCCACATGATCATGAAGGGAACCGGCAGGCCAACCAGCCAGCCGAGGACCAGCACGCGTTTGCGGCCCCAAACATCGGCAAAATGCCCCGAGACCAGATTGGCGAAGGCTTTGACCACGCCGAAGCTAACGATGAACGAAACCACCAGCGTGGTCGAAGGGATGCCGAATTCCTCAGAGCCGATCAACGGCACGACCGTGCGCTCGATGCCGACCATGCCGCCGACAAAGGCGTTGAGCAGAACAAGCAGCGTGAACTGCCGCCAATTGGCGAGCAGGCCGAGGGTGACGCCGGAGGGCAAGCGAGTGGGCGCGCCCGTGTTGCGCACGCTCATTCCGCCGCTTCCTTGAAGCCGGAATTGACCGCGCGGATTTCAGCCGCTTGCGCCGGCGGCGGGGGAAGGTCGGCGGCCATCGCGCGGACAAAGGCTTCCTCGTCCTCAATGCGGAACGCCTTGTTGTGGCGCTTCTCGAAGCCGATCGTCGAGCTTGGCTTGCCGCTCAGGCTACGCCCGCAGACCGAGCCGGAGTAGGCGCCCGGCAGCGCTTCGAGGTAGTCCGGGAGCGCCTTGAGCCGCTGCACTGACCTGAACAGCACGCGCGCGCCGTCCTCGGCGTTGGCGGCGAGTTCGGTGCGGCCGAGATCGCCGACCATGAGCGTGTGGCCGGTTAGGACGAACCATGGTTCATCGGTCCGCGTTCGATCGGTGACGGGCAGCGAAATATGCTCAGGCGTATGGCCCGGCGTGTGCAGGACATGGATCGTGACGTTGCCCAGCTCCAAAACGTCACCGTCGCGCACGCCATGAAAAGGGAAAGCCGCGTTCGCTTCGGCGAACAGCACGTAAGACGCGCCCGCCGCCTCGGCCAATTCGCGGCCGGCGGAGACATGATCAGCATGCAGATGCGTGTCGATCACATAGCGGATGCGCATGCCGGTTTCTTCCGCCATGCGCAGATAAGCGCCGATATCGTCGACGGGATCGACAACTGCCCCGGCGGCGCGTCCGCCGCAGCCGAAAAGGTAAGAAGCCGCAACCGGGCTCGCACGCAGGAACTGGCGCAAGATCATCGAGGTCTCCGCATTTTGCTTGTTTTCCCAGCGCCTGACGCAAGAGCGTCTTGACAAAGCGAATTGGAAGACATTAAATTATTCGCTTGAATAATTATTGACAAGGCCGCCGATGTCAACCCAAAGTCCCAAACAGGCGCTGTTCGCGGTGTTCGCGGCGGTCGCGAAGGCGCTCGGCCATGCTCATCGCCTCGAACTGCTGGAGCAACTCGCCCAGGGCGAGCGCAGCGTCGAAGGGCTGGCGCAGAAGACCGGCCTCTCCATCGCCAACGCCTCGCAGCACCTCCAGCACATGCGCCGCGCCGGCTTGGTGGGCGCGAGACGCGACGGAAAATTCGTTTATTACAGGCTGGCCGATGAAGCCGCGCTTGATCTCTTGGCGGCGCTGGGCCGCTTGGCGGAGCGCAATGTCGCGGAAGTCGAACGCATCATGCGCCGCTATTTTAGCGACCGGGACGGGCTCGAACCCCTGCCGCGCGAAGCTTTGCTCGAAGGAATTCGCGCCGGGACGATCACGGTGCTCGACGTGCGGCCGGAAGACGAATTCGCGCTCGGCCATCTGCCGAACGCCGTGAACATCCCATTGAGAGATATGCAAGCGCGGCTCGGAGAACTCGATCCGTCGCAAGACATCGTCGCCTATTGCCGGGGACGCTTCTGCGTACTTTCCTTCGAGGCAGCCGCTCTACTCCGCAGTAAAGGCTTCGCGGCGCGCCGCCTGGAAGACGGGTTGCCCGAATGGCGCGCCGCGGGGTTGCCCGTCGTCGCCGAAGCTCCCAAGCCGCATTCCGACATGCAGCATAAGCGCCGCCAAGCATCTCGCGTAGCCCCGCAGGCGTTGAAATCCGCTCCCACGGGTTGAAGCCCTTCATGAGGTCGGGGCGTTCCGCGCGAATAGCCTCCCAAAAAGCGCTATTGGCGGGCTCGAAGAGATCCGGCCCCCATGTCGTGATGGCGAGCCGTCCGCCGGGACGCACCATGCGCCACAGCTCCTTGGTGGCCGCCACCATGTCGGAGACGAAGAAAATGCCGAAGACGCAAACGACGACATTGAAGCTGGCGTCGGATAGCCGAGCGCCAGCATATCGCCGGTCTTGAATTCAATATTGCCAAGGCCCTTGGCGCGCGCTTTCGCTGCGCCGAGCCGGACGAGGCGTTCGGCCAGATCGACGGCGACGACCTTTCCGTTCGCCCCGACGGCCTCGGCGGCGGGCGAAGCCGATCCGCCGCTCCCGCAGCAAACATCGAGAACTGTCTCACCCTCGCGCAGGCCAAGGCGCTCGACGGTTCGCCGCCCAAAGCGATGCCAGAACGAGCTGACGGGATGATCGAAATAATCGGCCGCCGCGTTGTAAGCGGCGGCGGCCTTGGCTTTCGCCTCTTCGAGTTCACCCATGGGGCCTAGCCAATTCCCTCGATGATCCGCCCGGTTCCGTCGCAGCGTTCGCAGGGCTCTTCCGTGGGTTGGCCCGTCTCCTTATCGACCTGTTTGCCGGTCCCGTGGCATTCGGGGCAGACATCCTCCCCCGTGCCGGGAATGCCCGCTTCGGGATCGTCGTCAGGCGTGTGGTGGCGAAGCGGATTTTTTGACATGTGATTGCCCCATCTGAGCTGGGTTAGACCGCTTTGTGTTCATACCATCCGCGCGAGCGGCGGACGATATGGACAACGGAGAGCATGACCGGCACCTCGACCAGTACGCCGACGACCGTCGCCAGCGCCGCGCCAGACTGGAAGCCAAACAGCGCGATTGCCGTCGCGACGGCCAGCTCGAAGAAGTTGCTCGCGCCGATCAACGCCGAAGGCCCAGCGACGCACCACTCGACGCCAAGCGCCCGGTTGAGCACATAGGCCAGTCCCGCGTTGAAATAGACTTGGATCAGGATCGGCACCGCCAGCAGGCCGATGATGAGCGGCTGGGCGATGATCTGTTCGCCTTGCAGGCCGAAGAGAATGACGAGCGTCAACAACAGGGCGGAAAGCGACAGCGGGCCGAGTCTGCCGAGCATCTTTTCAAAGCGTCTGGCCTCCCCTGCGCTAGAACCGCGCGCCGCCAGAGTTGCGCGACGATGACTGGCACGACGATGTAGAGGAGGACCGACAGCAAGAGCGTGCTCCAGGGCACGGAGATGGACGAGAGCCCAAGCAGCAAAGCGACAATCGGCGCGAAGGCGATCACCATGATGCTGTCATTGAGCGCGACCTGCGACAGCGTGAAATGCGGCTCGCCGTCCACGAGGTTCGACCAGACGAAGACCATGGCCGTGCAGGGCGCGGCGGCGAGCAGGATCAGCCCGGCGATATAGCTGTCGATCTGGTCGGCAGGCAGGTAGGGTCGGAAGAGATGGGAGATGAACAGCCAGCCGAGCAGCGCCATGGAGAAGGGCTTCACCAGCCAATTAATGCCGACCGTCACCGCAATCCCGCGCCAATGCTCCTTGACCTCCCCGAGAGCGGCGAGGTCGATCTTGAGCAGCATCGGGATGATCATCAGCCAGATCAAGCACGGCGACCGGCAGATTGACCTCGGCGACCGTCGCGCCGCCGATGGCGCGGAAGACCGCAGGCATCGCCTGCCCAAGGACACCCCGGCGACGATGCAGAGCGCGACCCAAATCGTCAGGTAACGCTCGAACACGCCCATGGCGGGCGCTTGGCGGGTTTGAGGCGGACGCGGGAGGGTTGAGGCTTCACTCATGGCCGTTACTCCTCCTCTAAAGCAGCTTAGGCCGGTTCCCTGAGGGGCGCCGCCAGTTTGAGAAGGCGTTCGACGCCAACGGGTTCTTCCTCAAGCAGCGGCACGGCGGCGTAGCGGCGGGCATGGAGTCTCGCCACCTTCTCCACTTCGACCAGTTCGTTTTGCGCGCGCTTGCGTAGGAGAGGCGAGCGCGGACGCGCCGCCGCCACACTGTTGTTGATGACCCATGCCCATGGTTCGATGCCGGCGCGCCGCAAATCGGCTTGCAGATTGGCCGCTTCGAGGACGGGCGTCGTTTCGGCCAAGGAGACGAAAAGGACCTTGGTACGCTTCGAATCCTGGAGCTGCATCATCGGGGTCGTGTAATGCCCGCCTTTGGCGTCGAGCATGCGAGCGACCTCACGGTGATAGGCGCCCGTCGCGTCCAACAGCAGCAGCGTATGGCCGGTTGGCGCCGTGTCCATGACCACGAATTTCTCGCCCGCCTCGCGGATGATGCGCGAGAAAGCCTGAAAGACGGCGATTTCCTCGGTGCATGGCGAACGCAAATCCTCTTCGAGCAAAGCGCGCCCTTGGGCATCGAGCTTCGCGCCTTTCGTTCGCAGCACTTCCTGCCGGTAGCGTTCGGTCTCGGCGTGCGGATCGATACGGCTGACCGTCAGATGCGCCATGGAGCCGTGCAGCGTCTCAGTGAGATGCGCGGCAGGGTCGGAGGTGGTGAGGTGGACCGGGAGCCCCCGCCGCGCCAGTTCGACGGCGACTGCCGCCGCCAGCGTTGTCTTGCCGACGCCGCCCTTGCCCATGAGCATGACCAGCCCATGGCCGTCAGCCGCGATGTCATCCACGAGATCGGAGAGGCTGGGGGCGCGGAGCGCGACCGGCTCTCCCGCCGCGTCCGGCTGGGGCGCGGTTTCCACAAGGAGCTGGCGCAGTGCATCGAGGCCGACGAGGTTGAACGGTTTGAGCGGCACATCATCGCGGGGCAAGGCGTGCAACTCGTCCGGCATCGCCGCCAAAGCCGCTTGCTCGCGTCCGTAAATTGCCTTGGCGAGCGGATCGAGCGCCGCTTCCTCCTCGGGCAACAGCCCGTTGACGATCAGAAATTGCTGGGTAAGGCCGATCGCCGCAAGCTCGCCATGGGTGCGCGCCGCTTCGCGCAGCGCCGAATTCTGGGCGCGGGCGACAAGGACGAGGCGGGTGCGTTGACCGTCTGCGAGCGCCTGCACGGCGGCGCTGTATTGCGTGCGTTGTTTTTCGAGGCCCGCGAGCGGACCAAGGCAAGACGCGTCGCCTTTCCCGGCTTCCAGAAATCCCGACCAGGCGACGGGCAACTGCAAAAGGCGAATGGTGTGGCCGGTCGGCGCGGTGTCGAAAACAATGTGGTCGTAGGACGAGGTGATTTCAGTATCGGTCAGCAACGCGGTGAATTCGTCGAAGGCGGCGATTTCGGTCGTACAGGCTCCCGAAAGCTGTTCCTCAATGCCTTTGACGACGGCCTCCGGCAGCTGGCCGCGAACCGGGCCGACGATACGGTCGCGATAGGCTTGCGCCGCCGCCTCCGGGTCGATTTCGAGGGCAAACAGCCGGGAAACATCACTGATCGAGGTGATTTTGTTCCCGATAGAGACCCCGAAAACCTGGCCGACGTTCGACGCGGGATCGGTGCTGACCAGCAGCACTCGGCGTCCAGCCTCCGCGAGCTGGATCGCCGTGGCGCAGGCGATCGAGGTTTTGCCGACGCCACCTTTGCCCGTGAAGAAAAGGAAACGCGGCGCGCCTTCGAGAAATTTCATGGCGTTACCTCAGCAGCATGAGGTCTTGCCGCCGCAGCATGAGCCTTGTTGCGCTTCGGCGGCTTCCTTGACGCCTGCCCAGCGCGCCAGCTCGGCGCGGTTCGGATAACGGCCGGCAAGCGCAATGTCGCCATTGACGAGGATCAGCGGCAGCGCCTCTTGACCCGAACGCTCAAGAAAGCCTTTCACCGTGACATTGTCGGCAAAGGCCATGGGTTGCTGGGCAAGGTTGAAGCGCTCGATTTGCGCGCCGTTCTTTTTCGCCCAGTCGACATCCGCCGCGAAGGTGACAAGCGCCTGATCGGTATCGACGCCACAAACGCCCGAGCTGCAACAAAGGGCGGGATCGAAAACGTGAATTGTGGTCATGTGAGTCCTTCAGGAGTGGGTTAAGCGCCCCTGCCGGTGACGACTTCGCCATCTTCCTTGGTGAAGTCGCCAATGTCGGGGTTGGGCAGAATATCGAGCACGGCCTCGGAAGGGCGGCACAGCCGCGCGCCATTTGGCGTTACGACGATAGGCCGATTGATGAGGATCGGGTGTTCGAGCATGAAGCCGATCAACTCGTCTTCCGTCCATTTGGGATCGGCTAGGCCGAGCGCCTCATAAGGCGTTCCCTTCTGTCGCAGCAGCTCGCGCGCGGAAATGCCCATGGCCTTAAGCAGCTCGACGAGTCGCGCGCGCGTCGGCGGGTCTTTTAGATACTCGATGACGACCGGCTCTTCGCCGCTTTGGCGGATCATCGCCAACGTGTTGCGCGAGGTGCCGCAGGCGGGGTTGTGATAGATGGTAACAGACACCCTCACGCCTCCGTTTTGTGACCGTGGGTCGCGCCTTCCGCCTCGCCGATTTCGCGCAGGCGCGCCTTCAGCTTGAGTTTGTCAAGGCGGGCGATCGGCGTCGCCAGCAGCAGCGAAATGCGCGTCTTCAGATAACGGAAGGCAAGGTTGAAAGCGCGTTGCTTTTCGATATCCGTGCCCTCGACGGCCGCAGGGTCTTCAATGCCCCAATGCGCGGTCATCGGTTGACCCGGCCAGATCGGGCAGACTTCGCCCGCCGCGTTGTCGCAGACGGTGAACACGAAATCCATCACCGGCGCACCGGGAGCCGCAAACTCCTCCCAATTCTTTGAGCGGAAGCCCTCGGTCGGATAGTCGTATTCCGCAAGGGTTTTAATGGCGAAGGGATTGATGACGCCTTTCGGCTGGCTCCCCGCCGAGAAGGCGTTGAAGCGCCCTGCCCCATCCTTGCGAAGAATACCCTCCGCCAAAATCGAGCGAGCGGTGTTGCCTGTGCAGAGGAAGAGGACGTTATAGACGCGTTCGGTCATTTGTTGGCTCCCGTTCCAGAACAACAAGCGGCTTCAATGACTGGCGCAGCTTTGAGCCGCAGCAGGGAGAGGACGCCCCCTTCCCGCCGGTGCGGAATCCCGCCAGCTTTTCATCGTCGCCGTAAATCGTGCTTTCGCCGGTCGTCAGGAACGACTCCCACAACAGCCCTTGCGGGTCGGAAGTCCACGCTTTCTCGGACTCGGCGTAGCAGCAGGTTGTCGCGCCTTCTTCCAGCATAGGGCGTTCGGCCTGTTGCAGGCGGCCATAGACTTCCTTCAATTCCTCGGGCGTCTCGACCTGAATCCCGAGATGATCGACGCCGGTCTTTCCGCCGCGCGCCGAGATCGCAAAATTCACGCGCGGGTCATCAAGCATCCATTTCGCGTAGTCGGGTTTGGCGACGGTCGGCTCGGCCCCGAAAAGCGCGCTGTAAAAGCGGACGGAACCCGCAAGGTCATCAACGGACACGTGCACGTGCAGGCGTTTCATGGCTTCCCTTTGGCTGGCAAGTTGAAGGAACGGCGGCCTCACAAGAGGCGGCTGCGCCTTGGCAGCAGTTTTCGGTCATGTAGGCGAGCAGCGCGTCCATAACCGGATACACCGCCGAGTAGATCAGCGACCGGCTTTCGCGCCGGAAGGTCACAAGGTCCGCGTGTTTGAGCTGGCTAAGGTGAAAGGACAGCGTCGCGGGCGGCAGGCCAAGCCGTTCGCCGATTTGTCCCGCAGGAAGCCCCTCCGGCCCCGCCTGCATGAGCAGCCGGAAAATATCGAGGCGGGTCTCGTGACCGAGAGCGACTAGGGCGGCGATGGCTTCTTGCTTTTCCATATTTCAAATATGATGGAAACGTTGGACGCGTCAAGAGCTCGCAAGCCATGCTCCTATGCGCTTGAGCAACATCCGGCGGGGCGCCGATGCTCGCGAGCTTCCTGAACCGGCGGACACGGAACGTCGCCATAGGAGCAAAACACGCAGCAGTCCCCAGCCTTTGGTTTGAGCAGCGCTCCGCAGCCCTTGCATTCATAGAAGAACTGGCATGCGTCCGTCGGCATCGTCTCGGCCGACTGGCGCCCGCAGGACGGACAGGTGATCACTGAGACGAGTCGCATCAGCGGCCCCGCATCAGCTTGAGCAACGCGGGGTCGATGTAGCCCCAGCTTGCCGCCGCGAGAACGATGGCCGAAGCACAGATAAGCAGCGCCAGGGTTGAGCGGGATCGTTCGGGCGACGCGCAGCTTTCGCCCGAGGCGCACGCAACAGGACGTTTCAGCCCCCACGCGCCCCAGCCGCCGACAATCGCCAGGGCGCTGATCAGCAGAAATGGCGTTCGCCATTCCGCAACCGTCTCAAGCCCACCGAGAACGCCCGCGCTGGCACCGAGCGCGGCGAGCCCGAGCGGGATGGCGCAGCACGAAGATGCGACAACCGCGGCGAATCCGGCGACGAGCCCAAGGCGGCGAACCATTTTTGCGAAGCTGCCAGGTTCGCGGGAGCCGAATCGGCTGGCGTTGTTTCTTGCGCTGTGTCGTTAATGGTCATGGCTCGCTCTTGCTTGATCGTCGGGGTATCCTGCACCCCGTAGCGACTACGGGGGCAAGAGGAACAATCCGTGAAATCCTTGACCATCGGGCAGCTCGCGGCGGCGGCGGGCGTCAATCTCGAGACCGTGCGCTATTACGAGCGTATCAAACTCATGCCGCCGCCCGCCCGAACGGCGAGCGGATACCGCGCCTACGAACAAGCTCATATTCGCAGGCTCGCCTTCATCCGCCGGGCCCGCGAGCTTGGCTTCAGCATCGAGCAAATCCGCGCCCTGCTGGCGCTCGCCGAGCCGTCCCGCGCCTCCTGTGCGGACGTGAGAGACATTGCGCGGACACATCTCGACGAGGTGCGGGCGGAACTCGCAGACCTCGCCAGACTGGAGCGAATTCTCGCGGAGACAATCTCTCGCTGTTCCGGCGATCCCGCCCCGCCATGTCCCGTGCTGAATATGCTGGCAACGTCGGGCCTAGGCCAAGAAAAGCGCACGGCCAAGAAAGTGTGAGCGCTCGAGGTGAATGGAGGACGCGATAGATATGCGTCCCGCCGCGAACGCCGTGGCCGGGACGCGGCGGCCCAGCCTCGAGCAGCACGAAGTCTCGCCGGACGCCTCGTCCAGCTGGGCGCAACGAAAGCGCGCGCCAATGGGTCTCGGCAATATCGACTTCAGGGCGGAGGACATGCTGGCGCTCGGCATTCCAGACGCCAGCTTGATGCCTGGTCTGCGTCTTGGGATTTTCTTCGTGCCCGATATGGTTGCCGCCACAAGAGAGCTTTGGCGCATAGTCCGCCCCGGCGGACGGCTCGCCATCACGGCATGGGGCCCCGGCCTGTTCGAACCCGCCAAAAGCGCCGGCATCACCAGAAAACACCAACCAGCGCAAAAGGTTAGACACAAAGTTCCTAAGATTACGCATGCCACTCTACCTAACACCCAACCCGCATTTGGCATGGCTTGGCCCCGGCTTTGCTCGTAGCGACATAGTCTGACGGCTATAACAACAGGAGCGCCGATGCGCGGCCCCGCCAACCAAATCAAAATGTCAGATGCGACAAGCCTTGCCATGGCCTTTGGCGGCGGCGCTCTCATTGGCGGGCTCGGCGGTCTCATCGGACTTGGAGGAGCCGAATTTCGACTGCCGCTGCTCATCAGTGTATTCGCATTTTCGGGGCTTGAAGCAGTCATCCTCAATAAGGCCATGAGCCTCATTGTCGTCGCCTTCGCGCTGCCTTTTCGATCGAGCTCCGTCCCCTTCGGAGAAGTTGCGGGAAATTGGCCCGCCATCATCAACCTGCTTACTGGCAGCCTCCTCGGCGCATGGCTTGGCGCGGGTTGGGCGACACGGCTGAGCCACAAAGAGCTCTATCGCGTTATCGCGGTCCTGCTCGTTTTGATTGCCATTGCTTTGGTGTTCGGCCACAACGCGGCCAATGCGGCTCCCGCGTTAACCGGTGTTGCGCAGATGCTGACCGGCGTTGTCGCCGGCTTTGCGATCGGCGTCGTCGCGTCGCTTCTGGGGGTCGCTGGCGGCGAGCTGCTCATTCCGACGCTGGTCTTACTCTTCGGCGCGGACATCAAGCTTGCAGGCAGTCTCTCGCTTGCCGTGAGTTTGCCCACCATGATCGTTGCTTTCACACGCTACAGCCGCGACAGAAGCTTCGCCGTTATGAGGAACAATCGCAGATTCGTCCTTGCCATGGCGACGGGATCCATCGCCGGGAGCTTTATCGGCGGGCAGATGTTGGGCTTCGTCCCAAGCTCCATGCTCTTGCCGTTGTTGGCGACCATCTTGGTTGTTTCCGCAGTGAAGGTCTGGCGGCATCAATAGCCCGGATGGCGCCGTCGAATCGCTGCCTACTCGGCGACTTCTCCCTCAGCAGGACCAAACCCACTGGCCATACGACCAGCGCCAGCAGGCGCCGCCGTGCCCGCCCGGCCATCCGTAAGGCGGCACGTAGTAACCGCTGCCCCGCCAG
This sequence comes from Methylocystis echinoides, assembly GCF_040687965.1. Taxonomy (NCBI): domain Bacteria; kingdom Pseudomonadati; phylum Pseudomonadota; class Alphaproteobacteria; order Hyphomicrobiales; family Methylocystaceae; genus Methylocystis; species Methylocystis echinoides. The sequence goes on from NZ_CP156085.1 coordinate 173,744, forward strand.
CCGTAGCCGCCATCCCAAGCCCTGCGCCCACCCCAAACGCCTCCCCGCCAATCGCAACAGCGGTATCCATCCCAGGCGAGTGCCGGGACCGGCGGCAGCGGAGCGCCGGCTAATAGCGCAGCGCAGCAAATCTTCTTGATCATCGTTTTCCTCAATCAGTTAGGCGGGCGCGGCCTTGGCATCCGTCGGCAAACACGCTTTCTTAGCCGATGGATGCTCGGAGCGGACCCAGGCCAAGCTTCGATCTCCGACCACGTAGAGACCGGCACTGCGTCCACTCAGTAACCCACATGCGAATGAGCTCCTTCTTTCCCCCCATGTCCTTCTGGCTTCTTCAATGGGCGCCTTCGAACCTGTCCGCCTCCCGAAATGAAGCTCCTCTCCAAGCAGAGGAGATCATGGCCGCAAGCCGGCTGGATCATGACGCCCTCCTCGCGTCGCTGCAAACCGCGCGAAGTGGATTGGATCGTGCCGAGGCGGAGACGCGGTTGACCTCGGCGGGGCCGAACCTCATAGCCCAGGAGGGGATCCCCAGTGTGTTCGAGGAGCTGTGGTCTCGCGCCAAAAGCCCCTTGAACGCTCTGCTCTTATCGCTTGCGGCGACGTCATATCTACTGGGCGACCTGCACTCGGCGGTTGTGATCACGATCATCGTCGCGCTCGCCATTGGGATGGCGTTCATCCAGGAGCATCGCTCCAACGAGGCGGCGGCCAAGCTTCGCCGCGCCGTCAAGACCATGGCGAGCGTGAAGCGTCGCGGCGCGGAAAAGGAAGAGGTCGGCCATCCCAACGGCTTCCAGGAAATACCTTTAGAAGACCTCGTCCCCGGCGACATTGTGCGACTCTCGGCGGGGGACATCATCCCAGCGGATCTGTGTCTCCTCGAGGCGAAGGACCTCTTCGTCGATCAGGCCGCATTGACCGGGGAAGCCATCCCCGTCGAAAAGTCCGCACAAGTCGACGCCGCGGCTGACCGGGACCTATTGAACATACCGAACATCTGCCTGATGGGCGGCAGCGTGGTGAGCGGATTCGCCACGGCCGTGGTCGTGGATACGGGCGCAAAGACCTATTTCGGCCAGCTTGCCAGCCGCGTCGTCTCGAAACGGCAGTTGACGAGCTTTGAAAGAGGCGTCAATCGCTTCATCCGGCTCATGCTTTATTTCATGTTGGCGCTGGCGCCAGCTGTGTTCCTGATCAATGGATTGACAAAGGGCGACTGGGCTGAGGCTCTTCTCTTCGCGCTCGCGATCGCGGTCGGGCTGACCCCCGAACTCTTGCCGATGATCGTCACGGTCAATCTGGCTAAGGGCGCCGTCGCCATGGCGGAAAAACGCGTCATTGTGAAGCGTCTCAACGCCATTCAGAATTTCGGGGCCATGGATGTTCTTTGCACGGACAAGACCGGGACGCTCACGCAAAACCGTGTTTCACTCAGCCTGTATCTGAACGTCGAGGGGAAGACTGACGAAAGGGTGCTTGAATACGCCTACCTCAACAGCCATTACCAATCCGGCTTGAAGAGCCTCCTCGACGTTGCGGTCTTGGAGCATGTAGAGCTGGGCAGAAATGTCCATTTGAGGCATGATTATCAGGTCGTAGACGAGATCCCCTTCGACTTCTCCCGGAAGCGCCTATCGGTTGTGCTGTCTCGTGGCGCCGGAGAGGGCAACGGAAACGGCGTCACCAGGTTCTTCAGGCTGGTCTGGGGCTTTCTTTCGTCGGGCGAAGGCGCGCATTTACTCGTCTGTAAGGGCGCCGTCGAAGAGACGCTTTCTTGCTGCGCTTTCTACGATCAAAACGGCAAGGCTATTAAATTCGGCCCCAAGCGCCGAAACGAAATTCTCGAACTAACGCGCGAACTCAACGAAGACGGGTTACGCGTCGTCGCTGTCGCATATAAGGAAGTTTCGTATCCGCCGAAAAATTACTCTGTCCCTGACGAGACCGACCTCACTCTCCTCGGATTCATCGCGTTCCTCGATCCGGCAAAAGAAAGCACCGGCGCCGCTCTCTCCGCCCTGAAAGCGTCAGGGGTTCAGATCAAAATCCTCACGGGCGATAATGAGGTGGTCACCCGCAAGATTTGCCGCGACGTCGGGCTGGAAGCGGATCGTATCGCGCTCGGCTCAGAAATTGAAAAGCTATCAGACGACGAGCTGGCCGAACTCCTCGACGGCGTGACCATCTTCGCCAAACTATCTCCCGATCAAAAGGCGCGCATCGTCAGAGCGCTACACAGGAAGGGCCACGTCGTCGGCTTTCTTGGCGACGGGATCAACGACAGCCTGGCGCTCAAGGCCGCCGATGTCGGGATCTCCGTCGATACGGCGGTCGACATCGCGAAAGAATCCGCCGACATCATCTTGCTGGAAAAAAGCCTGCTCGTCCTCCAACAGGGCGTCATCGAGGGACGCAAGGTTTTCGGCAACATCGTCAAATACATCAAGATGGGCGCCAGCTCGAATTTTGGCAGCATGTTCAGCGTCCTGGGGGCGAGCCTGCTCGTGCCTTTCCTACCCATGTTGCCGATACAGGTCCTGACCAATAATCTGCTCTACGATTTCTCTCAAACTGCGATCCCAACGGACAATGTGGACCAGGAATACGTCGCGGCGCCCCGCAGATGGGAAATCGGCAACCTCTTCAAGTTCATGATTTTCATCGGGCCAATCAGCTCGATCTTCGACTATTCGACCTTCTTCGTCATGCTTTATGTCTTCGACGCCTGGAGCAACGCCGCCTTGTTCCAGACAGGCTGGTTTGTCGAATCGCTCCTATCCCAGACCCTGATCATCCACATCATTCGCACCGCAAAGATCCCCTTTCTTGAAAGCCGCGCGAGCAACGCCCTTATCGCAACCTCGCTGATCATCAGCGCAATTGGCGCCGCCCTGCCCTACACGCCGATTGGGGAAGCGTTGAAATTTACGGCGCTGCCGCCGCTCTACTGGCCCATCCTTGCTGGCACGCTAGTGGTCTATGCGCTTTTAACGCAGGCGGTGAAGGTTTGGTTCGTTAAGCGCTGGGGTCTGTAGCGGGCGAAGCGGCGCTCCCCCTTGTCAGTTTTTGACATCTGACCCGTCATGTGGGCGGTTGCATGAGCGTTCCCCCGGAAGCGCTTCCTCAGGCACACAAAACATCCTGTGGCGGCCGCCCTAATAGTCGGCACCCCTAGGCGAATGGCGATTTAAACGTCGAGCAAGCCCCTAGTTCAGCCTCGATCTCGAGCAGACGATTATATTTCGCGATGCGCTCGCTCCGACAGGCCGATCCCGTCTTGATCTGTCCGCCCCCCATGGCGACGGCGAAGTCTGCGATAAAGGCGTCTTCTGTCTCGCCGGAGCGGTGAGAAATGACGTAGCCCCAGCCGGCTTCACGACACAGCGCGATGGCTTCAACGGTCTCGGTAACGGTGCCGATCTGATTCAACTTGATCAGCACCGCATTGGCGGCATGTTCCGCTATCCCGCGCGCGATGAAGGCGGGGTTGGTGACAAAAATGTCGTCGCCAACGATCTGGATCCGGTTCCCTTGGGAAGCTGTCTGCCGGCCGAACCCCGCCCAATCATTTTCATCGAGGCCGTCTTCGATTGAAACAATCGGATAGCTAGTGATCCAGCTCTCATAGAGCGCGATCATCTCGCCCGTGTCTTTCCGCCCCTGTCCTGATTTCGACAGGTCGTAGGCGCTCCCGTCCCAAAATGAACTCGCAGCAGGATCCAGCGCGATCGCGATGTCTTTGCCGGGCTCGTAGCCGGCGGCGCGAATGGCGTCGACTATCACCTCGCATGCCTGCTCGTTGCTTTCGAGATCTGGCGCGAACCCGCCTTCATCACCCACCGATGTCGAATAGCCTTTCGCGTTCAGGATCCGCGCAAGCGCGTGGAATGTCTCGGTTCCGAATCGAAGCGCTTCCGAGAAACTCTGCGCCCCTATCGGCAGGACCATGAATTCCTGGAAGTCCACCGAGTTCTGAGCGTGCTTGCCGCCATTGATGATATTCATCATGGGGACCGGAAGACGTCTGGCGCCGGCCCCGCCGAGGTAGGCATATAGCGGCAAGGCCGACGTTTGGGCGGCGGCGCGGGCGACAGCCATCGAAACGCCGAGGATCGCATTCGCGCCTAGCTTTGCTTTGTTTGGCGTCCCGTCGAGCTGCAGCATCCGCGAGTCGATTTCGGCCTGGTGTGTCGGATCCAGCCCTTTGATCTCAGGCGCGATCTGCTCATTGACGTTTTTAACCGCTTTCAGCACCCCTTTGCCGCCATAGCGCGCTTCGCCGTCCCGGAGTTCAACCGCTTCGTGTTCGCCTGTCGAGGCGCCCGATGGCACCGAAGCTGTCGCAACGACGCCGTTGTCAAGCGTCACGTTGACCCGCACCGTGGGATTGCCCCGTGAGTCCAGGATCTCTAGCGCACGCACCGCTTCAATTTTTGCCATCGGATGGCTCCTTTTCGATTAGGACCGCACTTCGGAATCTTCCAACGCCTTTTCGACCTCCGCCTCGTGAGCAGGCGTGTGCAAGGTCATTTCGTCCTTGGGCAGAAGATGGCGCGGCAGGTAGAACTTATTGGCGATGAGCGTTGGAAGCACCGCCGTGCCGATGATCGCGGCGACCAGGGTCGAATATTGCGCGTCATCGATGATCTTGTTGGAAAGACCAAAAAGCGCCGATATTGTTCCGAAGGTGAGCCCCGACGCCATGAGCAGGGTCGTGTACATGGCGTCCTTGTGCGGCGCGTTAAACACCCTCGCCACGGGGTAGACGCTCACGATCTTCGTGACCATCTCGACGAGAATAAGTGCGGCTACGCCAAAAGGCGCCAGGAGCACCGTCGGGATGGACACAAAATACCCAGCGCGGATGAAATAAAACGGCGTCAGCAATCCGATTGTTATCGCACGGAGGCGCTTGACCAGAGCCGCATCGCGGCCCACGCTCCCGGCAAGCGCCATTCCGATCAGATAGGCTGGAAGCACGGCCTCGCTGCCGGCCCACACTGCGAGCGCCCCGAGTCCCATGAGACAGAACAGCAGGAATTTGGACTCGAATTCAGAGGGCCTGCCGCCGAAAATCGCGTAAGCGCGCGGCGTGATCTTTGGCAGACCGACAAAGGCGCCGCCAAGGGCAACCGCGAAGAGCAAGGTCTTCCAGGTAAAGGGCGCGAAGACGAGGCCCAGCGTTATCACGGTTCCAAGATCGGTGATGAAACAGGCGGCCAGGATTGTCTTGCCGAATTCCACCCGGTTGAAGCCATATTCCATCATCACCGTATAAACGACGGCGACGGAAGTCGCCGCCAAGGCAATGCCCGCCAGAAGCGCGGCCGAGCTATCCCAACCAAGGAGATAGTGGGCGGCGGCCCAACACCCAATCGCGGGCAGCAGAAAGCTCGCGACACCGATGGCCGCCGCCTCCCGCCACTTCATCGTGAAGACATCCGGGTCCAGTTCCGCCCCGGCGAGGAACGTCAGGAATATCGCCCCGATCCCAGCGAAAGCCTTCACCCAGGGCTCTTGCACGCCGAAGACCGAATATTCGCCGAATGTCGCCAGCAATGAGCCGGCGATCATTCCGACGATGATCTCCACCAACGCGGTTGAGAGCCGGTATCTATGCGCGATCACGCTGGCGATAAGCGCCAGCGCGAATACAAATGCGACTTGTCCCCAAATTCCCGCCATATCCCTTCCTCCCTAGGTTATCCTTCGCGACGCCGCAGTTATTCGCCGAGCAACATTCCCGGCAATGACAAGCAGAAATTCGATGAGAGTGCGAAACGCTTTCGCGTCGATACGATTGACGATCTTCTTGCCGAGATACGACCCGCAGAGGAGCCCCATCGCAGAATTAGAGAAGACGATGATCCAAGAAAATGGTTATGCAGGAAGTGCACCGCCGCTTTTGCCCAATTTCTGGTCGCTACTGTCATTTCGGAACCCTTCCAGTAACTCTCACAAAGTTTGCCGCGGCCATGGCGGTCAGCCTTCAACGAACGCTCATTTCACGCCCTGCCGCACAGCTTTGATCCGTGTCCCCAGGGGCCCGGACGAGGTTTTTCTTGATGATATCATCGGCGCGAGTCTTTGCGTCCGCGAGGTCCTTGTCAAAAACGGTGGTCGAATATTCGCCGGTCGATGTTTTCACCACAGATCCGTTCATCGGCTTCGCTTCGGCGCTCACATTAATGGATGTAACCGTCGAGAGACCCGGTCGTAGCGGTGTTTTCTTAAGTTCCTCCGGGTCAATGGCGATACGCACCGGCACGCGCTGTACGATGCGGATGAAATTGCCGGTGGCGTTATCGGGCGGCAGTGTGGCGAAGACGCTGCCAGAGCCTGGCACGAGACCTTCGACGGCTCCGTGGAAGGTCGCGCTTGATCCATAGAGATCGACTTTGATGATCGCGGGCTGGCCGGGGCGAACCCGCTCCATGCGGTTTTCCCAGAGATTGGCCTCAACCCAGAGGTGGTCGAGGGGCACAATATTCATGATCTGGTCACCAGGCCGCACCCGCTGTCCGACCTGCACGCGCCGCTTGGCGACATAACCCGTGGCTGGCGCGCGAATGCTCTGGCGCAGGAACTCGATATAGGCGTCGTTGAAGCGCGCCTTGGCGAATTCAATATCCGGGTGTGTTGTTGGCGTCACGCCGCCGAGCCGCGACTCCATCGCTTGATATTCTGCGCGAGCTTCGCGTAGATCGGCTTCCTGCGCGGCGAGAGTATCCTGGGTATTCTGTAAGACCTGGCCGGAGGCTGCGCCGCTCGTCGCCGCCTGCTTGTAGCGTGCAAGATCATGGACCGTTCGTTCGCGAACCGCGGCGCGGGCCGTTATCTTCTGGCAGATCTGCCGGCGGTTAGCGAACAACGCTCCAACGTTACGCACCGCGCGCGCAAGTTCGGCTTCAGCCTGGCCGAGCGCGGCGCGAGCGCGTTGTTCGTCGAGCTGGATCAGTACGTCGCCATTCTTCACGAGCTGCGTTTCTTCGGCCAGGACCTTGGCGACGACGCCGGTCGCATCGGCCTGCACCGGAATGATATTGCCGCTCACAAACGCATTGTCGGTCGTCACCCAGTCGCGATCATAGGTCAGATAGCGGAAGGCGGCCGCCAACACGCCAACGACCACGCCAACCGCCAAAGCCTTGAGCAGGAAATTGCGGCGCGCGCGTATGCTTTTGCGGGAGCGCGGGGCACCCGTCTGTTCCACGGTCAAGTCAGCCTCCTCCCAGCGATTGCACGACGTCGACCACCGGCGTGATCGGATCGGTCTCTGGCGCCGGCCTCGGCTCATAGGCTTGCGGGCCGGCGTCATAGCCGCCACCGAGAGCCTGCATGAGATCCACCGTCGCGATGAGTCGGTCGCCTTCCATGCCGCGCTGGATAAAGACAGCGTCAAGCGTGTCGGCGTATAGCTGCACAAATTCCCGCCGGTCCTGCAGGCCGCCCTGGAGTCGGATGCGGGCAAGCTGGACCGCGGCGCGGCGCGCCTTGATGAAGCGTCCTTGCGACTCGTACTCGGCCTTGGCCCTCTTCAGGGTGGCGAGCGCATCTGCGACCTGCTGCGCGGCGGTGAGCAGCGTCTCATTGTAGGTATCGACCGCCTGGTCGTAATCGGCGCGCTGGGTTTCGAGATTGCCGGTGAGCTTGCCACCCTGAAAGATCGGCAGATGCAACCCCGGCGTGACGCTGTAGACCATGGCGCCGGGGTTGAAGAGGTAGCCGCCGAGCTTGGCGAATTGGGTGGAGGTGACGGAAGCTTCGAGCCCCGCCGAGACCGAGAGGTCAATCGAGGGTAGAAACAAGGCCTTTGCGGCATGAATGCGGTCCGCCCAGGCCTCGGCACGACGGAGCGCCGCCATAAGGTCCGGGCGGTGAGCGAGCAATTCGATTGGGAGTTCCCTCGGCAGAGCGGGCTGTGCGGGCGAGACGGTCTGCCGGCGGACGAAGAGACCGCGCGCCACGTCGGGCCCCTCCCCCATGAGGCGCGCCAGCGCGTTTTCCTGTATCTCGATCGCCGCCGTCAGCGAGGCCTCGCGGCGAACGGCCGACTCTTCATTGCTCCGGGCAATCTGGACAACGTCGAGGATTTCGATGCCCGTTTGGTAGCGCGTTTCAGCGAGCTGGCGGAGTTCACGGCGCATGCCGGTCAGCTCTTTGGCAAGTTTGAGCTGTTCGCCCAGAATATAGCCGCGAAGATAGGCGCGCGCGACGCTCGTTGTCAGCAGTAAGCGAGTTTGTTCAAGCTCTCCCGCCTGCGCCAGCGCGTCGCCGATGGCGGCGTCGAGCAAGGCGCGGTTCTTGCCCCAAAAGTCCAGTTCCCATTTGGCGGAAATCGGGTTGAGGAAGGCGGCAGATTTATGTTTTCCTCCCTGCAGCGGATTGAGCCCGGCGGCGACGCCGCGCTCGGCGTAACGATACTGTTTGTAGGAGAGATCGGCCTCGACATAGGGCGTCAGGCGCGAGCCTGCGATGTCGACGGCCGCCTCGGCGTCTTTCAGGGTGTCGGCGGCCTTCCTCAAGCCCTGATTGTCCAGCAGCGCCTTTTCCATGACGCCGTCGAGGTCGGCGCAGCGGAAGGATTTCCACCATTGTTGACTTGGCCAACCGTTTTCCGCGCTGACGCTCTTCACACCGGAAGCCGCGATTGTTCGCCTCATTGGCGGCGGCTCCATGAATTCCGCGCGTTGCTCCTGCGCTGTGGGCATGCAGCCCCCCAACGACGCGACCGCCGCTGCGACAGGGATGGATCTCTGCAAGCGGCGGATCACGCGTGGAGTTCCGTTGAATTCAGCCAAAGCATCAGGGCTCTTCCATGAGTTCTTCAGCGCGGAGGAGCTTCAAGCTTGGCTTCGGCGCGGGCTTCTTGGGCTTTGCCAACCAAACAAAAATCGCAAGGCCAAAGAAGGCGAGCGCCCCTGTGAGGAAAGCGTCGTTGAGTCCCATCAGCAGCGCTTGCTGGCGAATGAGGCGAGAAACCTGCGCCCGCGCGACGGATTCGCTCATGCCCAGCCCTTGCAGCTTGTCCAAAAGCTGCGGGAGAAGGTCGAGCGAGGGGAAACGCCGACCGCCAAGTTGGTCGGCGAGGTCCAGTTGGTGGAAGGGCGTTCGGCGGAACTGCATGACCCCTTGCAGAGTGATGCCATAGGCGCCGGCGGCTGTGCGCAACATCGCAAGCTCCTCTGCGGCGCGGATCAGCTGCGAGCCCGCAAGACCTTGGACGGCGATGGCGGCGGGAGGCGCGAAAAACGTCGCCAGGAAGAAGCCGAAGAAAGTCATCGGCACAGTGATCTGGTCGAACGACGCGGGCTTATCGAACAGGCCCAGCCAGGTCATGGTCACCGAGAAGCCGAGAAAATTCAGGCTGGCGAAAAGGCGCAAATCAATGTGCCGGACGAGCAGGTGCACGACCGCGACGAGAGGCACAGCGAGCAGGGCCATGGTAAGATAGACAACACCTGCGCCTGACGAGGTGTAGCCCAGCAGTAACTGAAGCTGTCCGACAAAGACCGACAGCATGCCCTGAATGAAGAGGAAGCCGACGACGGAGCAAAAAGTCGCGACGGCGTAGTTGCGATGAGCGAAGAGGCGAATGTCCAGAACCGGGCGCCGCTCACCCAGCTCCCAGATGATGAATGTCGGGAGAGCGATGACGACGGCGATCAGGACGATTGTCAGAAAAGTTGACCCGAGCCAGTCGAAGTCATTGCCCTGATTGAATATTGTCTGAATCCCGACCAGGGTGAAGGCGATCAACAACACGCCGACGGTGTCGAAACGCGTGATGCGCCGGCTGTAAGGGCGGCCATAAAGCAGAGCGCCAATAACTCCGGCAATGAGCAAGCCAAAGACCACATTTGAATAAAAAAGCATCCGCCAGTTGAAATACTCCGCCCAGAAGCCGCCCATGAAGACGCCAAGGGTAAAAGGCGCCATGCTGAGCACGCCCCACCAGGCGACCCCGTAGGTGCGGAATTTCTCGGGGAGTTCATTTAGGACGAGGCCCTGGCCGATGGGGAGAAGCACCCCGCCTGCAAGCCCCAACAGGAAGCGCGCCGGCACGAAGAACCAAATGGTTTCGCTCCAGGCGCAAGCGAGGGAAAAAACCGCATAGGCGATAAATGCAGCGACATAAACCCGGTAGTCTCCGTACCGTGCCGACAGCCAGCGGGCGAAGGGCAGGCCGAGCACGATCCCCATCATGTGGTCGGTCGTCGCCCACGTGCCAAAACTGGGCGTGACGCCCTGGAGGCTGCCGGCCGCGTAGGGGGCGAGCACCGTGTAGCCGGGGACATTTGAGAGGGCGATGATGTTGCCGCCAGCGATCGCCACATTGAAAAGGACAAACCGCCAACCGGTTAGCCGGTCTTCCTCAACGGCTGTCATGTTCCCGCCCAATCCGAGCGAGAGCAGTGCCATTTCAGGCGTAATCGGAGGGGAAACAGGGGCTTGTTCAAAGCGGACTCCTAGCGTGCATGCGCAAGCAGGAGTCATCAGCCCCAAGGGCGGTTACAAGGCGAACTCCATCGCCTTCACCGATTTATAAGCCGCAGGGAAGTATTCTTGTCAACATCCGTTAGGTCGGCGTCAGTTGCGGTTTGGATGCTCGTCAGCTCAGGCAAACGGCGCTCCGACGGCGTAGACGACCGCATGCGCAAGCCGGCTCTAGAAATAAAGTGCGACGCCCGAGCTCTTGCTGCTGCCGGGCGGGTCGGCGCATCGACTATTGCCGCGCCGTCGGCCGTGTTGGAAGCGATCTTAAGCGACACCAACCGAAATGGAACGCCAAAGGACGAGCCGGGGGCGACGGAGCTGATCTGCGGCGCCTTCGTCATGCGAGCGCCTCCGCTCAACCCGCAGTTGGGCGCCCTGCCGCCCGCGTTCAAAGTCCAGGCGGGAGGGGCCGGGGCCAAGCCCGGCGCTCGCCGGCGCCGCGCGGCGATGCTGGCGGCGGAGTGCGGGCGGCGTTCCCGCAATGGCTTTACCGCTCAGCGGCTTTTGGAAGTGCTCTGCGCCGAGGCGATTCGTTCATTTCAGCAAAGCCAGCGCGCGCGAGACGCCGGCTGGTTTCGAGGGCTGGCGGACCCAAAGATATCAGAGGCGGTGCGGCACGTGCACGCCGATCCCGGCGCAGAGTGGAGCGTGGAGGCGCTGGCGGCGCGGGTTGCGTTGTCTCCCTCCCGCTTCGCCGAATAACGCGCCACTCCAACACTCCGGCTCCCGCCCGCTCCGATCGCGGGCTTCAGCCTGTAGAAGGTGGCGATCCTCGCCATCTCCGGCTGAAGGAGCCCACAATGACCCAGCTTTCCAATACCCAGCTGATCATCCTCTCGAAAGCAGCTGAACATCCCGAGCGCATCGCACTGCCGCTGCCCGCGCGCCTCAAGGGCGGCGCCGTAAAGATCGTCGTCGGCAGCCTCATCAAGAGGGGGCCGCTCGAAGAGATCGACGCCAAGGTTTGCGCCAGCGAAACCGCCTGGCGCGAAACCGGCAATGGGCACGGCGTCACGCTGGCGATCACCGACGCGGGGCTCGCCGCGATCGGCTTGGAATCCCAGACGGCGAAGAAGCCGAAGATCGCCCAAGGGCGCGAAGAAGGCGAAGACAGCTACGAGCGCCGCGCCGTCCCCCAAAGCCACGCCCAAAGCGCCCCGTGTCCCCACGGAACGGACGCCGCGCGAAGGCACGAAACAGGCGACCATGATCGCCATACTCCAGCGCAAGACTGGTGCGACCATCGCCGAGATCGCCGAGGCGACCGGCTGGCAGCAGCACACAGTCCGAGGCGCCTTCGCTGGGGCTCTGAAGAAAAAGCTCGGGCTCACCATCGTCTCGGAGAAAGTCGACGGGCGCGGGCGGGTCTACAAAATTTGGTAGGTAAATTGCCGATCTTCGCCTGGTCCATGCTCGTCTTCGCGGGCATGATCGTCTTTCCGGCCGTCATTCTCGCGACGCTGCTGCTTGAAATCGAACGCGCTTTCGGCTGGCCCTTCTTTACCGCGGCGCGCGGCGGCGATCCGCTGCTGTGGCAACATCTCTTCTGGTTTTTCGGTCATCCGGAGGTCTACATCATCTTCCTGCCGGCGGCGGGGCTCGTTTCCATGATCGCCCCGACTATGGCGCAGCGGCCGCTTCTCGCCTACAGGCTCACGGACGAGGTCTACCGTGCGATTGCGCCGGCGCTGACCGCTGCTGGCGTAGACATGCCATTTCCAACTTACCAGATTCTTTTCCACGATCAGACGGAGGAAGCGGACGGAGACCGGAAGCTGCAACGCGAGGGCTGGCCGCCGTCCGTTGGGAGCCCAATGTCGTCTCAGCGCAAGCGCGCGAAGGCCCCGCCCTCCGAAAATGGGCCCCAGGCGCGACAGTGGGCGCCGTGATCATATGCTGCAGGCGACGACGGAGAAGACAGGATGGTTGATTCGCATCAGGCCGCGCAGACGCGGTTGCTGGCGATTATCGCGTTCCTGCTCGTCGGCTTCGCACTTCGCCAGACCTATGCCGTCACAATGCCGCTCGCCGCCGCGGCTGTTGTGATCGCCGCAGTATGGCCGGTAAAACCATGGCTCGAACGATACTTCCCACCAACGCTCAGCAACCTCGGAACGGTTCTTGTCCTGTTCGCCGTCCTCGCCGCCTTCGCTGGCGCGATTTCCTTTTCTGTGGCTCGAGTCGCGCAGGCGTTCACGGAAAACTCCGACAAGCTCCAACAGCTTTACCAAAGCCTTTCGGACTGGGTCCGAAGCTGGGGCGGCTCGATCGGCAGCGCCGGAAATTTCAGCCGTGTGATAGGCATGGCGGAAAAGGCGCTTGGGAGCGCCTATAACATAATCGTCTATATCGGCATCATCGGGATATTGGTGGTCTTCGGTCTTCCCGAGGTTGGAAGGATTCGTCACAAGATCGATCGGCAGACCGATGGGAAACGGAGTCGCGAGCTTGTCGACGCCGCTGAACTGATTGCCGTGAAGGTTCGCCAGTATCTCTGGGTCACAACGATCACAAGCGCAATTACGGGGGCCGCGACTCTGGTCCTGTCCCTCGTGCTGGGGCTCGATCTTGCTCTCGTGTGGGCGCTTCTCAACTTCCTGCTCAATTACATCCCGATCGTGGGAAATTTTGTCGGAATCGTCCCGCCAACGCTCTATGCGGTGATCCAGTTCGGCGGCTGGGCGATGCCAGCGGTCGTGTTTGGGGGATTTTCGCTCGTCCAGATCGTCATCAGCAATTTCGTCGCGCCAACCCTTCAGGGAAAGAGTCTCTCCCTGACGCCCATGGCCGTAATATTGGCGCTCTCGGTATGGAGCTGGATATGGGGCGTCGCCGGGGCGCTGATCGCGGTGCCCCTGACATCGGCGGCGGTCGTTCTTTGCAACCACTTTCCAAGCGTCCAGTGGATCGCGGCCCTCCTGGAGGACAAGGACGACCAGAGCCCTGATGCGCGACACGATACGCAGCAAACTGGCAGTCGTCTTCCCGATTAGGTCAATCTTGCATCGACGAACATGCTTCGACGTTCTCAACGGCTTCTCACGTTGGTCTCGAGCGGGTCGAGATGGCGCGGACTCCCCAGTGTGAGGGCTTCGAGGAAGCGGTCGACGCGCGCGGCTTCTTGCCGATAGACTCTCACAGGCCCTCCATCAGCGAGGAAGACTCTCGACCACCTTCCTTGGGAGCTCGGGCTTCTTCAATATGCTTGTAAGCGGATCGCGAGCCAGAACATCGGCAGGCAGCGCAACCCCCGTGTTGACGATCAAGGAAGACGGTCAAGGCCGCCCGCAAGTCAGGCGAAGGGATCGATCCTCGACTTTTTTCCAGACTATCTCGACCGGGCAGCGTGGAGAGCGCTCCATAATCCGAGGCGTTTATCACAAGATCATGTAAAATAAGGCAAAGGCTCCTGATGGAGATGGGACCGGAGATGAGGGGTTCGCCAATATGGTGACATGCGCCGAATCCCTGATATGCGGCTTCAGAACGGCACCAATCAGACGGTCGATCGTCGTAGTTTCATCGGCTTTTCTCGGCTTCATTCAAGTCCTGTTTCGCCTTTTGTCACTGCAAGCATAGTGGACCGGATTCGCGCCTGAACGGGGTTTGCCTCACTTTTCGTGCCTTTTCCGGTTGGATCGCCCTGGAGATGGGCATTGCTTGGCGGACGGTCAAGAAGTGGGTGCACGCGCACGATATGCCGGAACCCCCGAGCGCGCGCCAACGCCAACATTGCCTCGCAATTTTCGGGGGCTATCTCACAAAGCGTTGGGGAGCGGATACAGGGTTGTTAGACAACTCTTCGCCGGAAATTCGGCAACGTGGCTATTCGGAGCAGCCGTCCCAATATGGAGCGCCTCTTAGATCCCGTAATGGGCCGGGCCTCGCGGGCTAGCCAGATTGGGTGGCTGTACCTCAGTATGATGGTGTTTGGAACGGAGTCCGAGCGATAGGCTCCAAGCATCCATGAGAAACAGTCGTGGAATATTTTGCCGGAGTCGACGTGTCTTTGAAAGAGAGCAGCGTGTGCGTGGTGGATACGGCTGACGAAGTCGTTCGTGAGGTCAAGGTCGCCAGTGAACCCGAGGCGCTTGTTCGGCATTTTGACGAGTTGGGCTTGCCTGTCAGCCGCATCGGGTTCGGAGCTGGGCCGTTATCGCAATGGTTGCATGCCGGTCTTATGGCAGCCGGACGCGATTCGGAGTTGTTGGAAACGCGACACGTGAAAGCGGCGCTCTCCGCCATGACGGTGAAGACCGACCGGAAGATGCGCGGGGCATCGCTCAGCTTCTGCGAATTGAATGGTACCGTCCGGTTCACGTAAAATTAGCACCTTGTAAGGATACCCGCGCCCTTCTCGCTGGACGTAAGCTCTTGCAAGGCAAGCTTCTCGATGTCGAACTCAGCATTCGCGGCATCCTACGAGGCCACGGGCTCAAGGTCGGCGAAGTCAGTCGAGGACGGTTTGAGGCACGCATCCGGGAACTGACGGCCGGCCACGCCATCTTGGAGACGGTCATTGGCGCGATGCTGGCTGCGCGGATGGCGTTGTGGAACGAGTTCACCAGGCTCCATCGCGAGATGCTGAAGATCGCGCGCGCCGACAGGGTTTGCCGGAGATTGATGAGCACACCAGGCGTCGGCGCCCTAGTTGCGCTGACCTATCGCTCGGCGGTGGATGATCCGTCGCGGTTTGCAAAGTCCGGCACGATAGGCGCCTATTTCGGGCTGACGCTGTGGCGGCGCTCTTGCTGACCACGGACAGAAGCATGATCCTGGCGACGAGATCAGAGGGACTTGACGAAAAACGGCCCATTAGAAAAGCATTACAATTGCGATCTGTGAGAATTCTGCCTCCTTGGCTCACATGATGCGCTGAGAGGGTCAGGTCATGGGATGTCGGGAGCCTCGATCGTGACGACCCTCGAGTTATGGGCGCAGCAGTTTGCTCGAACGTTGAGCCGAGATCTCGAGGCAGTCAGAAATACCAACGCGGAACGTTGGAGCGAGGCGAAAGACGAGGCCGCTCCTTCCGTGGGCGGCAAGGCCCCAAGTACGACGTCATCGACGGTAAGACGCCCGCGACGGCTGAAGTAAAAATGATTCCGGGCTCCCTTCGGGGAGCCCGGAATTTTTGTACGATTGGGAAAGAGCCGGAGGCGGTCTAATCGGCGCTAGCGCCCTTCTCGGTGCCCCGCGGCAGCGCCTTGGCCTGATCCAGATGGCGCTCCAGCATCGAAACGGAGCGCTGGGCCCAGTTTTTCAATTCGGCGTTCATGCCGTTCTTCGCGTAATCCCGGAAAAGCGTCAGCGCGCGCTCATGACCGTCGATCTGCTGCTGGCGGAATTGTTCGTCGAACTGCGCGCCATTGAGGCCACCCAGCTTGTCGAGCTTGCTCTGATGCTCTTCATCGAGCGAGCCCGGCGCCGTGAGCATGGTCATGCCCACGGCGTCCACAATGGGTTTCAGTTCGGCTTCCGCATTGTTGTGGTCGGCGACAATCATCGTGGCGTAATCACGAATTGCCTGATTGTTGGTCTTGTTCAGCGCGTGCTGGCCGGCCCGGAGTTCGAAATTGTCGATGTTCCAGGCCTTGCGAATGAAGTCCTTCGTCGCCGCGTCCACATTGCGCGCGCCCTGATCGGTCATGTCCTGGCGTTGGGTCCCAGGAGTCGTCTGGGTCGATGTCTGCGCTAGCATCGGCTGCGCGGCGAACAGCACCAGCAGCGCCGCGCCCGTCAAGAACGGTGTCTTCCTCATAGATGCTTCCTCTTTGTCGGCCCCGCTTGCCCGGTCTAACCCCGCTGGGCCCGGCGCTGTTCCTCAGGCGCCGTGAAAGAGCTACCGCTAGTGCTTACATCGAGTGGCGTATCGGCAGAATTTCACCGCCAAGTTCGGGACAGACGAGTTCTGCAATGTCCAAGCGCGATTCCCAAGTCCGCGGCGTCACCTGAACGGCTACCGAAGTCGGGACGAAGATCGCCTTCCGCAAGGCGGCCATGCTGTCAATCGGCGTTGACGTTTCTTATGACCTTTTCAAGCGCAATCCGCATGCGCGATCCGCCTCTGAGCCGGTGCGGCCTGGAGCGCAAAATGTTCGGCGAGGCAGAGGTCAGGACGCCGGTGGCAAGGAGGCTGTCACAGCGCGTGCACCGTCGCGACAAGACTTTCTAAAAGTTTCTCGGTTGCGCCAGCAGAGGCGTTGCGCTAGCTCAGAAATTCACTCTTCGGCCGCGTGGGCGGCCATGCTGAATTCTTCGATGTCAGCCATCGCTCAAGCCTAAACGTTATTCGTCGAATCAAATATTGGGCTCGGACGCTTCAAAAACGTCTCCCTCCTGTCGATTTCGGTTTCGCTGCGAGATACCGGCCCCGCTTCCGCGAGGTTCGAGCACTTTAGCTTTGCGCGGGATATCTCTCCGACTACCGTGCTACCGGTATGGCAGACGCCGACACCACCTTCCAAGGCGCCATCCGAGGAGCGGTGATGACAAGCCTTGCTGACGGCGATGCGACAACGCGCGCACAGTTGGCGCGCGATGCAGGCCACCATAGTTGTACGATGCGGGCTGCTACGCCTTAAGCAGGACGAATCTGAACCATGGCGACCAGGGAGGAGCGCTCCATCGTCGTATTCGGCGGGACCGGGTTTCTCGGTCGCCGAGTCGTTTGGCATCTCCGTAAGGCTGGATTTCCTGTGCGGATTGCATCGAGGCATTCGGATCGGAGCCATCGGCAGTTTGGCTTTGCTGATCCGCAACTCTGCTCGGTCGAGGCGAACATTCACGATCAGCGGTCAATCGCCAAAGCAGTTGCCGGCGCTTACGGCGTCGTGAATGCGGTCAGTCTGTATGTCGAGCATGGCCGTGAGACCTTTCATTCCGTCCACGTGGAGGCGGCTCAACGATTAGCAGACCACGCAAGCCGAGCCAGAGTGGAGCGACTCGTCCACGTTTCAGGAATCGGCTCCGACGCAGGCTCTCCGTCGCTTTATATCCGTAAACGTGGCGAAGGCGAGTTGGCGGTTCGGGCCGCGTTCGCAGATGCAATTCTCATTCGCCCGGCGGTGATGTTCGGACCGGACGACTCCTTCCTCACCTCCATCCTCCAGCTCCTCCGCCGGCTTCCAATCTATCCAATGTTCGGGCGCGGTCTCACGAAACTGCAGCCGGCCTTTGTAGAGGATGTAGCCGAAGCAATTGCCACGGTATTCGATCGGACAACCTTAAATGCGACCACCTTCGAGCTTGGCGGTCCTCACATCTACACCTACGAGGAACTGCTCAAAGTTATTGCACACGAAGCCAGGCTTAAGCCCGTGTTAATTCCAATCCCTTTCGCCGCTTGGCGCATGCTGGCTCGGTTCGCGGAAATGCTCCCGAGCTCGCCCCTCACTCGCAATCAAGTAGAATTAATGCAGGTCGATAACGTGTCGTCGCTAGAGATGCCCGGCTTTGAAGATCTCGGAATTTCCCCGCGCTCAGTCGAGGAGATACTTCGTGAGATATTGCAAGGTCAATAATCAAAGAGGTTTTCCCCGCTCCGAAGGTCACCGTCGTCCGCAAGCATCTCTCCGGCTCGGACGACGCGACGTGGGGCTCATGGCGCGGGCGACACTACCGTCGTGGGGGTTGATCGCCTCCCGCTCGACTTCAGTGGCGCCGCTCTCGTTGATCGCCGTGTACCATTCGCAATCTCTAAACAATAATCGTTCAAAAGGCCCAAGAAGCGGGATTCCCAGCTTGGCCCGCGGTAGTGAATGGCCATGTAAGCGCCACAACCAGCGACACGCTTGCTTCTGGCTTTCCAAGGGCCACTAGTCAGAATGAGAAACTAGCATAGATGGAAGAAAGAAAGTGAACCCCATCGGGGGTATTGCAATGATGTCCGTAGCCCAAATCTCAATTCGAGCGTTTCACTACAGGTTTCCAAACAGCAAATCTATCGCCGCCCCCGCAAACGCAGATGACAATGATCGACGGCAAAGAGTGGATCCTGAATGCCGCGCGGCTTGGCGATGAAATTGTATTTCACTGTCTCGAAGATCACCTTTCCATTTCCCGACGACAGGCCGGCGGAAGTTTTTGCCAGATAAGCGGAGCGCGCGCTCTAATCGGCATCGATGCGGCAAGTTAAACCGCACCCGATGCGAATTCCCGTTGAACTTTCTGATGCTGCGAGGCTCGACATGGCCTATGAGGTTCGAGCGCATCATCCCCCAGAATCGCCAAGAGGGACCAATCTTGTGGGCGATCGTCTAAGATACGCCGATCTGTCGTTCCAAATTGTCTAACAGTTGCTCTATACGTTTCCCAAAAGCACAGAAGCCGTATTCGCCGATTACCCGGGTGGTTGCGCTGCGTGAGCTGGTAGCGCATCGCCCACGCATCCGCGCCTATCTCGATTTCGAGAAGAGGCATATTCCGACGGTATCCCGAACTTGATCGCTGATTGATCAGACTAACGCGGCTGGCTTTATCCGCAACCCGCGCGGGACAAGATGGCGCTCGGCGAGTTCAAACAGCCCCTGCACAGCTAGAGCGAGCAGGGCCGCCGGCACTGCCCCCTCAAGGATGAGCCCGTAATTATCCAACCGCACGCCGGTGAAAATGGGCTGGCCAAAGCCACCCGCGCCAATTAAGGCGCCCAACGTCGCGGTGCCGACATTGATCACCGCAGCCGTCTTCATGCCGGCCAGAATCGCCGGCGACGCAATCGGTAGCTCGATCAGCTTTAGACCGAGGCTAAGCTGCTCTTTTCACCAGAGCAAAACGCCAACCCGTTTCGATGACAGCAAAAACGCCATCGGCAATAGCAGCAGCGCAGTAACGGGTCTCGTCGTGCGTATGCCTATCGACCATGTCGATGTATTTCGCTCCGGAAGCCAGTAGCTCCTCTATGCGCCACTCAACGAAACTCTTCGCGGCCTTGTACGAGGGAAATTCTGCCGAAAAGAGCCGCTCTCCCGTGCCGTTCACGACGGAGACTACCAGGCGATCCATAGACGATCCTTGTTTTAAATGTTCGTAGCCGAAGATAAGGATAGGCTCCAAGCTAGGGGAAACCCTTATAACTAACGCATCAGTAAACTCCCGGGACTCCCGACCTCTCTTTTCGCCAGGGACGGCTGCGGGCAGGGGTTCTGCCTTGGAGCTGTTTTGACGAATCCGCCCGACACTAACGGCTCCGTGCGCGCCTAGGCGCCGACCAGCCGAAATCCCACCGCTCCAACCAGAGCTCGTCGTGAATCGATTACGCGGGCCGGCTTAGCACTCCTTCAGGGATTCCAGCGGGCGCTGATCACTCACTGAAGCAACGCTCGAAAATTCGTAGCGGTTTCTACTAGGTCCAAATCATCGGCTTGATAGGAGCGTGAACGAATGGGTGCAGAGCGCCACTTCGGTTTGCTTACAAGCCAAAGACGACCACCTGCGCTAACAGGAGGAGCTCGTGGTTAAGCTACCGCAAAGAACCGTCATGTCGTCGGGGTCTCAGCCCTAGCTTTAGCCATCTCCGGACTCGGCGCCGCAGCCAATTTCGAATTCAACCGGCCTGCCAAAACCTTTTCGCAAGTCACCAATGCCCCAACCGAAAAGTGGACCAACCCGACCAACCAGACATGGGCAAATCCGGCCCAGCAGAACCAGATTCCCTCAAACGCTTATGGGTCAGCTCAGCCAACCGAACCTTCCCGGCCCGGCGCTATGATTGACAATCGGTCTGCGGTCTCGCCCCCTGCCAATGCGAAAAAGACGGAAAATGCGGCGGACGCGGGCGAGGCGCTGAACTGGACTGATAGAGAATGGGAAATCGCATCCAAGGCCGTATCGGCGTATCGAATCGCCGGGAAAGCCGCACAGGCGCTGATCCCGAACCAGAGCGCCAACCCGGTTTGGCAACCACCGGAGGAAATCGCGAAGGGGAACGGCAACGGCAGCGGGGAGAAACGCTAAGCGCGCAAAAGACACCCCAAAAACGTGGCCTCTATATTTCCATGACGAGGAACAATGTTCTTAGCCCGGCGGTTGGTTCTTCACCTCCCCTCCCGGGGGAACTCTTCTCCTTGGCCCGGCCGCCTGCCGGGCTCTCTTTTTGGCCATCAGGCACGCGGCGTTGAATCCTAGCTCGATATGGCCGCGGTAAGCGTCGGCGGAATCTTGTGTGGCTTGGCGGGTCAACGCAATCTTTAATCGGGTGGTCGTCCCGCAAATAGCCGGCATTCCACTGAGGAAGCCCTAATTTCTTAGCGGTTGGGTGGCTGGCAATTATGCGAGAATAGTCACATGCTGACCTGCCACTGAAGTTTCATCCAGCGGCGATTGGAGCCCCGTGGAGTTTTACGCCGTGAGGCGCGATGTGAGCAACATGCGATCGGCGAAGCTGGTCGGGGTTGCGCAGCCGATTGCATGTTGCGGGGAGCGAGGCGGCGTAGGCTGCCGGGGTTAGGTAGGCGAGCGCGGAATGCGGTCGCCGGTGATTGTAGTCATCGACCCAGGCCGCGATCTTCTCTCGGGCGTGGTCTAGCCCGAGAAACAGCGTCTCGTTTAGGAGTTCGTCGCGCATCCGCCCATTGAAGCTCTCACAGAAGCCGTTCTGCATGGGCTTGCCCGGGGCGATGAAATGCCAAGCGATCCGATGCTCCTCTGACCAGGAGAGCATCGCGTTCGAGGTGAACTCCGTGCCATTGTCGGAAACGATCGTCCCTGGCTTGCCGCGCCTGCCGATCAGCGCCGTAAGCTCCCGCGCGACGCGACGGCCCGAAATCGACGTGTCGGGGATTGCTGCGAGACATTCACGCGTCGCGTCGTCCACGATGTTCAGAACCCGGAAGCGGCGACCGCTAGCGAACTGGTCGTGAACGAAGTCGAGCGACCACCGCGCATTGGCCTTTGCCTCAATTGGAATTGGCCCCCGTGTCCCGACGGCGCGTTTTCGCGATCGTCGTTTGCGCACGCTCAGGCCCTCCTCGCGATAGAGCCGGTAGATGCGGTTGACGCCCGAAGGCTCGCCCGCCTGGCGCAGCAAAATGAATAAACGCCGGTAACCGAAGCGCTTGCGGGCGTTGGCGAGATCGCGGATCTGCTCCCGCAGCTCTATGTCCGGCGAACGCCGAGAACGATAGCGGATCATCGTGCGATCCGCGCCGACAAGGCCACAGGCCCGCCGTTCCGACAGGCCCATCGCGGCCCGCAGATGCGCGACTCCCTCGCGCTTGGCGGCGGGCCCTACCATTTTTTTGACAGAAGCTCACGGAGCGCGGAGGCGTCGAGCATGGCTTCCGCCAACAGCTTCTTAAGCTTTACATTCTCCTCTTCCAGCGCCTTCAGACGCTTAGCCTCCGAAACGTCCATGCCGCCGTATTTGGCTTTCCAGTTGTAGAGCGTCGCTTCGGAAACGCCGTGCTTGCGGGCGAGATCGGCGGTCTTCGCGCCTGCCTCATGCTCCCGCAGCACGCCGATAATCTGCTCTTCAGTGAAACGTGCACGCTTCATTCGTCCGTCCTCTCAAAGGCCGGACTCTAATCGGTCGTGGAGGAACTTTGCAGTGCCAGGTCAATGCGAAAACACCTTTTTTGGATGGGGTTGGCTTTGACGTTTTCAGGCGCTGCGTCGCCCATTTTTGCACTGGAGACCTCGCCCAGCACGCCTTCGTCACAGGCGGCTTGCGACTTGGAAATGAAAAAAAGCTGTGAAGAGGTCGTGCAGGACAACATCCTTTGGAGACTAGATGAGCCCGGTGATTCTGCCTCGAAACACTGGCAGCAGAAAAACCTCGACGACCTCTGTGCATGCACGACGGATCCTTACGCTACCGTTAATTGCTTCCAGACACAGGTCAACAACAATGGCAAGATTTGGCAAGAAGCCATCGCAATGTGCCGCGCCAAGCCTTGACCTGGCTTCGTCACCTCTGGCTGTTTTCCTCCATGGGTAGGAGGCGGAGTTCTGTCGCAGGCACTCACATACTGTAACGCCTCGAGAAGCCAATATCCGAGTGCGAGGCCAGGCGCGGCGCAATCCTTCAGCGGCTCCTCACAACATCGGACCCTTCCGATGAGGGACTAAATGCCATCTTTGAGATCAGAGAGGAGGAGAACAGCGACAGAAGCTCCCGCGAGGCCGTCAACGCGATTGGCTACCGCGTGGCCTCGAAAGACTGAACCGTCCTGCCGGAGATAAACGTTGTCCGCTTTAAAGACCCCGCGGGCTCCATCCGCCAGTCCCCTCAGACCATCCCAATCATGGTCGCAGTCGTCCACAATGACGTCGCGAACTCGTGTGTTGTGAAGGTCGGAGGGTTGGCGCCCAAGCAACGAAGCGAACCTTCGATTAACCTGGATAAACCGGCCCGTTCGGGTATCTATTTGCGCCAACGCTGCGCTTGTCGTTTCGAAAACAGCGCGAAACAATGCTTCGCTATAGAGCAATTTCTCCTCAGCCCGCCTCTTCTCTGTGACATCCTGCGTCGTGCCGATCAGACGCACAGCGTTCTGGTTGGAGAACAGAACCCGCCCAGTCGCAACGATCCAGCGCTCAACCCGATCTTCTATCCCTACAACCCTGTATTCTGCTCGATAATAGCCGCCGCTCTCTGGATTGAGCGCGCGCTCAATCGCCTCCCGAACAGCGGCCCTGTCTATCGGGTGCACGCCTTGCATGAAGGTCTCGTAATCGACATGCGCCCCGGGTCTCAGACCCCACTGCGCTCTGACCCTATCGTCCCAGACCAGTTCGCCTGTTTGCGGGTCCCAGACGTGGATCCCGATGCCCCCCGACTCGAGGGCCATCTGGAGAACCAAGTCGTTCTCGCGGAGCGCATTTTCCAAAAAAACTTGCTTCTGGGTGTCAAGGCGGCGGCGCTCGTCCAGGTCCCCCTCCACGCGCGCGTACTAGCTCCAGTCCCCTGTAAGGGCGAGATAACATAGCATTTATCCAGCCAAGCTTAAATAGACACGCCTGAGTAAAATCTAGTGCTTTTTGGGTTGTCTCCTCCAGACGGCCTCTTCAACCGCCGCAGGTCCCGCTCGGTGGCGGGGGCGCATAGTTAAGCTCACGTTAGGCCACCCGGCTCCGGGAGGTGTGGGGATCAAGCGCCTCCTAAAGCGCGTTCGAGGGGAGACTCTGATTTTCATGGCGGGGTGAGCGCCTTTGAGGGAAACGTGTCGTGCTGAACCTGATCGCACCGTTGGAACCATGCCGCGATCGGTGACCGCCGCCGCGGTCTCTTGCTTGCACTGGAGACGCTTGTCGCGCGCCTTCTCCAGCGCCTCAGGTTTATGGCTAAATGAGGCAGCAAACCAAACTCTTGGGCGACTAAAGTGAAGCTCCCGCATCGACAGCGCGCAGCGTTGCTCTCGGTTTTGTTCGCCATGGCCATCGTCGCATTTGCGGTGGCTGCTGCAATGCACACAGAGGGCCGCAAACGCGACGCTTCAATATGGGTCAGGCATACGATGGCGGTGAAAAACTGCCTCAATAGCCTGTCTGCGTTGATCCGACGGGCTGAAAGCGGCGAGCGAGGCTTTATTGCGACGCAGGATCGACGCTTCTTAGAGTTGTCCTACGAAACGGTGGCGCCTCAGATAGAGCGGGAGATCGATGATCTGCGCGACCTGGTCGCGGACAACTCCAAGCAGCTTACCGCAATAGAGCGCGCGCTTCCCCTCATCCACGAAAGATTGGAGTTGATGAGGAGCCGGATCCAAAGCGTCGTCGAAGGGCGACCTGAGGAGGCGCTGGCGTCGTTAAAAGGCGGACACGGTCTAGACATCATGCGCGAAACCACGCGCATATTCGATGTAATGAGGAGCGAGGAAGATCGTCTTTATCAGCAAAGGGAGCAAGCCTATCTGAGCGCGGCAGAGGCGCTCGAAATCGTCTTCGGTTTTCTTTTCCTTGCGGTCGCTGCGTCGGGCCTTTTCGTCTTGTTGACATCAGAGCGCCAACTTATCGCGCTTGAGGCCGCCAATGAGAATTTGCAGAGAGCTTACGAAGAGGTCGTCAAACAATCCAGCGAAAGAGTGAAAGTTGAAGCTCAGCTGCGACAAGCACAGAAGCTCGAAGCTATGGGCCAACTCACAGGCGGCATAGCTCATGACTTCAACAATATGTTGGCAGTCATTGTCTCGAGCCTGAATATTCTGAGACGGAAGCTTAAGTCGGTGGAGGGGGACTTCCACATGCTTGTCGACGCGGCCGAGGAGGGGGCTGACAAGGCTGCCCGGCTGGTTCGCCGCCTCCTCGCCTTCTCACGAGAGCAGCCGCTCGACCCTAAGGTTCTAATAGTTAACGACCTCGTCCGCGGCATGTCGGACATCTTGCGGCGGACCACCGGCTCCAGAATCGAGCTGGAGACGCATCTCGCAAAGGGCCTATGGGAGACATGCATCGACGCTCATGAGCTTGAGAATGCATTGCTCAACCTGGCAGTGAACGCGCGTCACGCCATGCCGAATGGGGGACGGTTGATCGTCACCACCGAGAATGCCACTATCGATGAGAGCTATTCAGCGCAAAACCCTGGCGTGGAGCCTGGTGAGTATATTAATCTCTCCGTTGCCGATACTGGCGAGGGGATGACGCCGGAAGTCGTGGCCCGTGCGTTCGATCCATTTTTCACAACGAAACCCATGGGCAAAGGGACTGGCCTCGGATTGTCGCAGGTTCATGGTTTTGTGAAGCAGTCAAACGGTCACATAAAGATTTACTCTGAGCCGGGCCTTGGAACCAACATCAGCATTCTGTTCCCCCGCTTCCTGGGCGCCGTCGGCGCCAACTCGCATCCCAGCGGCGCAGAATTGCCCTTAGGGAAACCTAACGAGGTGCTTTTGGTCGTGGATGACGATCCGACCGCCTTGAAGCTCACCGCACTCGCTGCCCGTGAACTAGGTTACACGGTTTACGAAGCGGGAGGCGGTAAAGCCGCGATCGGCGTCCTTAAGGCGCATCCTGAGATCTCTCTCCTCGTTACGGATGTTGTGATGTCAGATATGGACGGAGCGCAGTTGACGCGGGAAGCTGTATTCCGGCGGCATGACCTGAAGGTTCTCTACATGACGGGCTTTCCCCGGGCCATGCTGCTGGGACAAAACATCCAGGTCGAAAACGTTCTCACCAAGCCTTTTACGCTCCAGCAATTTGCACAAGCCCTCCGCAAGGTAATCGACAACCCAATCAAAGGCGCCAGGAGCTAAATAGAGAGGCCATTCAGCCTTGAATAGCCTGTTCAGACAGGTTTGCTGCGGAGTAGGCGTGTGCGGTCTGATTGTCAATTTGCTTTGTCTTGAGCTGACTCGAGAGGAAGCGCGGGTGTCGCTCTGATCGCTTTCTCGCTTTCTGCTTTACCGCGGCCGGAGCCTTATCCAAGCGCTTCCCTACCCTAACCCCGCGAGCGCGCTACAACCAACCAAAGGTCGTGGCGGAGTGAAGGTCGGCCTGAGGGATCGCTGCTCGGGCGAAGTGCGCAAAAACGGTTATAGGGGTAGCGGCAAATCCGCCACCCGTCATCTCTTCGTTCTCGCCGAGTCGCCCAGCGGCGCGATCCCCTCGATCAGGAGGCGAAACCATGCGAACAACGTCTGCTATGTTCGCGATAGCAGCCGCGGCGGTCGGGGTGTCGGCTGCGGTGGGCTGGATAGCGCGAGGGTGGTTGGTCGAAGGCTTTTCCACCATTGCGTTTCTCCCAGCCATTGCCGTAGCGACGGCCGTCGGCGGACTCACCGCGGGCCTGTTCGCCACCTTCCTTGCGGCATCCTTGGCTCGGCTGCTGTTCCTCGGCCCTCCGATTTTCGAGGTGCCTGACGCTCGGATAGCGGGATCGTTGCTGTTTTTTGTTCTGGTATCAGCGGCGACAGGCAACGTCATTGTGATTCTTAACGAGGCTATTGAGCGCGTGGCAGGCGAAGCCAAAAGGGAACGCACCCTTATCGAGTCGGCGCCCAATGGGGTCGTCGTTGTCGGTCGAACTGGCAAGATCGTCGCGGTAAACGCCAGCGCAGAAAAGCTTTTCAGCTATTCGCGCGAAGAGTTGCTTGGCCAGGGAGTAGAAATGCTGGTGCCGCAAAAATCTTCGACCGCACACAGACACATGCGGGAAAATTACCAGCGGTCGCCCGAAACCCGGCCAATGGGGGCTGGGCGAGATCTTCGGGCGCGCCGAAAGGATGGGACTGAGTTTCCGGTGGAAATAGGCCTCAATCCCATTGAATGGGGTAAAGAGCCAGCCGTTCTGGCGACTGTGACCGACATTACTGAACGAAAACTGCACGAAGAAAAACAACAGACCCTGGCGATGGAGCTGGAGCATCGAGTCGGGAATTTCTTTGCGCTGATTTTGGCGATCGTCCGGCGAACATTGACAAAAGGCCGAACCGTGTCGGAGGCGGAAGAAATTCTGACGCAACGCGTGCGGTCTCTCGCAAAGGTGCACGCCATCGCCGCCGAAGCGA
Source organism: Methylocystis echinoides (assembly GCF_040687965.1). Classification (NCBI taxonomy): domain Bacteria; kingdom Pseudomonadati; phylum Pseudomonadota; class Alphaproteobacteria; order Hyphomicrobiales; family Methylocystaceae; genus Methylocystis; species Methylocystis echinoides. Next base: position 200,692 of record NZ_CP156085.1, read on the forward strand.
CATTCAAGCGAATTTCAATGGACAGACTGCTGGCGGCCGCAATCGCCGGCTTCAAAGATCAGGTAACCTACACAGGCGTGGACCTGCCGCTGAATGCAAGCGCGGCGCAAGCGTTTGCATTCGTCGTCAATGAGCTTATCGGCAATGCCCTAAAACACGGCGCACTCTCCACGCCGACGGGGCGAGTGTCGATAGACAAGCGGTTGGAGCATAGCGACGAGAAAGATTGGATTGTGTTCGAGTGGCACGAAAGCGGCGGGCCGCCCGTTACCGCGGCGTCGCGTAAGGGATTTGGCAGCTTCATCATCGAGGAATGGCCCAAGCAATTCAATGGCAAAGCTAGCGTTAGTTTCAATCCTAAGGGCCTAGTCTATCAGCTTGAACTGCCCCTTGCGTCCGTTACGGATGTCGAAGGGGTGGCTAACGCCTAGCTCAACATTCGCAGCTCTATCTGGACGCTCATTTTCTTCACGCGCCTTGCTGCAGCCAATTTGAGAATAATTTGGCCGGGGCAATTCGCTTAAAACGTAGGCTATCCGGGTGGCTACTCTGACCAAAGGGGTCAGGCGCGGGAAGCGGAGCCTCTACAGCGGAACTTCTCAGTCTTTATCAGGCGCTCGGCAGCGCCCATATCGAGGTCCAAGGGATCGTCGATACTTTGGCCGACCCGGTGCTCCTTCTTGACGAAAACCTTTGTGTGATCAGAGCCAATCCAGCTTTCTATCGAGCATTCGATGTCGAGCCAGACAGCACCGTGGGCGTGTCGCTATTTGCTCTCGGCAACGGACAGTGGGACATCCCGGAACTGCGAAAGCTGCTCGGCGAAGTAATTCCGAAAGCTCAGGCAGTCGTCGGATTTGAGGTCAGCCACGACTTTCCTTCAATCGGGCGTCGGACCACGCTGGTCAGCGCGCGTCGAATGGTCCGTGAAGATAATAACAGCGCAAACCTGGCCGCGGCTTTCGCCGACGTAACCTATGCGCGAAAGCGCGCCGAGCTCGCACGTATGGGTGATCCAGGAAGGCGGCAAGGGACAAACGCAGAAGACGGCGAGCGGCCGGTGCGAAGAGTCGACGCTCAAGCGCACATAATGCGGCTCGCTCGCAACTCATAGAAGCCCCGCGTATGCGCGGGGCCCCCTGTTAACGCGAATAGGTGCCGGCATGGCCGCCGTTGAACCGTCGCACTAGCTTGCCGCCCGGCTTGACCTCCAAGTCGAGCCCTTCGAATTTCAAAGGGTCCTCCGCGTTGATTTCGAACTTTGATGCAACGAGCGTGACCGTCTGCCCCTCACGCGACCAACAGCCCGTCGCGTACTCATCGAGTGCACCATAAGCGAGCATGTATTCGAACTGCCCGTTTACCTGCAGCCGAAGTTCCGAACCGACTTCCATCACGCCCCGCATAGAATAGTGACCGGCGAGCGACGCATCCGCGCGAATGCATTCAGCGGCGGAGGCGCTCGATATCCCATGCGCAGTCAAAACGAGGACAAGGGCTAAGTGCCGTAGCGTAAGCATCATTCTCTCCGGGCACAGGCACAAGGCCGCTTGCATTCCAATACATTCGGCGACCGCGCGTGAAGGTGTGCCATCGCACAGGCATACCCACAAGTCTTTCTGTACGGCGCTAAAACCTTGACAAATTACGAGCGCACGCCATTGCGCCCTATGGGCGCGCCTTCACCGAGGAGTCGATCGGCCTCGCCCTCGCGCAGCGCGCGCTCATGGATCATATCCCCTCCACGGGCCAGACGACCGGCGGGCCGCCGCCATTTTCCCCTCCGGCCCGATCGCGTTTCCTGCAAGCCCTCGCGCAGGCGGATCGGCCCGGGAAAAAGCGGAAGCGGTCATCTGCGTAGTCTCGGTGAGCATATGAGTGACGCGCGACTTTTTTACTGCCGCGGCATCCCACACGAGCCCGAAGGCCCGCGAGAGCATCGCGGCGTGGATCGCGGTGTCTGGGTTGGACAATGTGCGAGCGCTGATCGCGCTCGATGCGGCGCAGGCACCCCGGCCCGTTGAGCGGGCGGACGCCGTCATCTGCATCAACATGATCCATTTTCTTCCTGGGCGGCGGGCGGCCCTTTCGAATATGCCGGAGCGATTCTGCCGGCCGGCGCGCCGCTCTATCTTTATGGTCCCTACAAACGGGGCGGCGCGCATACCGCCCGTCTGGTCCTCCGGCCCGGGTCGCAGCTTCACCGAGGGGCTTCGCAGGGGCCGGCGACCGGCGCGGCAAGAGCCGGGACATGGGCTACGACTGCCTGCACGTCGCGATCGATGACGCAACCCGGCTCGCTTACGTGGAAGTCCTGGCCGATGAGAAGAGACAGTCGACCACGGGCTTTCTGGTTGGTGCATTACGCTGGTTCAAGGCCCGGGGCGTGGTCGTCGAGCGGGTCATGACCGACAACGGGTCAGGCTACGTCGCGAAACTATTCCGGAAAGCCTTGCGGATCCTTGGCATACGGCACATCCGAACCCGGCCCTACACGCCAAAGACGAACGGAAAGGCCGAGCGCTTCATCCAGACCATGCTGCGCGAATGGGCCTACGCCATCCCGTTCAACTCATCCGATACACGCGCCGCCGATCTCGCTCGATGGCTCTCGTGGTATAACGACCACCGGCCGCATTCGGCGGTCAGCCGACGAGCGCCAACTCAGCCCTCGCAGAATAACCTGATCAGAAATCACACCTAGCGCGGAGTTTAGTCAGACTGGGGAATTCTTGTTCGATGGCGCCGGCCCGCAGGATCGCTCCAACGGAGTGGCCATTCGAAACGACCGCGTTTGGGGCCCGCCCTGCTTCCGGGAACGGCCACGGCTACGGCAGACGTGCGCGCAAAATTATGGCGGCCGTCTGAAGCTCACAGACTAGCCGCCAGGTCGAACTTGGTGGTCACGAAGCCATCTTTGCAGATAGCCCCCGGAGCTTTCCATCGTTCGATCGCAGCGCCCCGAAGGGCGTGCAGACTCATAACACTCTGAACGCCCAGAGGTTTCATTCTCGAATTAAATCTTTGCCACGCGGCTGCAAATAAACACCGTCCGCTGGCCCCAAGCGTCATCCTATGGCGATCGTATGCAAGAAAAGAACTGTAAGATCGTTACTTCTCTCCGGCTAAGAGCCGCACAAGAGTTTCCTCGCCGACGGGCTTGGTGAGATGGCGATCGAATCCAGCCGCGCGCGCCTCCTCGAGGGCCTCCGCGTGACCGTAGCCTGAAAGCGCCACAAGTTGTGCGCCGTCGAACCCAGGGTCTTTCCGCAGGGCCGTTGCAACAGCGTATCCGTCCATGCGGCCTGGCAGGCCGATGTCGCAGAGCACGAAGTCAGGCCGAAACTCCTGCGCCAGCGCCACCGCCTCGTCGCCCCGCGTCGAGAGGCGCACCTCGTGCCCCATGACCTCGAGCAGGAGCCGCGTGGTCTCACCCACCAAACTATCATCTTCGATGAGCAGTATGCGACAGCGTATTGGCTCGAACGCCGGAGTCTCGTCCAGCGCCCCGGCCTTGACGCCAATGAGCGGCAGACGCAGCTCGAAGCTCGCGCCCTGACCCTCAAGAGTGGCGACGCTCACGTCACCGCCATGCAGCAGCGCCACGCTCCTGACCAGCGCCAGGCCGAGGCCGAGACCGCCACCCGAACGCTCGAGCGTCTGCGGCCCTTGCCGAAAGGCGTCAAAAATGTGGGGCAAGAGGTCCTCCGCGACGCCGACGCCCGTATCCGCTACGACGAGCTTCGCCCATCCCGCCTGCGCCTCGAGCGTTACCGTGACTGTGCCGCCGGCAGGCGTAAATTTCTTGGCATTGTGAAGGAGATTATGCAGCGCCTGCGAAAGCCGATGGCGATCCCCAAGCATCTGCAGCGCCTCTTCTGGCAACCGCGTCGCGAGGCGCAACCCTCGCTCCTCGATCGGTCCGCGCGCGTCCTCGACGGCGTTCCGAACGAGCGCCGTGAGGTCACAGGGCTCCTTCCGCATGGCCAAGCGGCCGTGTGCGATGCGCGACACGTCTAGAAGATCGTCCACAATTCGTGTCATTTGCGCAACTTGCCGTTCTATCGTGGCGGCGGCTATCTTGACGGTTGAAATCTCGAGGGGAAGGCGACGCAACACGCCAGCCATATTGCGGATCGGCGCCAAGGGATTGCGCAGCTCATGCGCCAGCATGGCCAGAAACTCGTCTTTGCGCCGATCGGCCTCGCGCAACGCCTCAGCCTGAGCGGCAAGAGCAGTCCGTTGGCGCTCGATCTCACGCCGCAGCTGCGACCCCTCGATCGCGCCGCGCAGCGCGTACCGCAGACTCTCCACTGTGACCGTGTTCTTAATCAGATAGTCGTAGGCTCCTTCCTTCATGGCCCGGACGGCGACGGACTCGCTGCCCTGTCCCGTCAGAAAGACAATCGGAAACTCAGCGTCGCCCCCGACCGCCTGCAAAAACTCGAGGCCGTCGAGATCCGGCAAGTTATAGTCCAACAGCACGCAGTCCGGCGCCACGGCGCGGCATAGGCGCAATCCCTCCTCGCCGCACTCAGCCTCCTCGACCTCGTATCTGCTCCCTACCCCCGTCTGAATGAAGCGGCGATAGATGGCGCGGTCTTCTGGACTGTCGTCGACGATCAGGATTCGATAGGTTCGCGTGTCACTCGGTATCATCCGCTTTCGGCAAGATCACGATTTGCAGCCAATAGTCCTTTAGCAGCTGGATAGCCTGCATGAAGCTCCCCAGATCCACCGGCTTCTTGATGTAGCTGTTCGCCCCCATTTTATAGCATTTCTCAATGTCACGCTCGTCCGAAGACGTGGTGAGCACTACGACCGGGATTTGTTTGAGCTCCTCGCTCTGCTTGAGGTCGGCGAGGACCTCGCGCCCATCCGTCCCCGGCATGTTAAGATCGAGCAAGATCACATTCGGCCGCGGCGCGGCCCCCGGCGCGGCATAGGGCCCGCGCCGATGCAGATAGTCGAGAGCGTCGTCGCCATCTGCGCAGTGGCGCAGCGGATTGATGAGCCCAGATTTCTTGAACGCTCGAAATACCGCCTCGGTGTCTTCGGGGCTGTCTTCTACGAGCAGGATAACGGGCGCGCCTTGATCCATAATTCAACCCTCCGGCTGGAGCGTGAAGAAGAAAGTGCTGCCTTCGCCGTAAGTGGACTCGACCCAGATTGCGCCGCCGTGGCGCTCGACGATTTTCTTAACAATCGTCAGTCCCGCTCCGGCGCCGCCGCCATATTGGTCGCGCGCGTGCAACCGCTTAAAGATGCGAAATACAGAGTCGAGGTGCTTTTCGCGAATGCCGATGCCGTTGTCGCGCACGTAAAATCGAACAGTGCCCTCCAGCGGGCGCTGAAAGCCGATTTCGATCCATTTTTGCTGCTTGTCGTTATATTTCGCCGCATTGCTATGAGGTTCCGAAAAACCTCGGCGACGCGCGCGCCATCACAGCTTAGCTTGGGCAAGGGCGAAGGCAGTCGGATCTCGACATTTTTCTCCTTTAAGGAGAATGCCAGGGACTCGAGCACGTCCCGCACGACCACGTCCAGATTGGTCTCTTTAACGGCGAGGTCGACGCGTCCGAGCCGAGAATAGAGCATCAGCGTGTCGATGAGTTGCTCAAGTCGCTGAGCCAGGCGCCCCACGGCCTCGAGCTTGGCGCGGCCATCCTGCCCGAGGATCTCAGAATAATCCTCAATCAGGAAGCTCGCGTAATTGTGGATGCCGCGCAGCGGCTCCTTGAGGTCGTGCGAGGCGATATAGGCAAAGTCGTCGAGTTCCTGGTTGCTGCGGGAAAGGTCCTTGTTTTTCGCTTCAAGCTCGCGCGCGTAGAACCGCAGCTGTTCTTCGGCCTCAAGACGCTGGGTGATATCGGTGACGGAGGCGACGATGACCGGCCTCTGCTTGGCTGTAGCAGGCTTCAAGCCAATCTCGATTGGGAATTCCGAGCCATCCTTGCGTCTCGCGGTCAGATTGCGGCCGCGTCCCATCAGCCGTGCCTCGCTTTCGGTCATGAAGCGAGCGCGCAAACTGGCGTGTCCGGCACGGTAGCGTTCTGGCAGCAAAAGTTCGATTGGACGTCCGACAAGCTCGGCGCGATCGTAGCCGAAATCGCGCTCGAGCTGCGCATTGACTTGCAGGATGACGCCATCGCCATCGACAATCACCGCGCCGTTCGGCGCCGCCTCGAAAGCGATGCGCATGAGCGCCGTACCGTCAGTGTCTGAGAATGTCACGCCGGACCGCCTGATTTCGCCGCACTCTGGCGTCCGAGATATAGTCAGCGCTCGTTGGTGTCTACAAAACCCAAAAATCTTGTTGCACTTGCGGGTCCGCAGCGAGGGCTGCCGTCTGCCGATGGTGGGATCATTTATGAAGCCCACGCACAATAGAGACCAAAGAATTCGGATCGGCTGGCTTAGGCAGAAAAGGGGCTTGCGCGAGTGCCCCCGCCATGTGGTCGGCGGTGTAGCCAGACATCACGACAAAGGGAACGCCGTGTTGCCGCAGCCGCGATGCGACGGGCTCGGCGCTGACTCCGTTGAGGTTGGCGTCGAGAATCGCGGCGTCGCAACAGTTCTTGTCAATAAGTTGCTGCGCCTCCTCCAACGTCGCTGCAACGCCGCCAACCTCGAATCCGGCGTCCTCAAGCACGGCCTCGGTGTCCATGGCGATGATGAATTCGTCTTCGACGATTAGGACCCGCATTCATGTTCTCCGCGAACTCGAGAAGCCGGTTCCGAATGTAGAAGTCGTGCGCCAACGCGCTCGATAGGCGCCTGGATACCCCGAATCAGGCCAGTGCTCGGGAATAAGAGCGAGACTTGAGCGCTAAGCGTATGCTTGATCATATTGATGACGACTGTCCGACCAAACCCACGGTGCTCTAGGGGCGTCACCGCAGGCCCGCCTTCTTCCAACCAGCTCATTCGAAATTCTCTGCCCCTCGTCGTCATCGATAACCCAGTCGATGTCGATCATACCCTTGGCATTTGGCAGCGCGCCGTAATTAACGGCATTCGTCGCCAACTCGTGCAGCGCCATACCGATCGCTTGGGCAGCGGCAGGCGAGATTTGGAATTTTGGTCCATTGAGGTGGACACGATTGCCGATGAGGCCTTCGAAATGAGCGAGTTGCGAGCACCCCAGCTCGCCAATATCGACGCCTTCGCACTCTGACCGGACCAGAAGATCGTGGCTGGCCGCTAATCCGCTATGCGTTCGCCGAACGCTTTGGCGAACAGGCGAAGGCTCTGATTTGTTGGCTGTTTGACGTGCGACCGCCTGCACGACAACAAGCAAGTTCTTGGCGCGATGATTGACCTCTGCGAGAAGGAGCCGGGCCCGCCGATCCGCCCGCTTCCTCTCAGTGATATCGCGCACCACGCCAATGAAGATCCGACTGTTCTCGATCTGTACCTCGCTGATGCCAAGATTCATCGGGAAGGTCGAGCCGTCTTTGCGTTGGCCGACGACCTCCCGGCCGATATCGATTATTTTGGCTTTGCCGGTCTCCAGGTAGCGCCTCAAATAGTCATCGTGGCTGCTGCGATAGGGCTCCGGCATCAGCATCTTGACGTTCTGTCCGAGGATTTCGTCGGCGTCGTAGCCGAATAGCTTGATCGCAGCAGCATACTGATAAGAAAATTGAGCTTAGCCTGTTTGGTTAGCGTTGCAGATGGTGCCTGCCCTAGCCGTAGCGGCGCAACCGCCTAAACCTCCGTCGCATTACTGCTGCGCTCGCTGCTGCTCCAGCCCCCCCCCCCCCCGGGGACGTATGGGTCGAGAACGCCGGCGCCGCATTGAGGCGCGTTCCGTTCTCCAAGCTCAAAGGCGGGGAGCCCGTGGTCGTCGGCACCGGAGAGACGATCCCGGTCGATGGGCGCGTGCTGGCGGGCGACGCTTATGTCGACCAATCAACCGTCACGGGTGAAAGCCTTCCGATGCCGCGCGCTGTTGGAGACCAAGCGCTCGCCGGCGGCGTCGTCACCGCGGGACGGCTCGTGATCCGCGCTGAGCGGGTGGGCGAAGCCACCACCAGCCGCATCACCCGCTACATCAAGGAGGCGCTCGATCGCCCAGCCGACATTCAAACGACGTCAAGCGCCCTCGCGGACCGGCGCGTCAGCATCACGCTGGCTTCGGCAGGTCACCGACATTTGTCCGCTCACGCCGGAGATCGATGAAGGGCGCGCGGCGGCCATGATCGCGTCGCTCGGCGAGCACACAAGCCATCCTATCGCGCGCGCGGTCGTGCGTCTCGCTGAGCAGAAGCGCCTCGCCCACAGTCCGCACGAAGAGGTGAGTTTCATCGTCGGCCATGGCGTGCAGGCAACCGTGGAAGGGCGCCGCATTCGGTTCGGCAGCCGTCATTATCTCGAAGACGACGAGCATATTTCTTTCGCCGCCGCGCGCGAGACGGTGTACAGGTTTCAGGCCGAGGTAAAATCGCTGCTGTATGTTGCGGCAGATGACAGCCCCTTCGCTGTCGTCGCTCTGCGCGACCGGTTGCGCTCGGAGTGCGCGGCAACTCTTGCCCGCCTTCGCGCCCTCGGCGTCAAGCGACTGGTCATGATCACGGGCGACCATCGGGCGGCGGCGACGGCTTTTGGAAAGACCCTCGGGCCGGACCAAGTGTATTATGAGCAACAGCCGGAGGACAAAGCGCGTATCATAGCCGCTTTGAAGCAGCAGGGGGCGCGCGTCGCCTATGTGGGCGATGGCGTCAACGACGGGCCCGCGCTAATGGAGGCGGATGTCGGCGTCTCCATGCCGCGCGCAGCCGACATCGCGCGCGCGACCGCCGATATCGTCCTGTTGGATGACAGACTCGACGGTTTAGCGCAGGGTCTCTTCCTCTCGCAAAACACAATGCGCCTCATCCGCTCCAATTTTTAATGTCGCGGTGGGCGTCAATAGCGCGATTCTTGCTGGAGCGGCCTCCGGAAATCTCGTGCCGGTCGCCTCGGCCGTTCTGCGCACCGGGACCACAATCGCAGTGCTGCTCCGAGCCCTTTTCGCCGCGCGATGAGCGAGACCAGACGCGCCTGGTGCAGCCTCCGTTGCCCCCTCCAATGCAGGCAGACGGGGAAGCTTAAAGCTTGAGTGTTACGCAAGTATCTGGTTGACGCATTACTTTTTATAAGCTGAAGCGACGAGTGTCAGATGTCGACGGACTTCGACGAACAGCCCCTGCCACCACCGCCACTTTCGCCGGAGGATTTCCCGAAGGAGTATTTTGCGCACGAACTCATTGGGGAAGGCATAGAGGCGATCATCATCCACGAGGGAGAACGGTATCGTCTCCGTATTACGCCAGGAGGAAACTGAGACTAAGTGACCTCAGGATAGCCGCGTCCCGAGGCGAATCTCGAATTCACGCCGCGGAACGTCTTTTTGTCAGAGCTAGGCGGCGCGTAGGGTTCAAGACACCGTGTAGCGATTCTACCTGACGATCAGAAGCACAACGACAGGCTTTCTGCCATGCGGTTCGAGGGCCGCGCGATGTCCTCATTGGGTCCACGTGCCTACCAATTTGGGCATCCCTCGGCGGCGAGATAAGTCGCGTCGATCTTTTCTACGTCCTGGCCGATGCGCAGCGGATCGAGCCCTTGGAGCGCATGACGCATCTCGTCGGCCGCTCCCTCGCGCCACTTCCCAGCTCACTCGATGCATACTTGCTTTTGAAATAGAAAAGCCGCCATTATTGATTAATCGGCGTCAGTCCTGCGCGCAATCCGCGTGTCGCCAAGTATGTGCAACCTTCCCATTGCTTCTCGGACCGGTGAACACGAGCAGAGTTTGCCTAAAGTCAAGAGAGCCCGCCCACGTGTTTCTGGCTGTAGAGCTGCACGCCTAGTTGCTTGATCAGCTCTTGCTGGGTCTCAAGGAAGTCGATGTGTCCTTCCTCGCTCTTTATGATGCCTTCAAAAAGCTCCATCGAGACACGGTCGTTGACGGAATCGCAATAAACCGCGGCTTCGATATACATATTGCAGGCGTCTGTCTCGGCTGCGAGATCAGCGGCGATGATCTCTTCGACCGTCTGGCCGATACGCAGCGGATCGAGCACCTGTAAATTTGGGAACCCTTCTAAAAACAAGATGCGCTTTACGAGATGGTCCGCGTGACGCATTTCTTCCATCGACTCCTCGCGCCATTTCTTAGCGAGCTCGAGGAAACCCTGATTTTCGAAGATCCGATAATGCAGCCAGTACTGGTTGATAGCTGTCAACTCTGCGCGCAAGCCCCGATCTAAGTATTCGATGACCTTCGCGTCGCCAAGCATATTCAATGCCTCCCCTGGCCTCTGGGCCCCGAGCCGTCTGCGCGACAGCCTGAGCCTCTAGAGCCCGCAAGCGCCTCTCCACCCGGTCCTAACGCGACCTGAGCCGTCGTCGCAACAATCGCACACTGCGTTCCGAGATAGCGTTGCATACAAAGGCGGCGCGACGCTGGTGACCAGCAATCTGCCCTTCGACGAATGGACGGCGGTGTTTGGGTCCGAACGTCTCACCGGCGCGCTGCTCGACCGGCTCACGCATCACGTCCACATTCTGGAAATGAACGGCGAGAGCTATCGACTCGCGACCGCAAAGAAAGTGCAACGGCGAAACCGCGATCTCGTCAACGCGGGCCCAATGGAAAAGGGAGGCGCCAACAGGAGAACTGAAACCCCTCGCGCGCATTGGGCCGCGCTGCGCTACGCTCCGCGCGCCTCAACGCGCGCGACAACTAAACTACAAGGGCCGCATGGCCCTTTTCTCGAAACCAGACCGGTACACTTTTACGTTGCTATCTTGCACATTCTGTCTCCGCTATTGACAGCCGAATTTGCGTTCTCCAGAAGGGTCACACGTTGACGCCGATTCACATTCAAGTTTACTCGAGTGATATCCGCCGTCTCGTCCAGACCAATCATGCACCGACCTCCGACGTTCATATAGAAAAGCTGTCCAAGCCCATCCGCGAGAGCAAAAAAGTCTTCACTGCGCTCGACGAGTTGCAGCAGTCGTGTTCTGGCCGTCTCTGCGGCGCACGCCTCGGTGACATGCTCCGCGACGACGTTGATCGATATATTTTCTCCATTGCCATTCCCTACTGGCGTCCAGCTCACCACCCAGCTTCTTCGGACGCCGGGGCAGTCTCTTGTCTCACCGATCAGTTCCACGCCCAGTTGCGGTTTTCCGCTGTAGAATCGCCCTGACAATCGCCTCTGCCTGATCTGCGAGCGCAGGGATGACCTCGCGCACGGTCCGTTACTGGCGTCGCATTTGTGATCGCGAGGGCGCGCTTGCGCTAATGGCCAGTTGGATCTTCAACTGCGAGCCGGTGCAGTCGCTTCCTCCAGGGTTAATCGGTGGGATGGAAGGGGCAATGCGTGATCGCGCCTGGCGAGCGATGGCTCGGGGCGTTTGGCTGCGGACCAACGGTTGAGTTCTTCGGCGGCTCGGCGCCGCAGCTTTGGGAGATGCGTCGACCAGGCTCGAATATTGCGCCGACTGGATGCCCCGCCTCATGCCGGTTTTCGACGAACTCTCACGACCTTTGGGAGTTGCAAAGCTGTCCCTTTCCGTTAGGCTAACTCGTGCTATGCCCTATGAACCACCAGCATCGCAGACCTCTGTTGACTGCGAAGCCGACCTTCGGATCTCCTGGAAATCCTCGAAGCGTGCTATGGGCGCCGATCGACGATCGTCACCTCTCAACTTCCCGTGATAGCCTGGCACGACGTCATTGGAGACCCAACTTACGCCGACGCCGTCCTGGACCGCCTCGTTCACAATGCCAATCGCATCGAGCTCACCGGCGAAAGCTTGCGCCGCGCGCCCGGCAAATAGGCCAAAATCGGCTTGGCCCAAAACCAGAACAGGTGAGACAAACTCGTAGGTCAACGAACGCGGCGCCCGGGCGGGATCATTCCTTTAGGGGCGCCATTATCCCGGAATCCCCGGGCGCCATTATCCCGTTACAGACGGGCGCCTTCGTCGGAAATTCCAGTCGATTGACACCGAGAAAGACGGCCGCCCGAAAAACAGCTCCTCACAGAGCTTCGGCCAGCGATGATAAACGACGGACGATTGTCACGGCAGGCCTTCTCATGTTGGTCACGGGCTCGCCTGTATTCCGCTATCACCAATACGAACCCGGCGCCGCCCGGGGCCGAACTGATCCAGATAACCTGCGATCCCGACGAGGCCGCGCGCGCGCCGATGGGCGATGCGGCGTCGGCGACACGGGTCTCATCCTCGCGGCGCTTGCTGACGCGGTGGGCGAGGCGGCGCGGGCGACGCCGCAGCCGCGGGAGGCGCTCGCGCGCGCCGCGCCGGGCGCCGCCCCTCTCACCGCCGAGCGCGTTCTCGACGTCATGGACGAGCTCGCCCCCCGCGACGCCATCTATGTCAATGAATTCACCTCCACCATCGAGGCAATGTGGGAGCGAATGCGCTGGGAGAGGCCGGGGAGCTACTATTTCGGGGCGGCGCGAGGACACGGCTTCGCCGTGCCGGCCGCCGTGGGCGTCCAGCTTGCCGAACCGGACCGGTAGGTGACCGCGGTCGTCGGCGACGGCTCGGCCAATTACAGCGTCACCGGCTTGTGGACGGCGGCGCAATACGACGTGCCGGTGGTGTTCGTTATCATGCGCAACAGCGTCTACGGCGCCCTGCGGTGGTTCGCTGGCGTACTGGAGGCGGAGCACGTACCCGGCCTCGATGTGCCGGGCATCGACTTCGTCGCTATCGCCGCGGGCTACGGGCTTGAGGCGGTGCGGGTCGAGACCGACGACGCCTTCGCCGCCGCCTTTGCGTACGCTCTCAAGGCCGGCCGGCCGTCCCTGATCGAGGTCGCTACCGCCTGGCGCACGCCCTTGTTCCGGCGTCAGCGCCGATGAGACAAAAGCGGGTTGAAGCAAGGGGATTTCTCGCTTGAAATCAAAGCTGGCGCGGTTCCGGTGTCCTTATCGGGCGGAGCGCAACCTAATCTCAACGGAATTCAGCACTTTCCGTTGGGAGGAAAGGAGGTAGCGGACCGCCGTCAACAGCAAGGAGAGCCGGTTCGAGCGTTAGAGAAATGCAGACTGAGACAGCTTTCCTTTTTTCTCTTCCAACCTAGGTAGCGACCATTCGCGGCTTAGCTTTTGGATGAGCGGGGGAAGCCTTGAGCCTTGGCTCGGAGTAGCAAGGCCGCTCAGCGATCGCGCAGGAGCCGTTAGCCTCTCGTGAGGTTAGCTGACGGCGGAGCGAGCGGTTCTAATCGCCGGCGCGGCCTAAGCGAGCTTCTAATCTTGGAGTAATCACCATGGTTGAGGTGCGGAAAGATGACGACATCTACCGCCTGATGGTGGACGCGATCTTGGACCGCGCCATTTTTATGCTCGATGCAAACGGGAACGTATCCACGTGGAACGAAGGAGGCGAGCGGGTCACGGGTTATAAGAAAAGAGAAATATTGGGCCGACATTTCTCGCTCCTCTACCCGGAAGAAGACGCCCGAAAGGGAAAAGCCGAGCGGGAGCTTCTCGCAGCCGCTACTCAGGATCGGTTTGAGGATCATGACTGGCGCATCCGCAAGAATCGAGCGCGCTTTTGGGCGCAGATCGTCATCATGGCGATGCGCGATCAGTCAGGCGACCTCACCGGTTTCATCGCATCGATGCGGGATCTAACAGACGAAAGGAACAGGGAAAAAGAACTCCGGCGGGGTTATGAGCGCTTCCAGCGCGCCGTGGAATCCGCGCCGAATGCAATGGTGATGGTTAACCGAGCTGGTCAGATCGCTATGGCGAATCTTCAGGCCGAATGCGTCTTTGGCTATTCGCGCGACGAACTGATGGGGAGGCCGATCGAGATGCTCATTCCCGCGCGATTCCGCGGGCGTCATCGAGAGCATCGAATGTCATTCTTCGCTAATGCGACCCCTCGGCCCATGGGCGTCGGGATGGATCTCTACGCACTCAAAAAGGATGGCGCTGAGTTTCCGGTGGAAATTGGCCTCAACCCAATTGAGACGGAGGAAGGCGTTTGGGTGCTCGCGTCAATCGTCGACATCACGGAGCGCAAGCGAAGGGAAGATGAGCTCCGGCGCAGCGAAATACGCTTCCGCCGCGCAGTGGAATCTGCGCCAAGCGCGATGCTGATAGTCGGCCCCGACGGCCGCATCGAGATGGCGAACCTCTTGGCGGAGACGCTTTTTGGTTATGCGCGTGACGAGCTTGTGGGGAAGAAGGTGGAGATGCTGGTCCCCGAGCGTCTTCGCGCGCAGCATCCCGGCCTCCGGGCTGGGTTCTTTGCCGATCCGCAGTCGCGGGCGATGGGCGCTGGGCGCGATCTCTACGCGCTTAGGAGGGACGGGGCCGAATTCCCGGTGGAGATTGGACTCAATCCCATTGAGACGGAGGACGGCATCAGAGTGCTCGCTTCGATCGTCGACATTACAGAGCGCAAGCAAAAGGAAGATGGGCTCCGGCGAAGCGAGAAACGCTTCCGTCAAGCAGTGGAGTCCGCGCCGAACGCGATGTTGATGGTCGGCCGCGACGGCCGCATCGAGATGGCGAACCTCTTGGCGGAGCAGCTCTTCGGCTATTCGCGCGACGATCTCGTAGGGCAAGCGGTGGAAATGCTTATGCCGGAGCGCTTTCGCGCGCAGCATCCCGGACTCCGGTCCGCGTTCTTTGCCAACCCCCAGTCACGGGCGATGGGCGCTGGTCGCGATCTCTTCGCGCTTAGGAAGAACGGCGCCGAATTTCCGGTGGAGATCGGTCTTAATCCAATAGAGACTGACGAAGGCGTTAAGGTGCTGGCCGCCATTGTGGACATTGCCGCTCGGAAAGACTTCGAGAACGCCTTACGCGTGCGCGAGCGCGCCATCGAAGCCACAAATGTCGGAGTTGTAATCACCGACGCTCGAGCCCAAGATAACCCAGCTATCTATGTCAACCCGGCATTGAGTCGCATCACAGGCTATACACGCGAGGAATTGCTGCATCACAATATGCGGTTGCTGCAAGGACCGGACACAAATCCAGTGGCAGTGGAACAAATCCGCCAGGCAATCGCATCGGGGAGTAGCTGCGAGATCATATTGAAGAATTACCGCAAAGGCGGCGTCCCGTTCTGGAATGAATTGCTCCTCTCGCCCGTCCGCGACAACGCGCAGAGAGTAACCCACTATATTGGCATTCAGACGGATGTGACAGAGAGGCGGCGGGCCGAAGAAAGGCGGAATGAACTGGCGATCGCCCGACGTCTGCAACTGTCGCTCTTGCCGGAGGCGCCATTAATCCTGCCAAGCGTCGAGTGTGCT
The DNA here is from genome assembly GCF_040687965.1 of Methylocystis echinoides. Classification (NCBI taxonomy): domain Bacteria; kingdom Pseudomonadati; phylum Pseudomonadota; class Alphaproteobacteria; order Hyphomicrobiales; family Methylocystaceae; genus Methylocystis; species Methylocystis echinoides. The sequence continues at coordinate 215,993 of NZ_CP156085.1, forward strand.
GGATTATGTGTCCCAGCAAATGACGTCGGCGGCGATTATTTCGATTTTTTCCGTAACTCCGGCGCCGCTGATATCGTGATTGCCGATGTGTCCGGCCATAGCGTCGGCGCAGCGCTAATCATGGCGGGAATGCGCGGCGCCCTCCGCGCGGAGGCGCAAAAGGCCGACGGTGCGTCAGTGGGCCCTGCACAGGTCTTGAGCCGTATGAACGAGCTCTTGTACGACGATCTGACAAGGGCCGAGCTGTTCCTCACAATGTTCTATGTAAAATACCACCCAGATACACGCACGTTGGAATATGCCAACGCGGGCCATAACAACGCGTTGTTGCTACGGGCGGAGGATCCGGCGTGCATTGCTCTTGACGCAGAAGGCTTGGTGCTTGGCGTGCGGCGGGTTGTCTCCTTCGAAGAGAGGAACTTGGAGCTGGCGATCGGAGATAGGCTCTTGCTTTACACGGACGGCATAACTGAAGCCGAGAACGAGCAGGGAGAGTTCTTCGGTGTTGATCGTGTTTGCACTCTGTTCTTCACCTATCGCGCGCTTCAGCCGCAAGCCTTGCTCGAAAGGCTGCTGGCTGAGGTGCGCCTCTTCTGCGGCGGCGCCCCAGTTCGCGACGACGTCAGCATGGCCATGCTGCACATCCGGTAATTAGAGACCGATCCGTGCCGCGGTCCGGGGGCAATGCGTCTCGTTGGCCCGGCGGGGGGCGCCAAGACGCAATAATCTTTGGAATGGGAAACGACGGCTCGAACGTAAGCGTGATCGGACGACCGCCTACCAGGACTCATTTGGAGTGGGTTAGGTGTCCACCATCGAACAGGTGGACACCAACTGTCGGCGGCGAAGGATGGCGTCAAGCGGCGCACGTGGAGCCTTGAAGAACGGCAGGGGATTGTCGCGGAGGCGTTGGCGCCTGGCGCGTCCGTGGCGGACGGTTGCGCGGCGGCACGGAAAAACGCCAATCTGATTTTCAAATGGCTACGGCGTTCGCGCGGAAACTGGCTGGATCGTCCACGCGCGCCGGCGAAGGAGACCGCGGCCGCACAGACCTTCGTTCCTGTTGAGGTCTGGAGTTGAAGCAAACTCTGGTCGGCCCGGCTCTGGCGCCGTCGTAGTTACCGGTCGCGAAGATGGCCGCGACGCCAGCGCGGGGGGGGGGGGGCGCGCAAGAGCCTGCGGCGCGGTGTGATGGAAATCAGCCTGCCGAATGACGCGCGCTTGTCGCTCGACGCCGCGGGTGAGAAATACGCTTCTGGGAATGGGAAACATAACTCACCGTCCTATTGCCTCTTTGCGCTAACTTAAATAGAGCGCCTTCCGGTCTCTGGCACTCGAAGCGTCAGCCTGAGACGTCGTCGCACTGGCCTATGCTCAAACGCATCGCAAAATTATCATGAATGTGCATAACATCAGAGATATCGACTGACTGCCTCACGGCCGGCTGGGCGGCAACTTCACTGTAATCTCAGGGACGGGGCGCGCGGTCCGCGCGCCTCAGCGCTCACGCCAGCCACGGCGGTCAGTCGCAGGCCAGCCCCGCCTCCACCGGCGCGTCTTCACAGCGGATCTCCTCCAGCGGCTGCGCCTTGACCACGCTTTCGGCGAGGGCCCCGCGCAGCGCCGTGCGGAGGGCTTCTTCATAGGTCGGATGATAAAAAGGCGTTCTGAGCAATTCCGGGAGCGTGGCGCGCTGTTCCAGCGCATAGGCGAAAAGATGCGCCATATGCTCGGCTGCAGGCGCGAACATTGCGACGCCCAGCAACTTCGCCGTGGACTTTTCTGCGTAAACGCGAATAGCGCCCGCGGCGGTACGGGCCAGCAAGGCTCGCCCCTGGGCCTGGAACGACGCCGCCCCGACTGCGATTTCCGCCTCGCGACTTGCGAGATCGCGCCAGCTTTCGCCGATCTCCGCGATTTGCGGATCGGTGAAAGTGATGCGCATTTGCGTCCGCCGCCGGAACTGCGCGTCTTCGCCGCGAACCGCGTTGTAGCCTGCGATTCGCCCTTCGTCGGCGGCTTCGTGAAGCAGGGGACGCAGGCCGGTCACGTCGCCAGCCAGATAGATTTCGTGTCCAGGAACTTTCAGCCGCGTCTCATCGAGTTCGGGTCGGCCATTCTTGCAAAGCTCCAAGCCGATTTGCTCCAGGCCGAGATCGCCGAGATTCGGTTGCCGTCCTATGGCGACGAGCACGTAATCGACCATCGTCTCGCCCCCTTCCCATTTCATCGACACGCCGCCCGGGCCACGTACCGGCTTGGCGGCGCTGAAGACGATGCGGAATTCAGAGCGCATCGCCTCGATGACCCGGTCCAGGAGCGCGGGATCGGACACGCCGCCAAGGTTTCGCGAGAGATCGAATCCGGTCACCTCGACGCCGAGTCGGCCAAGCGCCTGGCCAAGCTCCAGCCCAATCGGCCCGAGCCCGACAATGGCGATGCGGCGGGGCAGATCTTCGAGTTCGAAAAAATCGTCCGTCGTGAGGATCCTGTCGCCGCATGCGGCGCGCCAGTCCGAGGGAACCAGCGGGCGGGTTCCCGTGGCGATGATCGTCGCGCCGGCCCTAAATTCCCGTTGCCCTGCGCTCAAGGTCCCTTCGGGCGTGAATCGTGGCGCATGGGGAACGAGATGCGTCTTTCGCCACGGCTCCATGTCTTTCAACACGCCCGCGACAAATCTGTCGCGCAGAAGACGCGCTTCCGCAAGGATCGCGCCGCCCCGCGCCGAAAGGCCTCCGGCGCCAATGATTCCGAGCTGATCGAAATGGAATCGGCGGTGAAAATCATATGCGGACTGGACGAACGCTTTGGACGGCATACAGCCGACGCGCGCGCATGTCGTTCCCAGAGGCCCCGGGTCGAACACGCGATAATTGTCGGTCCGCTTCGCTACTTCGGACCGCGCGGAGAGGCCCGCGGTGCCGGCACCAATGATGGCGACGTCAATATCGTGGACCGGCATTCCATCCTCCAGCCGTGACGCTCGGACGACCCCTTGCACGCAAGCGGATCACACACCGGATCGCATCTCATGGGCCGATCACGACGAGTCATGCTCGCCTACGGGTCGATAGTCCTTTCGCCCGTCTGCGAGACCTGTTTTACCCGTCTTCTGCTCGGGCTTGACAAGAACGGTCGGGTGACGCTGCCTCTGGAAGTAGATCAGCCGGTGGTCGCTCGCCATTCTTTCCGACGGCTCCCCGTGTTTGAAAATCAGTTCAACCGGGCATTTGAACCTTTTCGTCGTCCCTGAGTCCTTGCCCTTTGCAAGGCCGTTCACTCGTGCTCCGAATCTCCAGCAGGATCATTAGAAGCCGAGGTGCAGAAAGCCGAAATCGCCGATGACGGAGCGACCGGGAAGCCCCCGCAAGCCGGTCGCTCACCGAAGCGGCGATCGGCGGCGGCGTGACCGGTCGCTGATCGGAGCTGCCGCAAAGGTCGGGGAGCCCCCGCTATCTGGGGGCTAACCGCCTATGTGTGCCAGCTAGCCAATCCTAAGCCGACAGGGGCTGGCCGTCGGGGCCGCCAAAGCTGTCTGCTGTGGCTGGCGATCCTGGCGATGGTGTGCTGGATTTTGCCAATCGTCGAGATCACGACTGACCAAAAAAGAGGTGACGCCCGGGGCATGAGAGTACTAGGCTGCAGGGTGCATTCACGGGAAGTAACGTAAGCTTTTCGGAGGCCGGCCGCCGATTTTGTAAGTTCGTCCCGCTCGACGCGGACAGGAATAGCCACATGGCATATATCTCAACTAAGGAGTCTTGAGCTTCCTAATCCAAGACGCCGCGGAACAGATCCAGCTAGATCCTCGGCGAGCCGAAGCGCGGATCGAAGAATAGCTGCTTCATTCTGAGCCGCAAATCCCTGATCCTGCACCGCGCCATCCTGGCAATACAGGGGGTCAGGCTAGAGGGTGTTATGTACTTTAGTGCCTGATTGGCTTAGTAGAATCGGATGGCTCCGATTCGCAAACCTTATCCATCTGATGTCACCGACGAAGAGTGGTCGCTGGTTGCGCCGTATCTCACGCTGATGGACGAAGGCGCCCCACAGCGTCAACATTCTCTCCGCGAGCTGTTCAACGGCCTGCGCTATGTTCTGCGCTACGGCATCGCATGGCGCGCCATGCCCAACGATCTGCCGCCCTGGTCCGCCGTGTATCAACAATCGCAGCGCTGGTTGGCGGCGGGCGTGTTCGAGGCGCTTGCGCAGGATCTGCGCGGCTTGTTGCGCGTTGCCTCCGGGCGCGCCGCAGAGCCGACGGCAGCGATTATCGACAGCCGCACCTTGCGCTCCACCCCGGAAAGCGGCCCGCGGGCGGGCTATGACGGCGCCAAGCGCAAACGCGGCTCCAAGCTACACTTGGCGGTCGACACATTGGGCCACTTGCTAGCGCTGCATGTCACGCCAGCGAATGTCGATGACCGCGCGGAGGTCGGCAAGCTCGCCGCCGCTGTGCAGGAGGCGACGGGTGAGAGCGTAGAGCTCATTTATATCGATCAGGGCTACACTGGCGAGAACGCAGCCGAAGCGGCCAAGGCGCAGGGCGCCGAACTTTGTGTTGTCAAACCCGCCGAAGCGAAGAAGGGCTTCGTGCTATATATACATATATATATATATATAACGTGCTCATGCCGCCTTCTCCCCTGGAAGCATCCCGCGCACGCATCGTCCTTGACGCCCGCGCGGGATGGACGCTCTTATTCCGCCGGCCGTAGTCCTAACCCCACTATTGGTGTTTCTTCATTACTCCTGTTATCTCTATGCTTCTCCCCATTTGGCGCCGTTGCGTTTGTTCCGCTTGCGGAAGAGACCATGAAGCGCGTCGCAATCCAACAGCAACTCGCCGCCGTCCGCCCTGAGATCTTTTTCCAGTTGGCAAGGAGATCCAGGCAGGCGTTGGTCGATGTGGCTCAGATCGTGCACCTGGAGGTGAGCGCGGGCGCGCTGAGGCAATTGCTCGAACGCCGCGGCAAGCGTCGGCAGGCGGATGAAAATGCCGGGGCCCTCAAGCTGACAATTGCCCGAAGCCCGACCAGATTTCTCGTTCTCTTCCGACCGAGCAGCGTGAGGCGAGAAGTGACAGCCAGGTCTCGAACTAGGTCGGGAAGTGCGACTCGATCTCTCGAGAGAAAGCCGTTCATGCTTGTCTCCAGCGCGATCAAAACGCGTCTTGTCTCAGTCAAGGAGCACGTCTTCGCGTCCTTCGCCGTTGTGCTCGTCGCACTGCCGCTCTCCATGGGCTTGGCGTTCGTGGCGGGCTATCCATTCAAAAGCGCGGCGGCGGTTGGCCTCATCAGCGGCGCGACTAGGGGAGTTGTGATCGAGCTGCTTTCTGAAGGCGCGCCGCAGGCGCAGGAAATCGCCGATCGCTTTCATATCCTGCAGAACCTGCTCGAAGCCGTCCAGACGCAACTCGGCCGTGCGGTAGGGGCTTCCGCACGTCCATTGCTACCGGTGGACGGCGAAGAGGTTGCCAGCGTGAGAGATAAGCATGGCGGCGCTGAACAGAGTTGCAAAGCTGTCCCTTTCCGTTAGGCTAACTCGTGCTATGCCCTATGAACCACCAGCATCGCGGACCTCTGTTGACTGCGAAGCCGACCTTCGGTCCCTGCGGGCGCGTTGTTCATCATGGATGAGCGGCAGCAATGCGTTTTCATGAATCCGGCGGCCGAGAACCTGACCGGGTTCACGCTGGCCGAGGTGGGAGGCCGCCCGCTACATGACGTGATTCATCATACGCGGCCGGACGGCTCGCATTTCCCGCTGGAGGAGTGCGCCATCGACCGTGCCTTCCCCGAACGGGCCCAGATGCAGGGCGAGGAGGTCTTCGTTCACAAGGACGGGCACCTTTACCCCGTCGACTACACCGCCAGCCCTATTCTGGAAAGTGACAGACCAGTTGGCACCATCATCGAGGTGCAGGACATCACCGCGCGCAAGCGCACCGAAATGGGGCTAGCCCGCAGCGAACGGCGATACCGCTCCTTTGTCGAAGCCTCGGCCCAGGTTGTCCGTCGTCAGATGGTTGAGACACTTTTGGCTTTTTCGGGCGGAGGCTCTGGCTCACTCGGTTGCAGGTTGCATTATGCGGCTTTCAGCTGATGCTGCAAGCGACGATTGTGGATAGTGAGTTTTTTGATCCGTTCCCTTTCCTCCAAGATCTGCTGACCTCGTCCAAAGTAGACGGCTGCCGGCGTGAGGTTGTTCAGGCTCTCATGCAGACGACAGTAATTGTAGCTCTCCGAGAAGGCGGTGATCTCGGCCTCCAGTTCAAGAGGTAGATAATAGTTGTTCAGCAAGACTCTGTTTTTCAGCGTCTGATGCCAGCGCTCAATCTTTCCCAGCGTCTGAGGGTGATATGCGCGCCGCAAATATGTTCGAGTGCCGACGCGTGTCGCGGCGAATATCCCGGATCATGTCTTCCGCCGGCGGCTTGCCGGGCACGGTTTTCTTCTGTCTCATCTTCGCTCCTTAAGCGCTACGATGAGCCAGAAACCCTCCCTTCCTCGATCCAAAATTGTCTCAGGGGTGCTGAACCGGGACATTCGGCAACGCCAGCGCGTTATCTGAGCCTGAAGTTCTACAGGCGTGTCTTGCGCTGGAAGATCGCGAAGTGTTCGTCGGTATGAGCTATGCCGAGAACGCGATCGAACCTGAAAATGAGTGCATATTGCGTAACCCGCCTCTCAACGAAACTACTGAACTCGTCTCATCCCGCTCGACCGCCAGGATCGTCAAATTAGCGGGGGCGCCCGTGCGCTGCCTTTTCCATCCCGCAACGTGCCGCACCTCAAGAGAGCGCGCAATTTCCGCCCCTTGCACCGAGAGTTAAACAGACCCACCCAAGATGGCTCCCGACAACATGGATGGAGCCGAGATAGTACCTCCCTGCAAGTGGTCTTGTGGGCGCTCCCCAACCTTGTTCTACGGCGAGGTGCGTCCGCACGGCCCATCAGAGACAAGCACTCGATAACGCTGCAAAATAACGATGACGGATCCAGCGTCATCTTGAAAAAGCTCCGGACTATTCGTCCCGAGTCCCGGACTGAATCACCAGTCGAGAGGAATCACAAGCGACCCCATACTCGCTGCTTCTCGGGTCGACTAAAGCGAATACAGATCAAGCGCACCAGACAAGCGCGTGCGATAATGTTCGAGCCGCGCGAAATCCTCGTCTGAGGCGGCCCGCTCCACATAAGGCACGTAATTTATGATATTGATCGCTTTGATGATCGGCGCCATTTCGCGAACCTGATTCTCCATCAGGCCATAGCCCAAGAGAAACTCTTGCTTGGCGTCGACCGAAAGATCATGAAGCGCTAAAGAAAGATCCCAATAGGGTGCCACATTTGAGGCGCAGCATTCCCAGTCAATCACCGCCGTGATTGCCCCGGACGAGTCGGCAATCACATTCTTCAACCGCATATCACCATGGTTGAGGACGGGTGTTGGATCCCAGCGCTCCATTTGACGAACGACCGAACGCAGGCGTTTAAGTTGATCCCCCGTGAGCATCTTCAGCTGATCGAGCAGCTGGACCCGCGCATCGGCCTTCAATTCTGTGTTGAGATATTCCCTCCAGTTCTCGTTGCGCGAGAGTTGATTGCCCGACCAGTCGAACGTATGGCCAAAGCTCGACGTCTTGACAGAGTGAATGAGAGCCGTCAGACGGCCCATTTCGCGCAGGATCCTCAAGCGTTCAGGATGATGAGTCGCTTCAAGTCCCGCGACCTTAGGGAGAATCATATAGGGTATTCCGATAATGTCGGTGCCGACCTCAAGGATCTTCGCCGTGGGCACGCCGGCTTCGCTAGCCTTGGTGACGGCCCATTGCTCTTTGAGAAAATCCTTCAGCTTTCCCAGATCGGCGTTCATCCGGACGATGAAATCGCCCAGCTCATGATGGACTTCGAACACGAAATTGCTGAGGCCGCCGGCGCGCGCCACTACGCGCTTCGGCTTCGATCCAAAGTGATGCTCGATGACTTTAATCGCATAGGATCGCGCCTTCCTCGAAGTGATTGCCGACTCTTGCGCCGCGCTCATTGGGGGGCCTCGCTCTCCAGTCCGGCAAGGCGGAACAGCAGCTCGCCGAGTTCGTGCGAACCTGCAATCTGCACGGTTCGCAGCAATCCCTTATATTCGAGATCCGTTGAACCGACATGAACGGCGAGGCCGACGCCAGAGAGGAATGAATCCATGGCCGTATCGCCGCAGCCTACTGAGGCTTGCAGGTCGACCCCGAGCCGCTTTGCGACGGCGCGCACGCCGTACAATTTATCGACGCCCCGACGCGTCACAAAATTCGATCGCTTGGCATGCTGATAGGCCATCAAACGATCCTGAGAAGCTTCCACCAACAGAAAGATCATGCAGAGGTCGCGCGCCAGTAGAGCAGCCCGAAGATCCTCAAACGGCGCACATTCGATCGACGATGCGCTCGCGTATTTCGCTCGTAGATGCGGGACTTTCTCCTTGACGGGCGTCCAGATCGTTTCCCCGACTCTCCAGTCCCGCGCATAGTAGAAGACGAGCAGTTCGTTGACGCCATTTTCGAGTAATCCGCGCACCCCTATAAGCAGCTCATCGATTTCATGCTGTTCGAGCGGAAACGCTTCGAGTTCCTCAAAAACGATTTCATCAACCGCATTCTTGTTGAGATAACCGGCGACACTGCCGTTGAGCGACACGATGGGGAGCGGCGCGTTTGTGATTGCATACCACTCCCGCCCGAAGGTGCGGATAACATTCAGCGGAAACCGTAACGTATTCAGCACAATCGGCCGGCCGAGATCGTTGAGGCGCTTCAAGCCGCGAGCGACTGTATCAGGGATGACGACACGCCCTTCGAATTCATGCACCGCGGTTCCATCAAGATCTGTGATGAGCGCGCCCGTCCTGGCGAAGTCGGCTTCGGCCAGAAACGCTTTTAGCTCTTCATGGATCTGCCTCCTAAGCGCCATTAGCATTCTCCTCGGGGAGCCGGGTATCCCGGCGTCGGCGTGTTCCACAACGCGCCCCGCTCGCTCAGCGGCATTCCGGGCGCAGACATATACCGACATGAAACCTGGCAAGCGCATCGCGGCGATCGCTAGCGTCGGCACTTCACGCGCTTCTTTCTTGATACCGGTTCGGCTCGCGATCTTTTTGTCAGATGCGGAATCGTGAGAGCAGTCGCAGCCCCGACGTGGTAGCACCCGAGCCCTCACGCTTCTCCGACCCTCTCAACTTCTGATGTCGCCGAGCTTCACCTGCCAAACCTCCTAGCCGCATTTGGGTCGAGTGCCAACGTGTGGTTGTCGAGCGTCCTTTGCGGCCAATGAGACAACTCGAAGTCTGATCGCGCGGTTCCCCAGGCCAAGCCAAAAGATGATCGACATGACCACTTGTTTGACTGACCGGAACGCCCAGATACCCTTCCCACACTTCTCCGGGTCCTATGCTTGGTGGGTGCCCGGCGGCGGAAGCTGTTGAGAAGTCAGAAGGCTGTCCGGTTTCGCACCCGAGCCGGGCGGCCTTGGTACCTTCCGGGTTGCTGCTATCGCCACATGCAAGAAGGCGAAGGTCATTACGGGAAGTTCATTACGGACTGAGCGCTCCTGATAGTCCAAGCATCGATAATAACCATTACGACTACGATCAAGATCGCCCTGTGAGGGATAAGAAGTAGAGATTTGATGGAATCCAGCTTGTCGGCGTCAAACGGGCCGTGACCCATGCAGGATGCATTTCACCAATCACCGCCGCCTTTGCCGCCGGGCCTCATGCTCTCTCGAGCCGCGAACAGCGAATTCGCCGTTGAAGCCAATTTCTCTCTCCATGGGGGCAACCTCCCACTCGAACTCTCTCGGGTTGCCAACCGAAAGCAGCGTTGCCGGATTCGCGGTGTTGCTGCTGAAGTTCGTAGTTTACATGGCTATCATCGGCTTTGTGATTGTCTACGTGGCGAGAAAACTTTGAACCGGGAATTTGGCTGCGTCGCTGACGCATTGGCGTCCCCATGCATTTTGACGCGCCGAGCGCGATGATCAGGCGATCGCAAAACGCGTGCGCGAGCGCCTTTCCAGCAGGGCCGCGACCGAATAGAGGCCTTTGAGGCCGAGAGCGACGAATAGGACGTCAAGGAACGGCGAAGCCATCCAAGTCTCATTCAGGATTTGACCAACGGCGCTGAACACGCTCCCTAAACAGTAGACCGGCAGAGCGTGTCGTCCCAGAAGTGACACCGCAGGATAGAGACGCGTTCCCTGTAGCCGCATTGTTACGCCTGAGAAGTATATGACGTAGGCCAGCGCCAAGAAATCAACGATACGGACCGCGCCGAGCTGAGTTTTATCCCAGTCGAGATATTCCCCGGCTGCGTCAACCAGACCGGGGATGAGCCCCAACCCGTTCGAGACGATGATCGCCGCGATAAGCGTAAAGAGATGCGCCAACCAGTAAATCAGCCGACCAAGAGCAGCTTCGCGCTGCGCTGTGGTGAAACCACAGAACATCCCCAGAGCGAACAGCAATTGCCATGCGAGCGGATTGAAGTACCAAAACCCTTCGTCTGGCCAAGAGGGCACGTTAACGCCGAGCGCCCGTGTTGCGGCATATAGTGCCGCTGACAATCCGAGCATTTTCCAGGGAGACTGCAGTCCGACGACAAACAGCGCGGGCGCGAGTAGCATAAGTGCGACGTAGAGCGGCAAAATATTGAAATAGCCGATTTGATGCGTGAGCATCAGAACCCCGATCATGCCTCTCAGCGGGTCCGAGAAAGGGGTTCCGCGCCCATGTTCGGCGAGGAGCGCCTCTTGCCCGGTAACCGCGGCTGTAACCCCGAAAAGAAGCAGAGCTGTGACCGTCAAGATGAGGTGGACCTGGTAGAGGCGGAGCGCCCGTTTCAGGACCGACGAAACAGCACGGACAAGGTCCCGTGATTCAAATCGTCTTTTATAGGCGATTACGACCGAGAGGCCTGAAAGGAAAACGAAGGCTTCCGCCGAGTCGGAGAAACCGAAATTGCGAGGGGTCAGGTTTCCCAGCACGTTTCCGGGAATGTGGTTGATGAAGATTGTGGCCAGCGCCGCGCCGCGCCAAAAGTCTATCGCATCGATCCGCTCACGCATGGCGGCCTTAGCTTCCCATCGCCCGTTAGAATCGAAATTACGCCGCAGGAGAGAAGATTAGTGACCCGAACCCGGCCAGGCAATGGCCTCAGGGCGAGGCTCCAGGCCTTGAACGCCCGTCCTCGGCTTCACCGCCTTTCTTCGGCAGGAAGCCAAACCGTTGCAGTAGGATCGGCATGGTGAGGCCCTGGACAACGATCGAAAAGCCAACCACGCCAAAGGTCACGACGACGATTTCGTCGCGCAGGGGCAGGGCAGCCGGTAAGGAGAGCGCGAGCGCGAGCCCGAGGGCGCCACGGAGCCCTCCCCACCACAGAACATGCTGTTCAGGAAAAGCGATGATCCAGCGCGACGGCAGAAAGGCCAGGCTGATCGGATAGACCGCTAGGGCGCGCCCGATAAGAGCGATGAGAATTCCTCCGGCGAGGAGCTTGGGACCGTATGATTGGAACGGGGCGCCGGCGACGTCCACGCCTATCAGCAGGAACACGAACGAATTTGCCACGAAAGCCGCATACTCCCAGAACGAGACCACGAATTCGCGGCCCTTTCGGGTGAGATAGCTTTTGCCCTCGGCGCTCAACAAGCCGAGGTTTCCCATCATAAGGCCCGCCGTGACGGTCGCCAGCACTCCCGAAACGTGCAAATGCTCGGCGACCAAAAAAGAACCGAAGGCGGCGATTGTCGTCAAAGCCGCTTCCACCAGGTGCTCCGAGGCCCGCCCCGCGAGAAGGATGGCCGCGCCGCCACAGACAATCCCTACGCCGACGCCCCCAAGGACGATGCGCGCGAGCGTGGCCGCTGTCTCCCAGCCCACCTGCTCGAGGCTTCCCGCCTGCGCCCATCCCAGAGTCACGGCAAAGAGAACGGCCGCCGCGCCATCGTTCATGAGGCTTTCAGCCTCCACAAGCAGACGCACCCGCCCATGAACGCCATTGTCCTTGAACATCGCAATAATCGCCACGGGGTCGGTCGCGGCGATCAACGACCCATAGACGAGCGCGGATGTGATCGGCCATCCGAGAAACCAGCTCATTCCCGCGCCCACTGCCGCCGCTGCAATGATTGTTCCGAAAATCGAAAGGAATAAGAGTGGCGGAGCATCCCGTCGCAGCTCGCGCCAGGGAATGTTCAGAGCGGCCTCGAAAAGGAGAGGCGGCAGTATCAAATCGTAGATCAAATCGTGAGTAAGGTGCTGCCCGAGGTCCGTATCGGAGAGCGTCAGAATCCCGCCCACAACCACCAGCCCGACGGTATACGGCAATTTTATCCGTCGCGCGGCAATGGCGACGATCATCGCCATGGCCAATAACAGGACAACCTGTCCTATCCTTTCCTCCATCTCAACTGCTTCCTCGTAGGGGCGCCAGCATTCGCGCAGCGTAGCAAGCGTGGTCAAAACAAAACCAGCCCACTCAAAAAACGCAATGCCTCTCTAAAGCTGACGAGCCAGGCTCTCTCGGGGTATACCGCAAATCCCTTTGAGATTTGAGCCCGCCAAAAACCTTCCACAAGAAAGCCGTAGGGCGACTTTCGAACTCACACTGCCACTTGCCAAGTCGTCTTTTCGTCGCTCGCGGCGTGGCCCCTCGGCGTGCCGCCGCTTTACGTGCGTGGCTGCAATTCGAAAGATCGAAGCAACCATCCAGAAGACGCTCGATCTCCTAGGCAGGCAAACGCCAAAAAGCGCTTTCTCCGGCAGGCGCCGAAATTGGAGCTCCGATGGGGAACCACCGACGGAATCGAAGACTTTTTCCGTATCGAGAGAAGGAGGTTTTGGTGCTCTCTGGCCCTGAGTTTTGGAGCGCCGTGATCGCGCTTCTATTCGTCCCATTGGCATACTTGCTGCGCACCATCGTCGATGAGGAAGCGCAGCAGGATGCCCGTCCTTGGAAATGGGGCGAACGGCGGCGCAGGCCCCCTCATGAAGCGACATGGGGCCGCCACGAGTATCTCCTCGCCCTAACGGGACTCACTGTTCTTGCCACACTCACGTTTGCGCTTTGAGCAACGCTGCCGCAATTTGGGTGGGCGGTTTGAAGCGTCGGCATTCGAGTCTTTCACTGTGGCGCGCGTTCCAGCTCTTGCAGCGCCCGGTCCGCGATGGTGGTGGCCGCGCGACGTTTCGCCTTGCCAAATGTAATCGCTTCATGCAGCCGGGCGATCGCCTTCTTCACGTGGGCACTGGGGCGTTCGCGTTGCGCCGCGTTTGCGTGTTCTAGGGGGTTTGTCGCATGCAGGACCAGAGCGTTTGGCTTGCCTTCGCGTCCAGCGGCGACGGCTTCCCGCGCGTGAACGATCGCCTCTGAGAGATGGTTCTCGATTGCAGAGGCAGGAGCCGGCGCCATCACCTGAACCATGACAAGTCCAAACAGTGAGATAATCAACTTGCGGAGCATCTTCTCCTCCACTTGGTCTTCCCTTGAGCTAGCGTTCAAGGCGCAGTTTCCAACCGTGGACCGCGCAGTGGTTGGCGCTTTCATGGAAGCGGACCTTTAGCCGGAGCAAAGGTCAATCTCTGGGAATGTCTTTCGTTCACACGGAAAACAGTCGGACGCCAATTGGTCGAAACCCTGCAGACTTTCAACTGGCGCCGTCAGGCGCGACTTCAGAGGGCCCGCGGAAAACTCACAAGCCTGAATGGAAGCGAGCGCCGTCGCGACGCCGGTCTGGAGGAGCATTTCCTCATCGGCGCCCTTCACTCTGATGCGCGTCAACGGACCATCCTGCAGATAAAGCGCCATGATCTCCACCTGACACCAGATGCGGCGATACACTGGCAAGGACGCCGGGAAGTAGACGACCGGCGCTCCGTCGCTACGGAGTAGCTCAATTCGGTCGGCGGCATGGTCGCTCGCTATATGCGCCCCCAATGCGGCTGCTTCCGGAGCCTGTCGAGATCATCAGCAGCGTATGCGCCGCGCCATAGCGCTGGAAAGTAAAAAAATCCGAAACCAGTCTTAGCCCAGCGATTCATCGGCGTCGAATAACAGCTTTAGAAATTTTGAATTACCCAAGACGAACCTTCTGTGACATCTCCTTCGCTACCGAACCAGCCACAAGGATCCCTGGGCTGCAAAAGGAGGATCGTCGCGTGATCAAACCCTATCTGATCATTTCGATCGCCGTAGGCCTATTGAGTCAGCCGGTCCTGGCGGCAGAACCATTTATGGACGGCGCGCCGGGCCATTGCTTTCTCTGCGGGCTGATGACGCCCAGACCTTCCGTCAAATCGCAACCTGACAATTGCCCGAAGCCCGACCAGATTTCCCGCTCCCTCCCGCAGGAGCGGCGCGAGGCGAGAAGCGACAGCCGCGTCGTGGACTAACGCGGGCGGAGCGAAAATCAATGAAGGGAAACTTTCATGCTTGTCTCCAGCGCGATTCAATCGCGTCTCGTGTCGATAAAGGAGGACGTCTTTGCGTCCTTCGTCGTGGTGCTCGTCGCGCTGCCGCTCTCCATGGGCTTGGCGCTCGTGGCGGGGTACCCATTTGAAAGCGCGGCGGCGGTTGGCCTCATCAGCGGCGTGATTGGCGGCGTCGTGGTCGGGCTGCTCTCTGGTTGTTCCCTCCAGGTGAGCGGCGCGGCGAACGGCGCCGCGGTCATGGCGGCAGTGTTCATTCGCGATCTGGGCTTCGAAGCCTTCGCGCTGGTCGTGGTTCTGTCGGGGCTGATCCAGATCGCTGCTGGCGCGCTGCGCTTTGGACCCGTGTTTCGCGCGGTCTCGCCGGCGCTCATTCAGGGAATGCTCGCGGGCATCGGTCTTTTGATCTTCGCGTCGCAGTTTCACGTTATGGTCGATGACACGCCGCCCGGCGTCGGGCGCGAATTCTCGGGCGTGGTCAATCTGTGGTCGCTGCCAGCGGCGATTTGGAAAGGCGTCTCCATGGACGCGCATCGCGCGGCGGCGCTGCTCGGTATGCTCACAATAAGCGTGATCCTGCTGTGGCCGCGCATTGCGCCGAAACGGCTTGCGTTCCTGCCCGCGCCGCTGCTCGGCGTCGGGCTGGCGACCTTTGCGGCGTGGTTGTTCGGCGCAGACATCAAGTTCGTTCCCGCGCCGGACGATCTCCTCGCCGCCATTTCACCGCCGTCGCCGCAGTCGCTCCTCCGGCTTGGGGAAGGCGGGCTGTGGCTCGCGGCCCTCTCCCTCGCCTTCGTCTCCGGCGCGGAATCTCTCCTCACGGCGACCGCTGTCGACACGATGCAGCGCCGCACGCCGCGCACGCGTTACAACAGGGAGCTCGTCGCGCAGGGCGCCGGCAACGTGCTTTGCGGCGCGCTGGGCGTGTTGCCCATCTCCGGCGTGATCGTGCGCAGCTCCGCCAATGTCGCGGCCGGCGGTCGGACAAGGCTCTCCACCATTCTGCATGGTGTGTGGATTCTGCTGTTGATCACGCTCGCGCCCGACGTCCTGCGTCTCATTCCCGTCGCAAGTCTGGCGGCGGTGCTGGTCTATGCGGGCCTCAGCCTCATCAAGTTCGGCTTCCTGCGATTCCTGTGGCGCGAAGATCGCATCGAACTCGGCATTTATGCGGCCACGCTGGTGACGGTGGTGGCTACCGATATATTGACGGGAATTGCTGTCGGCGTCGGCCTCGCCGTCGCGCATCTCTTCTACACCTTCTCGCACCTTCACATCACCATTGAAGAGAGTAACGGCATGGCGGTGATCCGGCTCGAAGGCGCTGCCACCTTTATACGCCTGCCAACTCTCGCCGCGGCCTTCGAGCAATTGCCTCATGGCGCCCGCGTTCACCTAAAGGTGCACGAACTCAGCTATATCGATCACGCCTGCCTTGATCTCCTCGCCAGTTGGGAGAAGGATCTCAGAGCGGACGGCGGCGAGCTGGTGCTGGATTGGGACGCGCTCAATGGTCTCTTCCGCGAGCGGAACAGACGCAACGGCGCAAATGGTGAGAAGGCCAGGAAAGACAGCAGTAGTGAAGAGCCCATAGCGGACGTCGGATTGCGGCCGGCGGAATAAAGAGCGCTCATCCCGCCCGCTCGTCAAGGACGTTGCGTGCGGGATGTTTCCAGGGGAGAAAGGGGCTTGCGTACCTCATATTTCATCCGGCTCAGCGACGACTGTGATCGTGTCGTCGGGCTCAGGGGCGTCAGCCAGACCGCCCTGCATCGCGAGGATGGCGACGATGGCGTAGCTTCGCGCCTTGCGCTGCGTGGTGATCGCGTAAAATTGTTCGACGACGTCCGAGATCTCGCCCACGAATTCGAGCGAATATTGCCGCTCGACGGTCTCTCGGACGATGGTTGGCGCGACAACGAGCCCAATCCCATCTTCGGCGAAGGTCTTGAGCAGTGCGCTATCCTCGACTTCAGCGACGATTTCGGGCCTGATTTTTCGATCTTCAAACCACTCGTCGAGCGATCTGCGAATTTCGATATTGGTCGTCGGCAACAAAAACGGCGCATTATGCAGAGAAAGCGGGAAATTGCGGCGGTAGCGCGCCGCCGTTTCCTTCGCGCCAAACACCGAAATCGTCGATTGGCGGATCAGATGGTTATACACCCGGGAGCCGCTCGCCGAGGACGCCGGCGCGTCCGACAGCACGAGATCGATCCCGTGCAGCGCCAGTTCTGCCAGCAGTCTCTCGCGCTTGTCCTCGTAGCACATCATACGGATCGGTTCGTCGAGACCGAAGGCGGGCTTTACCAGCTGATAAACGACCAGCTTGGGCAGCGAATTCACGACCCCGACGTTGAGGCGCAGACGATTGGCGGCGTCGCGGTCGTCGAGCGACGCCGAAAGCTCCTCACCCAGCCGAAAGATTTGCTCGGCGTAGCTGAACACCTGCCGTCCCGCTTCCGTCAGGGTCAGTCTGCGGCCGTCCTTGTCGAAGAGCTGGGAGCCGATCGACTTCTCGAAGGCCGAAAGCTGACTGCTGATCGTCGGCTGCGAAAGCCTGAGCTTTTCCGAGGCGCGTGTGATGCTGCCGTGTTTGGCGACGATCCAGAAGTAGTAAAGGTGCTGATAATTCAGTCTACCCACCTTCGATCTCTCCAACGGCATGATTTTTTTCCTGAACAGCAGCGCAACTCACAACGCGATGCTCGACCTCAACCGCGCTTCTGGACGCGGCAGCGCGCTCAAGCCGTCACGGAAAAAGTGATAGTAAGCGCGCAGGCGAGCGGGGAGCAACCGCCGCCCAGTCTATAGCAGCTATAGGTATCTGGGGAGGCCTTCCGGTATCGCGTTTCCCTATTTGCTCTCAAGCGTGGCGTCACCCGATCATTTGGCAGGCGTCTTAAACGAGACAAGGCAGGGTGCGTGAGGAGCTTCGCGCCTTCGCTGCCGAATCTTCAGCGGACCCTTCGGATCATGCCCGCCCGTCCAAAGTCTCGCGCAATGCCTAGATGATTTAAGGGGCACGTTCTACTGTAGCGGAGCCCCTTCACAAACGGCCAAGCAGGCGACGGCGGCGGCGCAATGAATCAGGAGCATCATGCAGGGACTGACAACCCTCGAGGCGCGTGCGCGGCTCGCCCAGTTTGGACCGAACACATTACTAGAAGCGCGACCGCCCTCCTTTGCGGCAGTCTTCCTCAGACAGTTTCTCAGTCCGCTGATTTATATTCTCGTCGCCGCCGCGGCCGTCGCAATGGTGATCGGCGACGCGAAGGACGCCGCCTTCATCGGCGTCGTATTGATCATCAACGGGATCATCGGCGCGGTTCAGGAATATTCCGCGGGTCAGGCCGCGGCCGCGCTGCGCCAGCAGGATCAGCCGCACGCGCTCGTCCTGCGCGACGGCGTCCAGCAGGAAATCGACGCGCGAGATCTCGTGCCGGGCGACGTCGTATTGCTCGAGGCCGGCCGCCGCGTGCCCGCAGATCTGCGACTGATCGAAGCCGTCGATTTGCGCTGCGACGAATCCCTGCTGACCGGGGAATCTCTTCCGGTGAAGAAGCAGGCGCCAACAGCGGCGAAAGAGGGACAGCGTGACGGCATGGCCTTCGCCGGCTCCATGGTCACGCGCGGGCGCGGCGTGGGCGAGGTGACGGCGACCGGTCTTGCGACGGAGGTTGGCAAGATTGCCGGCGAGCTCGCTAAGCCGTCGGCCTCGCAGCCGCCGCTCATCATCCGGATGGAGCGGTTTTCGACGCTCATCGCGTTTCTCGTCGGGGCCGCTGTCGCTCTGCTCATGGTGATTGGCTATCTGCGCCACATGGGGCTCGTCGAGCTCTTCATGATGGCGGTCGGCCTCGCCGTCTCGGCGATTCCAGAAGGGCTTCCGGTGGCGATCGCCGTGGCGTTGGCCATCGGCATGCGGCGCATGGCCAAGGCGAATGTGATCGTAAGAAAGATGGCCGCCGTGGAGTCGCTTGGCTCCTGCACCCTGATTGCGACCGACAAGACCGGCACGCTCACCCGTAACGAACTCACCGTCACCGAGGTCGTCCTGCCGGACGGCTCAATTCTCTCTCTGCAACCCGGCGAGGGCGTCGAGTCCTATTCTTTCCGCGGCGCGGCGCCGAACGAGCCGGCCGATCTCCTGCTCGCGGCGCTGCTGCGGGCGGCGGCGCTCCCCAATGAGGCGGAGATCCGGCGCGAGAAGGAAGAGATCAGGGGCGTCGGCGACACGGTCGACGTCGCCCTGCTCGTCGCCGCGCACAGAAGCGGCGTTGCGCATGAGATCTGAAAGCGCGCTATCCGCTGGTGAAGCGCATCCCCTACGAGCCCGACCTCCGATATGCGGCGTCGTTCCATCTCCACGAGGAGAAAGCAGCCGTGCGCGTCTTCGCCAAGGGCGCGCCGGAGACGCTCATCGCCATGGCCGGCCGCATGGATGTCAGCGGCGCGCTGGTCCCAATCGACCGCGACCCGCTCTGGC
Organism: Methylocystis echinoides; assembly: GCF_040687965.1. NCBI lineage: Bacteria > Pseudomonadati > Pseudomonadota > Alphaproteobacteria > Hyphomicrobiales > Methylocystaceae > Methylocystis > Methylocystis echinoides. The sequence continues at coordinate 234,963 of NZ_CP156085.1, forward strand.
GCCAGAAGGACGCGCTCTCGGCCAGAGGTCTGCGCGTCCTCGCCTTCGCGGAAGGCGAGATCGCCCCGGAGCCGGACCTCGGCTATGGCCCGCGCCATCTGGAAAACCTCGTCTTTCTCGGGCTCGTCGGCATGCATGACCCGCTGCGGCCGGAAGTCCCGCGCGCCATAGGCGCCTGCCGCGACGCCGGAATCGCCGTGGCGATGGTGACCGGCGACTCTCCCGGCACGGCCGCGGCCATCGCCAGAGAGGCGGGCATGGCTTTTTCGCCGGACCAGGTCGTGACGGGCGACGAGGTGCGGCGCACCGAAGAAGCGGGCGAGGCGTCGCTCGACGCGTTGACCGAGCGCGCCCGCATCTACGCCCGCGTCGAGCCGATCCAGAAGCTTGCGATCGTCCTGTCGCTGGCGCGCAACGGGCATTTCGTGGCGGTCACAGGCGACGGCGTCAACGACGCGCCGGCGCTCAAGCATGCGCATGTCGGCGTCGCCATGGGCAAGCAGGGCACCGACGTCGCCAAGGAAAGCGCCGACATCATCATCGCTGACGACAATTTCGCGTCGATCGTGCGCGGAGTGATGGAAGGCCGCGTCGCTTACGCCAACATCCGCAAGGTCATCTTCCTTCTGGTTTCGACCGGCGCCGCTGAACTGCTGCTCTTCCTGCTCGCAATCCCCGCCGGCCTGCCGATGCCGCTGCTGCCCGTGCAATTGCTGTGGCTCAACCTCGTCACCAATGGCGTTCAGCATGTCGCGCTTGCCGCCGAGAAGCCCGAGGGCGACGAGCTGACCTATCCGCCGCGCAAGCCGGAGGAGCCGATCTTCGACCGCGTGATGATCACCCGCAACGTCTATTCGGCTCTCGTCATGGCAGGCGTCGGCTTTGGCCTGTTTTACTGGCTTATCGCGCAAGGCTACGAGACCAGCCACGCCCGCAACCTGCTGCTTCTGCTCTTCGTCATCTTCGAAAATTTCCAGGCGTTGAATGCGCGCTCGGAACATCACTCCCTCTTCCACAGGGGGCTCTTCTCCAGTCCGCTGCTCATCGCCAGCATCGTCGGCGCGCAGGTCATTCACCTTGCGGCCTCGCATGTTCCCGGGCTCGCCGACACGCTGCGCATCTGGCCGCCGACAGTCGCGGAATGGGGCGCGCTGCTCGCCGCGGGTTCGTCGCTGCTCGTTGTCATGGAGCTCGAGAAATGGTGGACCGAGCGCCACAAGCGCCCGAAGACGCGGCCCGAGCCAGAGGTTGCTGTCGCCCCGCCGTCTCGATTGCGCCGCTACGCGCCTCTCGCCGCGAGCGCCGCGCTCGTCGTGGCGGTCGCCGCTGCCGGGACGCTTTATTGGCAGACGCTGCGCAAGGCGCGGCCCGAACTCGCGACAGTCGAGCGCGGCAATGTTGTCCGCACTGTTGATTTAACGGGCGCCGTCGTCGCCGCGCCGCTGGTCGAGGCGGCGGCGCCTGTCGAGGGAAGGATCGAGGCCGTCGCGTGCGGCGATGGCGACCAGGTCGAAGCCGGGCGGGTCTGCGCCAGGATCATTCCGCCTGACCGCCAGGCAGAGGTCGACCGCGCGCGCAGAGCGCTCGCAGCCGCACAGGCCGCGCAGCGCAACAGCGCCGCCGCGCTGGAACACGCGACATCGGCGAAAACTCGCGCGGCGGCGGCGCGCGCCAAGGCGCGCCTGGCGCGGGCCCAGGCCCTCACGAGCCGGCGCGAAGTGACGCTACGCGCTGCGCAGGAGAAGGGCGCGCCGGTCGTCGCACCCTCCGGAGGGATGATCAGGGGGAGCCGGATGGAGAACGGCCGCGCTGCTAGCGCGGGCGAAACCTTGTTCGGAGTCGCGGGGACTGACAGAGCCTTGCATATCGACGTCGTCCCTGAGGCGGGAGCGACTCTGCAGGCGCGACCCGGCGCCCCAGTGACGACGACCTTCGCGGGCGATCCCTCGCAACAAGTCGCGGGCAAATTACGCACGGCCATGCCCACTGAAGAGGGCGCGAGGATTGTCGTCGAAGCGCCGACACTGCCCTCTGCCCCGCCGCCCGGCGCGGCGGCAAGGGTGCGTATAGAGCTCGACCGGCGGGAGGATGCGCTGCGCGTTCCGAGCCGCGGCTTGCAATACAGCCCCAGGGAGGGCGCGTCGCTTCCGCCGCCGTCGGCTGGATGGGCGCGCGTGTGGGCTTGGCGCGATGGCGCGATGACGCCCGTTGATGTGAAGCCAGGTCTCGACGACGGCGCCTTCGTCGAAATCAGGGGCGGTGCGCTCAAGGCAGGGGATCGGGTCGTCGTCAATGGAGCAAGCCAGGCTCCACAGGAGCCTTGACCAAGGCGGCAGAAAATCAGGCAGGTGGCGTCTGATCAAAAGCAGCTCTGGGAGGACCCGATTTCTAGGGCGTGGGTTCCTCAGAGACCCGCCCTTATGATAATTTAGGGCGTCCGCTTTGCCCTCGTTTCGAACCAGGTGAGGCTCGGCCTTCCCTTGTTCGCCATAGCTTTCGCGGGGTTGGGCCGATGGACTGTGCAAAGAAACGTGAGCTGTACATGCCGATCTCAAGCTTCAGCCGACGCGGCTGGCGCGACGCCCGAGCCGTTGTCTGGCCCCGACGGGCTTTCTTGCAGTCCTTGATTCTGATGGGGCTGACGATGCCTTGCTCTGCTCTTGCAGCCGATCAGCGGGGGCGCGGCCTGTGCTCCGCAGCCCCGGTCCGTCTCAAGGCGTCCGGCCCCCTAAAACGGACAGCGGCGCGCTTACGGGCAAAGCTGCCTGTGCATGTCCTGGCGATCGGTTCATCCTCGACGCAAGGGATCGGCGCATCTTCGCCGGCGTTTTCCTACCCGGCCCAACTTGAGTCGGCTCTCGAGCTCAGGTTTCCGGGTGTGGACGTTAAAGTCGTCAACGCCGGCATAGCCGGCGAAACCGCCGATCGTACTCTTGCGCGGCTTGACGCGGAACTGGAACGAACCAAGCCAGACCTCGTCCTCTGGCAAGTCGGCACCAACGACGCATTGTCTTCCTCAGTCACGGAGCCAGCTTTCGAAGCCACCATCGAGCGCGGCGTTACGTCAATCGAGCGGCATAAGAGCGACGTCCTTCTTCTCGACCAGCAGTTCACAAAGAAGGTCAATGACCCGGATCGTTACGAGCGCTTTGTCGCGGTTCTCGACCGCGTCGCTAGGAAAGAGCATGTCTGTCTCTTTCCCCGCTACCGTCTCATGAAAATGATGGACCAATTCGATGGAGATGGCATAGAGCTTATGCTCGCAGCGGATGGCTTCCACATGAATGACGCTGGTTACGCCTGCGTCGCCGATCTTCTGGCCTTGAACATTCAGGAACTGGTCGCGCAGCCGGATCAGTGAGCCCGTCTACGGCGAGCCAGCCTGTTTTCGTAATTGCAACCCACATCCGGCACTGCTAGAATTGGAGGGTGTTATGCACTCTGGATCATGAACTCTGCGGCGCGTTTGAGCCTGAGACAGGCGAAGGCGACGACGTGGAGTCCTGCGAGAGTCTGGGCATAGCGCTCGTAGTCTTTGACGAGCCGCCTGCATCGGGTCGCCCAAGCAAATGAACGTTCGACCACCTAGCGCTTGGGCAACAGCACGAAGCCCTTCTTCGCTTCGGCGAGTTTGACAACACAAAGTTCGGCGCCCTGCGCCTTGGCCGCTTCGGCTGCGTTCACGCCAGTGTAGCCCTGATCGACATAAATGAGCTCTACGCTCTCACCCGTCGCCTCGTGCACAGCGGCGGCGAGCTTGCCGACCTCCGCGCGGTCATCGACATTCGCTTGGAGCCACGTTTGCGCTTGGCGCCGTCATAGCCCGCCCGCGGGCCGCTTTCCGGGGTGGAGCGCAAGGTGCGGCTGTCGATAATCGCTGCCGTCGGCTCTGCGGCGCGCCCGGAGGCAACGCGACAAGCCGCGCAGATCCTGCGCAAGCGCCTCGAACACGCCCGCCGCCAACCAGCGCTGCGATTGTTGATACACGGCGGACCAGGGCGGCAGATCGTTGGGCATGGCGCGCCATGCGATGCCGTAGCGCAGAACATAGCGCAGGCCGTTGAACAGCTCGCGGAGAGAATGTTGACGCTGTGGGGCGCCTTCGTCCATCAGCGTGAGATACGGCGCAACCAGCGACCACTCTTCGTCGGTGACATCAGATGGATAAGGTTTGCGAATCGGAGCCATCCGATTCTACTAAGCCAATCAGGCACTAAAGTACATAACACCCTCTAGGGCCCGCGCGGAGCCCCGCGACGCGTCGCAGCGCCGATCGCCACGACATACGCGTCCTCTGCCCCGTCGTCGTCAATCCGGCCACATTCCAATCATAGCAGCCGCCGATTGGGCCGCCTTCAATTGCGGCGGCTCAAAGCCGCGCTTCTCACCGTGTTGTAGCGCGATTGTTAATGCTTTTTGAATTCTATCACGGCGGGAAACTCCTTTTTCCGCCCGAGAAGATAAAATGACGCGGCCGATCCTTTACCTTTCAACTCCACTGTTCCCGCGTCCAGAAAAACAAAGTCGTCGTTCAATCTGACCTTTACAGCCTCGGACACGTGGATTTTGTTCGCGAGCGAGGTCGATTCAAAACGACTGGCGACGTTAACAACATCTCCCCAGAGATCGTAAGAAAACTTCTTTTTGCCTAACACTCCGGCCGCCACCGTGCCCGTGTGGATCCCCATGCGCATTTCGATCGGAAACGGCGAGTGGGCGGGAAACTCCTGTATGAATCTCATTGCGTCAAGCGCAAATTCAGCGACATGCTGGCAATGCAAAGGATCGCGATTTGGGACGCCCCCTACGACCATATAGCTGTCGCCTATCGTTTTGATTTTTTCTACTCCATGCGTTTCAACGAGTTCGTCGAATTTCTCGAAAATGGCGTTGAGAAGATTGACCGTTTCATGCGGCCCAAGTTGCGCCGAGAGGTCCGTGAAGCCGACGATATCAGAGAAAAACACGGTTACCTCGGGATACACCTCAGCAATCACTTCCTCGCCGCCCTGAAGCCGCTGAGCAATCGTGGCAGGAAGGATATTATGGAGTAATTTTTCCGATCGAACGCGTTCGTTATTCAGCTCGGCAGCAGTCATCTCGGAAATTTTTACCTTATCCTCAAGGGAGACAAAGGCGGCGCTGAGATTTGAGGCCATCGCCTCGATCGCCCCCGCGATTTGGCCTATCTCATCCTGGCCTGTGATGTTTGTTTTCGTCGCAAGGTCGCCATTGCTTATCGATTGAACAGCCGCTACCAGACGCGACGTCCTCTTGACGAACCTCAGCTGCAAGTAGAACACTGAGGCTATCACCATTGAAAACAAACCAAGAGCAAGGTAAGTGTTCATTCCAACCAGTTCAGCCGTGTGCAGCTCTTCTTCCTCTAAGACAGCTTTGTATCGGTTCCGTATCATTCTATTGAAATCGAAGACGGCTTTGCTCAGCTTTCCATTTTCCTCTGAATAAGAGTTTCCGTAGAGAAGACGTTCAGCCATGGCCATATCCGGTTTGCTCTTTTTGGCGAAGGCGCCTGTGCCATCGTCAAATTCGCCTCTGACGGCGTGCATCGCAATCCGTTCCGTGGTGCTGACTTTGACATACAGCGCTTTCGCCTTTTTTAGCTGATTGAACTCCTCTACCGTAATGTCGAGTTTCAAGAACTGATCTTCCAGCGGCCCCTTCCCCGACCTTTTTGCGTCCGGGGGCGGGATGAAGCCGGCGGAAACAAGATCCCAATATTCTAATCCGTAGTTCTCGGGACGGGCGAGTTTTCCCTCAAGGATGTCGTCGAGCTCGTTATACATGTCTAACTTTTTTTGGTCCTTGGTCGCGACATATGCGCGCGCGAACCGTGTCGCCCATTGAGAGGATATGACCAGATCTTCGGAAAGCGAGGTGATTTCGTTCAGCCGCCGCCGCGATTCTTCCCTCTTGTCGTCGGCCTTTCCTAAATAGAAACCGATAATGAGGTTCATGCCAGCAAGGGCGATCAGCATAAGAAAAAAAGCTGAAAAGAAAGTCCGCAGCTTCATTGAGGCCCCGCCGGCTTGGGAATTTGCGGCTGCATCAAAACAACTCGGGCAGCCTTTGGGTAGATTGTTCAACATAGTAACGCACATTGGGCTTTGCGGCCAGCCGTCCTTAGGAGACTTGAATGGAGGGGCTGTAGAGCGACTTTGCGTCCTCTTGGGCTGTATTCGGGCGCTCAAAGCAAAAGGATCGACAGGCGAGTTCCTGCCGGCAATGGCTCGCGCCCTTAGAGCTATCCGCTCTCTGTGGGGTATCAGCGATTTCCCGTGTCCGTATCCTCAGTTGCGTGCTGTTCGCATATAAATGGGGATTTGCTGATTTGCCTGGAAGTGCTGCCTGTCAATGAGGCGCGGCGTCGATCGTGGCGGAAACCCCTAATTGCGGCGAAAGCGAGTCAGCGTCCCGCCTTGCATTATATCGCACTACGATATAGGTTGCCTTCGCGTCCTTCGAGGGAGATCGCGGTGTGGTCAGCTTTGGCAGGAATGCGCGATCCCCGCGCCCTCATCAAGCGAGCCGGGAATTGTCGAGCCCGGCTGTGAGGGTGTTTCTACGTTGCTGGTGGGAGAGATGGGTGTCCTTGGTGACCCTGTTGGTTATGCGCTTCATCGCCGTTCTCTTAATTACTCGCATTTGGCCCCCGGCGCTCGCCGCCCCGCTGCCTTCGCAACCAGAAGCGACGATTGTCGCTCCCCTCGCCGAGGCGCAGATCCAGGCGGCGGGGATAGAGACGCAGCCGGTAGAGCCCGAGGCGGGCGTCAGCGAGATCGTCGTGCCTGGCGTCGTCACGGTCCCGCCTCAGCAACTCCGCATCGTGGCAGCTCCAGCAGCGGGCCTCGTCGAAACCCTGCTCGTCGCGCCTGACGAGGATGTGAAGGAAGGCGATCCCATCGCCACACTGAAGTCTTCCGAACTGGTGGAAGCCCAGCGCGGCTTTCTACACGCCATGTCGGAGGCCAATCTCGAAGCGGAGAAATTGCGTCGCGACGAGCAGCTCTTCAAGGAGCACATCATTGCCGAGCGGCGGCTGATTGTCACCCGCGCGGAGGCCTCTCAGGCAAGCGCAACGCTCGACGAACGGGCGCAGATTCTCACCCTCGCCGGCATGACCGAGAATGAGATCAGCGCTCTTCGGAAGGAACGCAAACTCGCGAGCTCTCTGCTGGTCCGGGCGCCCATCGGCGGCACAATCCTTCAGCGTCACGGAATGACCGGCGAGCGCGTGGCGGCTTCGGCGCCGCTTGTCACGATCGCGCGCCTCGACCCGATCTGGGTCAATCTCCAGGTGCCGCTCAGCCGCGCCGTCGCGCTCGACAGCGTCGAACGCGTACATCTCGCCGCGTCCGGCGGGGACGGGAAACTCATCCGCGTAGGGCGTACGGCCGACACGGCGACCCAGTCCGTGACGGCTGTGGCGGAATTCCGGCCCGGACGCAGCCCGCTCCGGCCAGGTCAGGCCGTGCAGGCGATCATGCGGGTTAAAGGCGGCGGCGCCGCGCAATGGCGGGTGCCGGCGGACGCCGTCGTCAGCCATCGCAATCACAACTGGGTCTTCCTGCGCGTTCCGGAGGGCTTTCGCGCCGTGCCGGTGACGCTCGTCTCCGAGACGCCGCAATTCGCCTCTGTGCAGGGGGCGCTCGCCGCCAGCGAGCGGGTCGCGACGCGCGGCCTACTGACCCTTCTCGCCGAGCTTGCAGAGATCGAGAGCAAGTGATCCTCCGTCATGCTTGAGCGCCTCATCCATTTCTCGCTTCGCCAGCGGCTGCTCACTTTCCTCGGCGCGCTTTTTATCGCGGGCTGGGGGGCGATGAGCTATTTGAAGCTGCCGATCGACGCCTTTCCCGACGTCGCGCCGGCGCAGGTTCTCGTCGCCATGCGGGCGCCGGGCCTGACGCCCGAGGAGTTGGAGGCGCGCGTCACCGCCCCGATCGAGATCGCCGCCAAGGGCATCCCCTCCCTCGTGCGCATGCGCTCGACGACGCGTTATTCGGTCGCGCTCCTCACCTTCGAATTTTCGGAGGGGACGGACATCTATTGGGCGCGCGCGCAGGTCAACGAGCGTCTGTCTCAGGTTCAGGATCAGTTGCCGGACGGCGTCTCCGGCGGCCTCGCGCCGATCGTCACGCCGCTCGGCGAGATGCTGATGTTCACCCTCGTGGGCGGCGACCTCACGCCGACCGAGCAGCGCAGCCTGATCGACTGGACAATCCGCCCCGCCATACGTGGCTTGCCCGGCGTCGCTGACCTCAACGTTCTCGGCGGCTTCGTGCGCACCTTTGAGGTGGCGCCCTCGCCCGCCGCCATGGCGGCGCGGGGCGTTACCGTGGCCATGCTCCAAACTTCGCTGTCCAAGAACAATCGCAATGACGGCGCCGGCCGCGTCCGGGATGGCGAGGAAGCGCTTTTGGTGCGGGCCGAGGGGCGGCTGCGTTCGCTCGAAGACATTCGCTCGGTGGTAATCGAGTCGCTCAAAACCGGCGTCGTCCGCGTCGGAGACGTCGCGGAGGTGCGAAACGGCTCCTTGCCCCGTAACGGCGTCGTCACCCGCAACGGAGAGAGCGAGGCCGTTTGGGGGCTGGTGCTCGGCCTGCGTGGCGCCGACGCGCGCACGGTGGTGGATGGCGTCAAAACTCGACTGGCCGAGATCGAACCACTGCTGCCCAAGGGCGCGAAGATCGAGATCTTCTACGATCGCAGCGAGCTTATCGGCAAAGCCGTCTGGACGGTGCAGAAAGTGTTGCTCGAGGCAATCGTGCTCGTCGTTATTCTGCTCGCCTTGTTTCTTGGCAACCTCCGGGCTGCGCTCGTCGTCTCGGTCATCCTGCCGCTCGCCGCGCTCGTGACCTTTGGGGTCATGCGGCTTTGGGGCTTATCCGCCAATATCATGTCGCTCGGCGGCCTCGCCATCGCCATTGGACTCCTCGTCGACTGCGCGGTGGTCGTTGTCGAGAATGTCGAGCACCGGCTTGCACACGCCCGCGACGCGACAGTCGCCGACCGTATCTTCATGACCCTCGAGGCGACGAGCGAGGTCGCGACGCCGCTTGTCTCGGGCGTCGTGATCATCGTCACGGTCTTCCTGCCGCTCCTCTCGCTCGAGGGTTTGGAGGGCCGGCTGTTCGCGCCCGTGGCGCTCACCATCGCCTTCGCTCTCGGCTCGGCCCTCATCCTGTCGCTGACGGTTGTGCCGGCGCTGAGCGCGAGCCTCCTGCGTCCGGGCGCCGCCGACGAACCCTGGCTTGTACGCAAGATCGCCGCCCGCTATGAGCTCCTGCTCGAGCTTTCGCTGCGGCGCCCTCTCGTCGTCGCCGGCCTCGCGGTCTTGGGCCTCATTATCGCCGGGCTGGCCTATTCGCGGATCGGCCAGACGTTCATGCCGGTGATGAACGAAGGCACGCCAGTCATCACCGTACGCAAGCATCCGACGATCAGCGTCGCCGTGGCTGCCGAGACGGACAAGCTCATCCAGCGCGAGATCATGGAGAAAGTGCCGGAAGTGAAAGGAATGATGGCCCGCGCTGGCGCTGACGAGTTGGGGATCGATCCGGTCGGCCTCAACGAGACCGATAATTTCCTCACGCTCGCGCCACAAAGCGAGTGGCGTGGCCATGGCATGGACTGGCTGACGGAGGAAATTCGCAAAGTGCTCGACCAGATACCTGGGATTTCCTACGCCTTCTCGCAGCCGATCGACATGCGCGTACAAGAGATGATCATCGGCGCGCGCGGCGACGTGGTCGTCAAGATTTTTGGCGATGACATCAACGACCTTAACCGGCTCACGCGCGAGGTGGCGACGGAGCTCAAGAAGATCCCCGGCGCACGCGACGTCTTCGGCCTGCAGAACGACGGCATGCGCTATCTCACCGCCCGCGTGGACCGACTGGCGGCCGGACGATTTGGTCTCAATGCCGGCGAGATTCAGGACGCGCTACGTGTCTGGGTCGACGGCCAGCAGGTCGGCATCGTGCTTGAAGGGCCGATCCGAACGCCGCTCGTCATTCGCGGTTCGGAGACCTCACGCCGCTCTTCGGTGGATTTCGCGCGCCTGCCGATGGTTTCGAACGACGGCAAGGTCGTCGAGCTCTCGCAGCTAGCGGACGTGCAGGCCGAGAACGGGCCGATACAGATCATCCGCGAGAGAGGGCGTCGCTATGCAACCGTGCTTGCCAATGTCGAAGGCCGCGATCTCGTCGGCTTCGTCGACGAGGCCAAGGCGGCCGTCGGGAGTCATGTGAAGACGCCCAGGGGTTACAGCTATGAGTGGGGTGGCCAGTTCGAAAATCAGCAGCGCGCCTCGGCGCGCCTCGCCATCGTCGTGCCGATTGCGCTGGCGCTGATCTTCCTTCTGCTCTACTTCACCTTCAACTCCGCAATGCAAGCCACCCTCGTCTTCTGCAACGTGCCCTTCGCGGCGATCGGCGGTATTCTCGGTCTCTGGCTCTCCGGCGAATTCCTCTCGGTCCCGGCGTCCGTCGGATTCATTGCGCTGATTGGCATCGCCGTGCTGAACGGCGTGGTTCTGATTTCGTATATCAACAAGCTCGTTTCGGAAGGAAACCCCACCACTCGCGAGGCGGTCGTCGAAGGCGCGCGACGGCGCATGCGTCCAGTGCTGCTCACCGCGACGATCGCGGCCTTCGGCCTTATTCCCTTCCTGTTCGCCACCGGACCTGGCGCCGAGATTCAGCGACCCCTTGCCATCGTGGTGATCGGGGGCCTGATATCCGCAACGGCGCTAACGCTCGTGCTTTTACCGATCCTCTACGATCGCGCGACTGGTTGGCGTCTGCGCATCAAGCGGAGCCGCTTTTTGAAAAAAGAGGTCCAGGTGTGAGACAAAAGGCGACGATTGTCGCACTATCCCTTTGCGCATTAACGGCTGACGCGAGCGCCGCGCCGAAGACCACCGGCCGAGTGACCTTAAAGGGCGACCAGCCGATCGAGAAAAGAAAGAAGCCGCCGCTCGGCCATGTTCTTGTGCGCCACCTCGACATGGCGGTCGCGATCGACGCCCAGTCCCAGGGGCTCGCCGCGCAGTTCGGCGCGGTGACCTCGCGCTTCGCCACGACGCGCTCGATCACGCCCGGCTCGCCCTACGTCGGCGGCCTGCAACGCAACGCGGTGGGTGGCAACTTACGCAACTACAATGAAGCGGAGGTCGAGGCGGGCTTGCCGCTGTGGCTGCCTGGCCAGCGCGACGCCATGGAGACGACGGTCGCCACGGGCGCCCTCGAGGTCGAGGAGCGCATTGCGCTCAGGCGCCTCGAGGTCGCGGGCCTCTTGCGCGACGCCTGGTGGAACGCCCAGCGCGCGGCGCGCGAGGCGGGCGTGGCGCGTAACCGCGTCGCCACGGCGCGCGAGATCGGCGCCGATATGACGCGGCGCGTCGAACTCGGCGACGCCGCCCAGGCCGACGCGCTGCTGGCGAGAAACGAATTGCTCGCCGCCGAAACGGAGCTCGCGCAGGCGGAGGGCGCCGTAAAGGTGGCGCGCGTGAACTATGAGGCGCTCACCGGCGGCGCGCCGCCCGACGGATCGCTCGAAACCCTGAAGCCCGCCTGCCCGATAGAGGACCATCCGGCCTTGCGCACGCCGATCGCCGCGCTGCGGCGCGCTGAAGCACAGCTTCAGCTCGTCGAGGCGACGCCGATCGACAGTCCCGACGTCGCCGTCTTCGGCCGGCAGGAGCATAATCGGCAATATTCGACCGATCTTTCGCAACCGATCAACGACCAGCGGACCGACGCCACGACGGTCGGCGTGCGCGTGCGCATTCCTTTGCCGACGGACGGCCGCCAGGAGCCGCGCCGGGCGGAGGCCATCGCGGAGATGACCCGCGCCGCCGCCGGTTATGAAAAGGCCAAGCGCGTGGTATCCGCTGAGATCAGGGCGGCGCAAGCTAATCTTGCAGCGGCCAAGCGCGCCTCTTCAATTACGAACAAGCGCCTCGCCGTGGCCAACGCACAATTCGAATTGGCGCGTAAATCCTTTGCGCTCGGCGAAATCGGCGGGCTGGACTTCTATCGCATTCGGCAACTGGAGCTTGAAGCGCAGCGTGCGAAAGCTGCGGCGGCGGTTGCAGTCGGCGTGGCGATTTCACGGATCAATCAGGCGCAGGGTTACGCGCCTTGAATAAAAAGCCGTTATCCCGACACGCTGGGACTTCGTCAAAACTCTTCCCCGCCAGTTTGGAACAAGCTCGTAAATGCTCCCTTGATCTTCCGCAATTCCCCCAGATGTAGTAGCGCGAGCCGATCCAGGCAGCGCCCCCCAGAAGGGGTCATAATAACCAGTGATCGTCGCCGATCCGAAGGATCGGTCTTTCGCTTCACAAGCTTTGCCTGGTCAAGGCGGGACACGAGCTCCGCAGCGCTATGGTCGCGTATCATCAACTGATCGGCAAGCTCACCTATACTGATGTGACCGTCCCCCCGGAAGGTCTTAATGACCAGAAGCGCCTGATACCATTGCATGGTGACGCCTTCATCAGCCGCAGCCGCCTCGCTGAAAGCCAAAAATTTCCGCAGCGCGGAGCGAAAATTCGCAAGAGCCTCCAGTTCCTGATCTGTTGGTCGAGGGTTCAGCCTGTCTGCTTGCTCAACGGTTGCTGGCGTAGTGCTCACGACTCCCCCTCTCGCGGACCAGGGCCATTTTCCTGGCCGCATGCTTTAAGCACAATGCGCTGGCGGTTCAATTGGGTCAATGGGTTCGCCCCTCTCGGACATATCGCCCGCGCGACCTCCCGGCCCGAACAAGCCTTGCTTTCGCTCGCTCCACGATATATCTTTACTCGTAGTGCGATATAACCTGAAGACCGACTTAACTTTGCCGCGGGCAAAACAGTATGCAGGAGGGCCCCATATTGCACCGGCCGGAAAGTCCTGAGCGCGCTTCACTTCCGCTAAAACGGCTTTGCCGGGATACCCTTCAGCGCCCTTCACGTCGGCGGGGCCTCACCCCGCTGAACTGGATCGTCCTGGGTGTGGCGTGCATCTTCATGGAATGGGCGCCGCAACCGGGATCCGCCCATGATTTTGTGATTGGGCGCCTCGAGGTCGGAAATCCCCGCCTGGCGGCGCCCCGAGAAGACGAGACTCGCGCTCCGCTTTCAATGACCATTCATAACAACGGCGATACGTCCGACACGCTCGTCAGCGTCACGTCACATCGCCTGGGAAAGGCGGTTTTGCGCATCCTGTCGACGCAGCTCGTGCCCCCGAAAGGCATCCTGATCCCCCCGCATGCCGCGGTTTTGATCGAGCCTCGACGTCCTTTGGTTATATTTCAGGACGTCAGCGGCGCGATCCTGGCGGATCGCGAGAAAATTACGCTTCATTTCGAGAAAGCTGGAGAGTTGACGATAGAGGCGATCGTGGAACCGGCTGACTCAAACCGTGCGCATGGAAGGGAAGCGACCGGAGCCGGAGAAATCCGTTGAATCAGGTCGCCCGTCGAAGACATTTGCGATCCAAGTGCGACTGCAACCGCTTGCAGCACGGATAGATCTGAACGCTGACGAGCGGCGACGATGCGCCCAATGGAGGGACGACTGACGAAGCAGTCTAAATTTCAGAAGTCGAATGCCGACTGGGCGCTGTTTCTGGATTTCGACGGCACACTCGTCGACATTGCGCCTTCGCCAGAGTCCGTTCATGTTCCCAGAGAGCTACCGACGCTGCTTGGGCGCCTCGATGCTGCTCTCGGTGGCGCACTGGCGATAGTGACGGGCCGATCGATCGAAGCGATAGACGCTTATCTAGCTCCGCTGCGGCCGATTACAGCCGGAGTCCACGGGGCCGAGCTCCGCCTGGGACGCGAGCAAATCATCTCCACGGCTCTACCGCTTCCTCCAGCTGCGGTCGAAGCCATATCGGCGCTCAGCAACAAGGTCGACGGCGTCAGAATTGAGATCAAACGAAGCTCATTAGCGGTCCATTTTCGGTCGAACCCCGCTGCTGCCCGCGAGATTGAAGAGGAGTTGCGCCGTGTCCTGATAGACGGGGCGAGCGGATTCATCATTCGTCCGGGGCGGATGGTCTACGAGCTCCTGCCTTCTCATGTCTCAAAGGGAGGCGCGATTGACGCGCTGCTCGAGCTTCCGCTGTTCTTCGGGCGACGACCGATCGTAATCGGGGACGACCGTTCCGATGAGACGGCGTTCGAAGCCGCCGAACGACGCGGCGGCTTGGCCTTCACTGTGGCGGGAGAGCATTTCTCCCGGGATAGCGCAGACTTCGAGAGCCCGTTGGAGGTAAGGTCGTGGCTTGCGGCGTTCGCAGCGAGGTTTGGCGCGCATGATTGAGAGACCGTCGCTTCACCTTGCCGCAGTCGGCAACGGCGCAATAGCGGCTTTGATCGACCGCAACGCCAGCATTGTTTGGAGTTGCTGGCCGCGTATCGACGGCGACCCCATTTTCTGCGCGTTGACGGATGGCGACGCTCCCGACAATGGCTTTTTTTCCATCGAGCTCGACCAAGCGACAGAGACGGAGCAGCGCTACCTCCGCAATACAGCAATTGTGCGCACGGTCCTGCGCGCCCGATCGGGCGCCTCCCTCCAGATTACCGACTTTGCGCCACGGTTCCGGCGGTATCATCGTGTGTTTCGACCGCCGATGATCGTTCGTCGGATTGAACCGCTTGAAGGCCTGTGTCGAACTCGCGTGCGCTGCCGTCCGCGCATGAATTACGGTGAAAGCGTCGCTGAGCCCGTTCCAGGAAGCAACCACGTTCGCTATGCAACCGCTTTCGGCGCTGTTCGACTTACTTCCGATGCGCCTGCCACGTATATCGCACACGAGGCCGGCTTTATCCTCTCTCACCCGATCACCCTGATCCTTCATGCGGACGAAGCTCTGGCCGACTCGATCCCGCACGTCGGCCGAGAATTCCAGGATTATACAGAGGACTACTGGCTGAACTGGGTGCGGACCTTGAATGTGCCCTTCGAATGGCAGGAGCAGGTTATTCGTGCCGCGATAACGCTCCAGCTTTGCGCCTATGAGGACACCGGCGGCATTGTCGCCGCCCTGACAACGTCGATACCCGAATCCTTCGGCACGTCTCGGAATTGGGACTATCGCTATTGCTGGATCAGAGACTCCTTTCATACCGTCCAGGCGCTCAACCGGGTCGGTGCGACCACGACCATGGAGCGTTTCATCGACTACGTCACAAATGTGATTTCGCTCGAGCGGAAGCCTGTGCTAAAGCCGGTTCACTCGATCGTGCCAGACCAAGTAATCGATGAGTTCGAAGCCTCAGCGTTGAGAGGATTTCGCGGGCATAACCCTGTGCGCGTGGGAAATGCGGCTCATGCGCAAACACAGCATGACGTTTACGGCAGCGTCATTCTTGCCGCCTCCCAGATGTTCTTCGACGAAAGACTGCCGAAGAAGGGCGACGAAGCGCTCTTTCGCAGACTGGAGCCACTCGGAACCAGCGCATTGGACCGCGCTCTCACGCCAGACGCAGGGATTTGGGAATACCGCGGTCGCCAGCGCATTCATACCCATTCGGCGGCGATGTGTTGGGTCGCATGCGATCGTCTTGCCAGAATAGCGATCAAACTGGGCTTGCACGAAAGCGCCGCCGATTGGCGGGAAGCGGCTAAAGATTTGCGCGAAATCATTCTGTCACGGGCATGGAGCGACAAGCTCGGTTGCTTTGCAGGGTCCCTGGATGGACAGGACGTCGATGCGAGCGTCTTGCTGCTGCATGAGCTCGGCATCGTATCGGCTGCAGATGCGCGATTCATATCGACAGTCGACGCGGTCGGCCACGCGCTTTTACGAGAAGGTTATCTAATGAGATACGCCTCCGCGGACGATTTCGGATTACCCTCGGCCGCATTCACTGTTTGCACCTTCTGGTACGTCGACGCCCTCGCAGCGGTTGGCCGTGCTGATGAGGCTCGCAGCTTGTTCGAAGACCTGCTCGCCAAGGTCAATCACGTCGGCCTCCTGTCCGAGGACCTGGACCCCGTCACCGGCGAATTGTGGGGCAATTTCCCCCAGACCTATTCGATGGCCGGCCTCATCATCTCCGCCATGCGGCTTTCAAAGGGCTGGGAGGAAGCGAGATGAACCACAAGCTCCACTCTAGCGGTGAAGGTCGGACAATCTGGGGCGATCGATCAGAAATCGGATCTGTGGTCGCAAGAGTCGCCAGGCATCCCGCAGCCCGAGTGCTGGGGATCATCGCGCTAGCCACGATCATCTTCGCCGCCGCCTTGGCCCCCCTTTCTTCTCTTATCGTCGAGGGATGGCTGCGGCAGGATCTCGACATAAGATCGCGTTTGATCTTCCGTTCGGTTCGTGATCGGCTCCAATCGAGTCAGCTTAGCCCCAACAATGATCTAACGCCCTATCTGGAACGGATTGCGGAGGATGAGAGACTGCTTGCGCTTGGCTATTGTTCGGAGACGGGACGGCTGCTTTATGCAACTTCACTGATGCCGAAGGACGTCTCTTGTGAGACGATTCGTCAGGGAACAACCACGTTTGACGTCAGCTCTGAAGCGGGAACGCGCGCCCAAGTTGCCTCTGTCGCTCTGAGTTCCGGCACAAAAAGCGGGCACCTTCTCGTTGTTCACGATCTTTCGTTTATCGACGAACGCTCAGGAAAAGCGAAATTTTACACTGTCCTCGCTCTTACCGGCGCTTCCCTCGGGCTTGGGTTGCTAGCCGTCGGGGTCGTGCTGACGCTGATGCGGGGCTGGGCGCGAGCCATTTATAGCGCCATCGCCGGAGTAAGAGGAACTGGCGCGACCCCGCCACGAACCGCTTTTCCAGGCGATCGCGACTTTGAGAAGTTACTCAACACGCTCCGCGTCGAACGCAAGTTCACCGAAGGCATTTATGTCGAGTGGTCGCCCGCGACCCTTCATCAATTGCTTCGCGAAGAACTGCCGGGCGCGCAAGTAATGATCGTTTCAAACCGCGAGCCCTACATTCACAATCTTGTCGAGGGAAAAGCGACGCTTCAGATTCCGGCCAGCGGACTCGTCGCCGCCCTGGAACCTGTCATGCGGGCCTGCGGCGGCGTCTGGATCGCCCACGGCAGCGGCTCGGCCGATCGTGAGACGGTCGACGCCAGGGATCGAATCGCCGTTCCGCCCGCGCACCCGGATTATACGCTCAGGCGCGTCTGGCTCAGCGATGAGGAACAGGATGGCTATTACTACGGCTTTTCAAATGAGGGCCTCTGGCCACTCTGCCACATCGCCTTCGTGCGCCCCAGCTTTCGCGAAGCGGACTGGGGGGAATATTTCGCGGTGAACGCAAAATTTGCTGAAATTGTCGTCGAGGAGGCGACGTGCGACGACCCCGTCGTGCTCGTTCAGGATTACCACTTCGCACTGTTGCCGCGAATGATTCGCAACCGCTTGCCAAAGGCGACCATCATCACTTTTTGGCATATTCCATGGCCCAATTCCGAAACCTTTGGAATATGTCCCTGGCGCAATGAGATCATCGAGGGGCTTCTGGGGAGTACGATTCTCGGCTTTCACACTCAGTTTCATTGCAACAACTTCATCGACGCCGCCGACCGCTTCCTCGAGAGCCGGATCGATCGGGAGAGCGGTTCGATCACTCTCGGCGGGCGAGAAACGCTGATCCGCCCCTATCCTATCTCGATCGAATGGCCCCCGAGCCCCCTCGCCACGCAACCCCCGATCGATGAGTGTCGCCGCAGAGTACGCGAACGGCTGGGGCTTTCATCCGATGCCCGGATAGGCGTCGGCATTGAGCGGTTCGACTATACGAAGGGAATCCTCGATCGCATGAGGGCGGTGGATTCACTCTTGAGCCTGCATCCCGGATGGCGCGAGAGGTTTGCTTTCATTCAGGCCGCCGCCCCAACACGCAGCAAGCTCTCGACCTATAGCAGCTTGCAAAACGAAGCTGCTCGGCTTGCCGATGAAATCAACAAACGCCACGGGGTGCGCGATTGGAAGCCAATTCATCTCGTCGTTCGTCATCATGAGCAAGACGAAGTATATGAATTGTTCCGTGCAGCCGATATATGTGTGGTGTCAAGCCTCCATGACGGGATGAATCTTGTCGCCAAGGAATTCGTCGCCGCGCGCGACGACGAGCTGGGCGTTTTGATTCTTTCGAGTTTCGCGGGCGCCTCGCGCGAATTGTCCGAAGCGCTGATCGTGAATCCCTACGACACGACCAGCATGGCGACAGCGATCGATCGGGCGCTGCACATATCTGAATCTGAGCAGCGCGAGCGAATGCGGCTGATGAGGGAGCTCGTTCGTCAACATAATGTGTATGGTTGGGCCGCACAGATGCTTATCCATGCTGCTCGGCTCCGGAAGCGAGAGCGCATCATGACCGGAGACCCGTCGACCCAGAGCGACGGAGCGTCGTTTGACTTTGAGAAGCTCTTTACTGAGCCTCTCCGCTAGAAGTAAGCGAACTCGGGGGATCTGATGACGGCGCTCCACGATCAGATCGGCGGAATCCTGTCATCCTGCCATCGCCGAATGCGACGAAGAAAGCCTCCCTGTTCGCGCCGCAGCGAATATCACATGCTGATCGATGAACCTATCGCAGAAGTCAATTTCTTCCCGATAAAGACCGAACGCTTCACCGTCGTCTGCAATGCAATCATAAATGCTCAGTTCAAGTATGTTCTTGTTGGCTTTAAGCTTTTCCCTCTTGCGCCTGACGATTCTCACCAGTCTTAGGATATGTTCCCGAGCAGGTTTCCCGCGAAGCAGGCCAGCAAAGCCCTCAATCCCCTCGATCTCGCTTTCCAAGATCGATTTTCTTTGCGGCTTCACAAAAATGGGGGCGGCTCCGACAAAAATGTGAGGGCAAACTATACTGAGCGCTTCCTTACTGGTCAGCTTATAGTCGGGGCTCTTTGTGCCGTAGTAGGTCGAAAAGTTCCATACGGCAAAATCCGTCACCGACCCGGAAAAGACCTCGGCCAGTGATTGTTGAAGCGGCTTCGAGGTTATTCCGCGATTCCTGAAGATGTAAACCGTCATCGCCTTGCGCCCGATATCCCTCGCACCAAATATCGTGCTACGATCAATATGTCAATGATGAAGTAACTTGGGGCCAACCGCTCCAATAGCGCTTAGCAATGTTATAAGTGTTTCGCAGCGGCAAGTGCTACGAGGCATATCCAGACCACTACCGGTCCATATCTATCGGTGATTGTTCGCATCGCTCGATCCCGGGCTTATGATCGATCACAGCGTAAATGGTCGCAGTTAAATGGGGCGGGCGCCCGAAGCGACAACAGAGTGGGCAGGAGGGTTCGCCTCAAATTCAGGTTCAGGCAGCTGCGTCAAAGCTCGCCACTGCGCCGAGGAAGGAACCGCATTCAGGGTCTCAATGGCATGAAAAACCTCGTTGAAAAGCCACCCAGGTTGAAATGGAGCCTCACTCTCCTTGTCGCTAGCGAAGAGCGCTTTCCGAAAGCGTTGGGGATCCCTCTGAAAGAGGGACACCCTTAAAAAATGACATCAAGCTGAACCGGTAGGTTAGGGAAGACAATTAGACGCAGGTGATCCTTGATAGGCCACGCTCGTAAAGCACTCACAGTGACGTACGATGCCAACTCGAGCAAGGAGAGAGCATGAACTTGGTTGAGTTTCTCACTTATGCTCCAGTAAGACGTTATGGAGCGTCATCTTGGATTGTTGCCGCTGGTCTTGTAGGGGCTGCGATCTTAGTAAGAATCTTTCTCGCTGAGCCTTTGGAGGGCTCAGCCTATGTCACTTTTTACCCAGCGGTTGTGGCTGCCTCCCTATTTTTTGGATGGCCCCAAGGGGTTTTCGTTGTTCTTCTGTCCGCGCTAGCTGGGGCGTATTTATTCTTGCATCCCACGCTTTCCTTCGGAATTGAGAATATTGCAGCGATTGGAGTCTTCCTGATTGGCGGGGGGTTCACTGTCGCGCTTATAGCCGCGATGTCTGAGGCGTTCAGGCGCGCGGACTTAGCGGCAAACACAAACGAGACGCTGTTCCGCGAGCTACAGCACAGGGTTGCTAATAACCTACAGCTTGTTGTGAACTTGATAAGGCTCGCCCAGCGGGACCTGGATAATACTGCGGCTGCCTCTGCAACGCTCAATCAAGCTGAGCAGCGGATCATGAAGATGTCAGACTTGCACCAACAAATATATGGTCGTACCGCCTTCGATCAGGGGCTAGAACCATTGTTGCAGGAAATCCTTACAAGCACGTTACAGGGTCTTCCTGTGGACATCCACGTTTCGGTCGAGGATGTCTCTGACCTCGCGGTTGAGAAGATGACCGCAGTCGCCTTCCTGGTGAATGAGGCTGCGCTTAACGCCCTAAAGCACGTATTCTCAAAGGGACTAGGAGCTCGCTTTGAAGTTAAGTTAAGCAATCAGCAAAATGGCCGCCTGCGCCTGACCGTGGCCGACGACGGTCCAGGGGTGGAAGAGACGTCGAAGGGTCAGAAGCGCTACTCTCTTGGAATGGGGATAATGGAAGCGCTTGCAACCCAACTTGGGGGTTCTCTAACCGTAGACGCCGTTGGCGGCGCTCGTTTATATGTGGATTTCCCGAAAGACTAGGAGAGCGGCTCACTTTTACAGCACCCTCTTCCGAACAGAGCGATCAGTCGTCAGTCGAACAATCCGACTAAACCGGGGTTAATCACTCGCTGGAATACCGGAGGCGATCATGCATGCTCAGCAAATCATCAGCACCCATCCCGATGTCAAAGGCCAGATCAATGACGCGCTAATACGGTGCATTGAAGAATGCTACGACTGCGCCCAGACGTGTATCTCTTGTGCGGACGCTTGTCTTGTGGAGGAGAATGTTACCGAGCTAAGGCAGTGCATTCGCCTCAACCTCGATTGCGGAGACGTGTGTCTCGCGACCGGCGCGACGTCAACACGACGCACAGGCTCGAACGAAGAACTCCTTAGATCCATGCTGGATACGTGCGCCGTCGCTTGTCGCCTTTGCGCCGAGGAGTGCGAAAAGCATGCCCCTCGGCAAGAGCATTGTCGGATTTGTGCCGAGGCCTGTCGGCGCTGCGAGCAGGCGTGCCAGGATGCAGCGGGCTCTTTTGCCACGCATTAGCTACGAAACGGGTTGGTCGGGTGCACGGCTCAACCCGTTTTCACCAGATCAAACACGCGCGCCAAATTTCCGGAGACGCTGGAGTGGGGCCCCGTGGCCGATCCCTCACCTCACGCCCATTCTAACCCCTTGCCCAGTCCCGGCGCCGCCCGGCGCGGGGATGGTCTTGCCCCAGCCGCCCTCGGGCTGAGACTGGCTGAGCTTTCGGACATAGGCGACGAGTTCCCAGATTGCCTGCGGCGGCAGCAGGGAGCTGAAGGCGGGCATGCCGTGGGGGCGTCCCTGGGCGATGGTGAGGTAGATGTTTTCCGGCGCGCCGCCATAGAGGAAGAACCTGTTGCTCAAGGCGGGACCCATGCCGCCGCCACCGCCCGGCGCGTGGCAGCCGGAGCAGTTGAACTGGTTGAAAAAGACTTCGCCGCGCTGCGCGGCGTCCGGGTCGTCGAGGCCGGGCGGATCAATCTTCGGGCGCGCGTCGGCCGCATTGCCGGGAATGAGCGGCGAGACGGGCACCTGAAGCAGCGTCTCCGCCGGAACTGTCGTTTCCGCCGTTTCGGCGGCAGCGAGAGTGGCGCCCGCGGCGGCGATGGCTGCAAGAAAGAACGTTTTCATCCCGGATGCTCCATTGCCTCCATCCGGCGTCACGGGCGCGGCGGTTTGCGTTGCGGCGCAGCCGAGGGCGGCAGGCGAAAGACAAGCAATTCACCGCCGCCGCGCGTGACAGTGGGAAGATCCTGCATCGCGCCGACGAAGCCGAGGGCTCCATAGGGAACGGCCGGATCGATTTCCGCGGCGGCCAGCGCTCCGGACCAGCCGCCGACGCCGGAAAGAATCGCGACGTATTGAGCGCCGTCGGCGCCCCGATAGGTTACAGGCTGTCCGATGATCCCGGAGCCGACGCGCATCTGCCACAGCGGCTTGCCGTCGCGCGCGTCAACAGCTTTGAAGAGACGGTCCATCGTGCCGTAGAAGGCGACGTCGCCCGCGGTGACCAGCGCGCCGCTCCAGACAGGGAAGTTCTCGCGTATGGCGAAGACGCGCTTTCGCGCGGCCGGGTCCCAGGCGAGAAATTCGCCCCGATAGCCGCCTTCGCCCGCATGCATGTGAACCTTGGCGCCGACATAGGGCGTGCCGGCTAGATAGCCGACTTCGCCTGCGGTGAAATCCATGCACAGATGCTGATGCGGGACATAGACCAGTTTCGTACGCGGCGACCACGCCGTCGGCTGCCAGTCCTTCGCGCCGGGCGCCGCCGGGCAGATGTCCTTCACCGTGCGGCCGACGGCAGGATGCTTCTCCTTGTTCTCGATTGGCCTGCCCGTCGCGAGATCGACGCCGAAGCTGGCGTTGACCGCGTCATAGGCGTCCGCGGAATAGATTTCGCCCGTCGCGCGGTCGATCACATACATGTAGCCGTTGCGCCCGACGTGCAGCAGAACCTTGCGCTCGACGCCCTTCACGGGAAGATCGAGCAGAAGGTTTTCGTTCACCTCGTCGTAATCGAAGAGATCGTGCGGATCTATCGGGTCTGCCCATTTCGCGGCGCCTGTGTCGATGTCGCGCGCGAAGATCGTTGCAGTCCAGAGATTGTCGCCCGGTCTCTGCTCGGCGTTCCACGGGCCTGGATTGGCCGTGCCGTAGAAAATGAGATTGAGCTGCGGATCGTATGAAATCCAGCCCCAGACCGTGCCGCCGCCAATCTTCCATTTTTCCGCGGGCCAGGTCGTCACCCCGCGATCCTTGCCCTTCACCCAATCGTAAAATGGGCGGAAATCGTCGCCGATGAGAACGTCCGCGTCCGGCCCCGTCGTATAGGCGCGCCACGCGATCTTGCCGGTATTTTCGTCCAGCGCGGTGAGCCATCCGCGCACGCCCATTTCGCCGCCGCTGTTGCCGACGAGCACCTTGCCCTTGGCGACGAAGGGCGCCATCGTCATCGTCTCGCCGCGGTTGATGTCGCCGAGCTTGACGCGCCAGACCTCCGCGCCCGTCGCCGCGTCGAGCGCGACAGTGTGATTGTCGAGCGTGTTGAGAAAAATCCGGCCGTTGTCGTAAGCCAAGCCGCGCGTCACCACATCGCAACAGGCGACGCCCGCCGCCGCCGGCTCGGGCTTCGGCGCATAGCTCCATTTCAACACGCCGGTCGTCGCGTCGAGCGCAAAGACCTGATTGGGGCTCGGCCCCGAATAGGGCGCGATCACATAGATCATGTTGTCGATCACGAGCGGCGCCGCCTCCTGCCCGCGGTCGGCGTTGAGCGAGAAGCTCCAGGCGAGCTGCAATTGTCCGACATTGCCGGCGTTGATCTCGTCGAGCTCGCTGTATCGCGTGCTGGCGTGGTTCTTCGACGGCATTGGCCATTGCGCGGGATCTGCGGCGATCGCGTCGAGCTTGCGCGGCGCGGCGTCGACGCCGAGGGGGATGAGGAGAAAGCACAGCAGCGCGCCGCAGATGTGGCGCGCGCGTAAACCTCTTCCGAGGCTCGAAACTGGCGTCATGCCTTCTCCTCCTGATTGGCGCCCGGCGCCAGCGGCGGCCCTCCCTCCTGTTTCAACGGCGTAATGACTTTCAAAGTCAGAAACGTCATTGCGGCGATCACGACAGCGTCGTCATAGGCGCCGAGCGCGACCGCGGCGCCGACCGCACCCGTCGCCCAGAGACTCGCAGCCGTCGCTGTGCCGTGAACAGACGCGCCGGTCTTGAGGATGGCGCCGCCGCCGATGAAACCTATGCCGGTGATGACGCCTTCCACGATGCGCGCAAGTCCCTCCGGGGAATTCGACAGCATCGCTTCAGCGGCCTGAATGAAACCGCAGGCGGAGATCGCCACGAGCGGAAAGGTGCGAAGCCCAGCGCTGCGGCCTTCTTTCTCCCGATCCCGGGCGATGGGCAGAGCAAGCGCATAAGCGGCGCCGAGAGCCGCGAGATGCGGAAGGATTTGGAACCGGTCCACGCGTCGCGCCCTTCTCTCCCCAACCGATTTTCGAGGACAATATGGATCGCGTCGACCCTGGAGGAATAGATGCGCGCGCAACAAGGCATGCAGGCCGTCCTGCGAGAAGCGCAGCCGCTTGCGATATGGGAAGGAGCCGCCGCGGTCGTCGTCGCCGTCTCGACGGTCACGATCTACCTCGCGTCGGCGGCCAATCCGCGCATCGGCCATATGGCCGCGCATGTCTTCATCATGAATGCGCTCGCGCCCTTCATCGCCGTGGCGCTGTCGCGCTCCGGCCTCCGCCAGCACATGCCCCGCGGCGCGCTCGCGCTTGGGACGGCGGCGCAGATTGCGCTGCTTTATCTCTCGCATGCGCCGAAGTTCGCCGTTCACCACATGCAGAGCCCGGCAGGAGCGTTCCTTCAGCTTGCGCTGCTTCTCGCCGCAGTCGCCTTCTGGTGCGCGATCCTCAACGCCAATCCATGGCGCGCCGCCGCCGCGCTCGCCATCGCGGGAAAACTCTACTGTCTACTCGGCGTGCTGCTCCTGTTTTCGCCGCACGCCATTGGCGGCGCGCAGGGCGCCGCGGCGCTCGACGATCAGCGTGCGGCGGGCCTGCTCATGCTCGCCATCTGTCCACTCAGCTATCTTGCCGCCGCCGTCGCCCTCGCCGCGCGCGAAATCTTGCGGAGCTGACCATGCGCATGGGCTCGATCGCGCGGCGCGGCCTCGCTCTCACCTCGCCGCTCGTCATTGCGGGCTGCGCGGGGGCGCAGTCGGCGCTCGCGCCGCAGGGACCGCAGGCCGAACAGCTTGCGCGGCTCTTCTGGATCATGACGGCGGGCGGCGCCGCCGTCTTCGTCATCGTCGCGATCTTCGTCGCCGTCGCGCTTTACGCCCCCGCGCGCCTGCGCGAGAGACTGGCCGACGACGCAATGGTCTTCGCGGGCGGCGTGATCTTTCCCGTCGTCACGTTGAGCGCGCTGCTCATTTACAATTTCACGCTGCTCGGGCGCGGACCCGAGGCGCGCGAGAGCGGCGACAGGATCGATATTCGCGTCACCGGCGAACGCTGGTGGTGGCGCGTCGCCTATGTCCTGCCGGACGGGTCCAGAGTCGAAACCGCCAACGAGCTGCGCGTTCCTGTCGGGCGCAGCGTCGATCTGCATCTGACCAGCGCTGACGTCATTCACAGTTTCTGGGCGCCGAGCCTCGCCGGCAAACTCGACATGTTCCCCGGCCGCGAGACGACGATGCGCCTTGTCGCGGACAAGGCGGGCGTCAGTCGCGGCCAATGCGCCGAATATTGCGGCGGCCCGCACGCGATGATGGCCTTCAACGTCGTCGCCATGGCGCCCGGCGATTATATGCAGTGGCTGCGCGGCCAGACCGAAACCGCGCGCGCGCCGCAGGACGCGTCGGCAGGAGAGGGGCAGAAGCACTTCACGACGTCGGGCTGCGGCGTCTGCCACACGATTCGCGGCACGACCTCGGTGGGCTTGCTGGGGCCGGATCTCACCCATGTCGGCAGCCGCCTCGCGATCGGCGCCGGCGTGCTTCCCGTGGATCAGGCGTCGATCGCCGGATGGATCGTCGACAATCAGCACGTCAAACCCGGCAACAAGATGCCGGCCTACGCAACCCTCGACGCCGGCAAGGTCGCGGCAATCTCGGCCTATCTCGCGGGACTGCGCTAAAGCCCCTGCAAAGCTCGCCTTGGCGCGCCCGCCTGCTATCTCAAACGGACATCGCCGCGCGTCCGGTGGAAAGAGATGAACGACGAGGCCACAACCGCACCGACTGGCGAGAGGCGGACGGCGCGACCCAATGAGACGCCGCGGCCCAAAGCCGAACTCGAGGCGTTGACGCGCGCCTGGGCGATGCCGCCCGGCTGGCGTCGACTGAGCGAAATCAACAATAGCGTCGTCGGCATCGTCTACATTGGCGCGGCTTTCGTGTTCTTTCTGCTCGCGGGCGTTCTGGCGCTTCTCATGCGCGTCCAGCTGGCGCAGGGCGACAATCGATTTCTCGGCCAGGAGCTATATAACCAGATCTTCACCATGCACGGCACCACGATGATGTTTCTCTTCGCGGTTCCGGCCATGGAGGCGATGGGCGTACTGCTTCTGCCGCAGATGCTCGCCGCGCGCGATCTGCCGTTCCCGCGCCTCTCCGCCTATGCGGTCTGGGCCTATGTGATCGGCGGCGCCGTCTTCTTCTCGACGATCTTCTACGATCTCGCGCCCGCTGGCGGATGGTTCATGTATCCGCCGCTGACGCTGCGGGAATTTTCACCGGGCGACAACGCCGACTTCTGGCTGCTCGGCATCGGCTTCATCGAGATTTCGGCGATTGCGGGCGCGATCGAGATTATCGTCGGCGTGCTGCGCACGCGCCCGCCCGGAATGACGCTGGGTAAATTGCCGATCTTCGCCTGGTCCATGCTCGTCTTCGCGGGCATGATTGTCTTCGCCTTTCCGGCCGTCATTCTCGCGACGCTGCTGCTCGAAATCGAACGCGCTTTCGGCTGGCCCTTCTTTACCGCCGCGCGCGGCGGCGATCCGCTGCTGTGGCAACACCTCTTCTGGTTTTTCGGTCATCCGGAGGTCTACATCATCTTCCTGCCGGCGGCGGGGCTCGTTTCCATGATCGCCCCGACCATGGCGCAGCGGCCGCTTCTCGCCTACAGGCTCATCGTCGTCGCGCTCATCGCCACGGGGTTCTTCAGCTTCGGCCTCTGGGTGCATCACATGTTCGCGACGGGCATACCGAGCCTGAGCCTCGGCTTCTTCTCCGCCGCCAGCATGGCGGTCGCCGTTCCGTCGGGGATTCAGGTCTTTTCCTGGATCGGCACGCTTGCCTCCGGAAACCGCCGCTTCGTCGCCTCGACTCCCTCGCTCTTCATCCTTGGCCTGCTCTTCATCTTCACCATCGGCGGACTTACCGGAGTCATGGTCGCGGTCGTCCCATTCGATTTCCAGGCGCACGACACTTATTTCGTCGTCGCGCATTTTCATTACGTGCTCGTCGGCGGCATGGTGTTTCCGCTCTTTGCCGCCTTCTACTACTATGAGCCGCTGTTCGGACGCGGCCGCCTGTCGGAGCGCCTCGGACGCATCGTGTTCTGGCTCATGTTCGTCGGCTTCAACCTCGCCTTCTTCCCGATGCACATTACCGGGCTGATGGGCATGCCGCGCCGCGTCTGGACCTATTCCGCCGAACGCGGCTGGGACCTGCTCAACACGCTGTCGACCGTCGGCGCCTTCATCCTCGCGGCGGGCGTGTTCGTCTTCCTCGTCGATCTTCTCGTCGAATTCAGAAGCGAGCATGCGATTCGCCAGCACCGCGCCAATCCCTGGAACGCCGGCACGCTCGAATGGGCACCGAGCGACCTTTATTCCATACGCTCCATCCCGGTGGTGACGAGCCGCTATCCGCTCTGGGACGCGCCCAAACTCGCAGAGGAGATCGAGGCGGGCGCGTGGTATCTGCCGGGAACGGCGACGGGGCGGCGCGAGACCATCGTCAGCGCGGCCCTCGACGGCGCGCCGCAATATCTGCTCGAGATGCCCGGCCCGGGATGGGCGCATGTCTTTTCGGCGATCTTCACCGCCGCCTTCTTTCTACTGCTCACGGTGAAAGCGGTGGCGCTCGCCGTTATATGCGGCGTTCTCGCCATCATCGCGACGCTCGTGTGGTGCTGGCAACTCGACCCGCCGCCGCGCGAGCGCGAGGCCGACATCGGCGGCGGCGTGACACTGCCGACCTATATGTCGGGGCCGTCCTCGCATTCATGGTGGGCGATGATCGTGCTGCTTTGCGTCGCCGGCTCGCTCTATCTCACCTACATCTTTTCCTATCTCTACGTCTGGACGGTCAGCCCCGCAGTCTGGCCCGTGCCGGGCTCGCCGTCGCTGCCGGCGCTGGACTGGCCGACGGCGTCGGCGGCGCTTTTCATTCTCGCCGCCCTCGCCTTTTACGTCGCGGACCGTCTGCTGCCGCCGCCCGGGCGCAAAAGCGCCGCGCCCCTCTTCATTCTCGCCGGCGCAGCGCTTCTCCTCGCCGCCGTCGCGACCGAACTTTACGGTCACTGGCAGGCGGGGCTTCGTCCTGCGGAAACATCCTATGCCGCGCTCGTCTATATGGGGGGACTTCTGACGGGACAGCTCGCGCTCGTCGTTCTCGTCATGGCCTGCTTCGTCTTCGCGCGTCATGCGTCGGGCAAGCTCGACGACGTGCGCCGCGTCACTTTCGAGAGCACGGCGCTCATGGCTTGGTACGCCGCCGCACAGGGTCTCGCCGGCCTCCTCCTGCTACACGGCTTTCCACGCTTGCTGGAGTAGGAAAACATGTCTCACCCCGCGCAACGGGAGGACGGGCGCCGGCGCATTTCACGCGCGCTCGCCGCGTTTGTCTCGGGCCCGCTCGTGTTCATGCTGTATTTTGCCTTCGCCTATGGCGCCCATTCGTTGCTGTGCGCCCTGCCGGGCGATCCCGGCCGGATGATGACCTGGCTGCTTCTCATCGGCGCGGGAGTTTCGCTTGCCGTGCTGGCCGCCATGGCGATCGCCATCGCCCCGGGCCGGGCGCAGGACGAGCGCCGCTTTGAAAGCCGCGCGGCCTGCTCGCTCATTCTCCTTTCCGCGGTCGCTGTCGTCTGGACCGGCGCGGCGGCGGTCTTCATCACGCGCTGCGATCTACTTCGATGAGCTGCGGCCATGCGAACACGAAACACGCCCGCCGGCCGACAGGAGGCCCCATGCTAAGCTCTTTCAGCCGCGTCTTCGTCCTGGTCGCCATCGCTTCGCTTGTCGGCCGCTGCGCGCCGACGAGTTGAAGGTCTGCGGCGACCCGAACAATCTGCCTTTCTCGAACGACAGGCGCGAAGGCTTCGAGAACGCGCTTGCGGAACTTGTCGCAGGCGAACTCGGCAAGGACCTCCACTATACATGGTGGGCGCAGCGTCGCGGCTTCATTCGCAACACGCTGAAAGCGGGCCTTTGCGACGTGGTGATGGGCGTTCCGACCGATTACGATCCAGTAGCGACGACCGCGCCCTATTACCGTTCCGCCTACGTCTTCGTCTCGCGGGTCGATCGTGGGCTCGACATATCGTCGCTCTCGGACGTCCGACTCGATACGCTCAAGATCGGCGTCCACCTTGTCGGCGACGACGGCATGAATACGCCGCCCGCCCATGCGCTCAGCGCTCGCGGCCTCGTCTCGAATGTCATCGGCTACACGATCTACGGCGATTACGCGCAAGCCTCTCCTGCGCTCCGCCTGGTCGAAGCCGTCGAAAAGGGAGAAATCGACATCGCCGCCGTTTGGGGACCCCTCGCCGGCTATGTCGCCAAACGCGCGTCGGTGCCGCTTCGTATTGAGTTCATAGACGGAACGCACGCGTTTGCGCCTCTGCAATTCGCCTTCGACATCTCGATGGGTGTGCGCAAAGGCGACGACGCGCTGAAGCGCCGCCTCGACGACATCATCTTCCGCAGAAGCGCTGACATTCGGGCGCTGCTCGAGCGCTATGGCGTTCCCGTCGTGAGAAAGGACCAACCCTAAAGGCCGCTATCGGCGTACCCGCGTTACGCAGCTCGCTGCTTTCATTCCTAGGAGCGCCGCCCGTCAATCTCCGCCGCGGGGCGCTCGCACGCCAGCGTCCGTTTCCTCTGTTATTCAAATTGGGATGCCCGCATTGCACGAGGGCGCCGAACCATTAAGGCGCGAGAAAGACGAGGCCAACCGAACACACGTAAAGCAAGAGCACGAGGGCACTCTCGAATCCAATCCGGGCAATTCCGGCTTTCTCCCGGCGCAACATGCCGAGCAGCAGGACGCCCGTCATCAGAATCGCAATCAGAGCGGTGGCTTGGTCGCTCGGCGTAAAGAAGTGGTAGATCGACCCGCTCTGGAACAGATCAGCTGCACTGAGAAACAACACCTCGAAAGCGTTTCCGCCGATAACGTCTCCAACAGCGAGATTGACCGCGCCGATCCGCACGGCCGCGATAGCAGTGACCAGTTCAGGCAGTGAATTGGCGACGGCCGCTAACACGGTTCCGACTATGGATTCGGAGAAACCAGTGTTGGCGACAATCCATATGGCCGCTTCCCCAATCGCATAGCCGCATGCTGCCGTCACAAGGGCGTAAGCAGCAAATCGCACCCAAAGCGACTGAGTAGAGATCGAACCCGGGCCTCGCTCGTCCTTCGATAACGAGGGGCGCGTCTCCTCGGTCTTGACCGGATGCCACATCGGCTGACGCTGAATCCGGCTTAGCAGCCGCAGGCCGAAGCCGTAGCTCAGTACGATGAGCAGCGAGGCGGGATGTACACCCCACACGGTCACTGCCGGATAAACCGATGCGATCAACGGAATGGTCAGCATCGTCACGAGGAGGACGCCCTGGGCAAGACCGGTAACGCTTGCGGCGGCGTGCTCGAGGTTTGCCCGGCGGTACGCCAGATCAGCGACGGCGAGAAACATGGTCTGCACTGTGAGCCCGCCGAGCGCATTGCCGATTGCAATGCTTGGCGCCCCCTGCGCCGCTGTCGTTATCGAGGTCATTTCGCCCGGCAGCGAGGTGCTGGCGCCAACAAAGAGCGCACCAGCGATAATTTCACCCATACCTGTTCGATCGGCGAGCGCGTCAGCAATTCGCGCGAGCTTTGTCCCTGCAAAAGCGATGACCACGGCCGCCACTAAGAAAATTGCAGCCACGCTCCAGAGCCCATGGCCTACAATATGGAACATCCATCCTCTCAGCCTTTGTGTCGCCTAGGGACCGATTGCTTCGGTGAAAAAAAAGAGCCCCTTAAGGCGAGCGCCTCGATGACGTCGTCGATCACATGAGCCCTACCGTCGCGTGGGACCGCGTTGTCCGGTACTGCCTGCTCCGCTACCCACGCCCCAATCAAGACCCGATTCATGCTTGCGCCCCGTGGTTCCAAGACGAGGAGGCGCGCTCGTACGGCGGGCGTCTTTTCCAGTCGTTCCAAGGTGCGGCGGCGTCTTTGTCGCGTGCCGTGACACGAGCTCGTCTGCAACCACGCGCCTCAATCCAGGCGCAAATTCATGGTTGACCACCCCGGCCGGCCGGAACGGCCGCCGGGGCAGATCCACCCCCGTAACCCCCGCTCGCCAAGATGACTCCAATGGCGAGGACGACTCTTTTCAGAAGCCTGAAAACTTCGATCATGGGTTCTCCAATCGACGCTTCTGGCCCGGGCGACGAGGGGCGGTCGGGTCGCGGAGCGTGTTGAGATTCTGACGCGTCTCCGAGCTGCATGATGCTATCGGATCATGCGGCGAGGTCAATGATTTGATCGGCGGGCTTTTCGGCGAGGCTTTGCCAGCCGTCGACTTTTCGCATGGTGATCTGGCCGGACGCCATCAGCGCCCAGAACAACATCGCGGCGGTTTCGGCGCAGGGCAGCACAGTTTGCGTCTTGATCCTGCGTTTGAACTCTTCATGCAGGCGTTCGATTGCATTCGAGGTGCGGATGGATTTCCATTGGCTTGGCGGAAAGCGCGTGAAGGTGAACAGCTTGTCGCCAGCCTCCTCCAAGCTGTCGGCGACGGCGCGGCATTTGAGGCGCCATTTGCGGACGAACGCCTTTCGTTTCGCTTCGACCTCCTGTTTCGACGCGGCATAAATCATGTCTTTGTAGTCGTTGGATATTTCTTCGTGCAGCCGTTCTGGCGCATGGGCGAGAAGATTGCGGTGCTTGTGCACGGTGCAACGCTGGATCGGGACATCGGACCACAAGGCCGCGAGCGCCTTCTCCAGGCCGGGCGCGCCATCGACGATGACGAGTTCCGGCGTCTTCAACCCGCGTTTGACGAGATCGTCGAGCAACGCTCGCCAGGCAGCCTCGCTCTCGCCGCCCATGTTCTTGATCGCCAGCAGAACTTTTTGACCGTCCGCCCGCACGCCCAACGCGACAAGGAGGGAAATTGACGTGGCCTTCTTGTCGAGCCAGACCCGCACGATCGTGCCGTCGAGAATGAGCCGAATGATTGGTTCCTCCGTTAGCGAGCGAGCGTTCCACGCGTCCCAGTCGCCTTTCACCTTCCGCCAGGTCCGGCTGACCACATCCTTGCCGACTTCCCCAGCGAAAACCGCCCTGAGGGCACGGCGCACGCGGCGCGTATTGGTTCCGGCAAGATAAGCGCCAGCGATCAAGGCGTCGGCGGCCTTGGTGCGGCGCTGGTAGGCCGGCAAGGATTGGCTTTTCCATTCGCGCGTTTTGCCATCATCACCCATGACGCGCGCCCGCGATCTCGGTCTTGCCGAACGTGCCCGTCAGCGCGCGTTTGCGATGGCCATGTCGGCAGCCGACGAGCGGAGCCGCAGCGTTCCCGTCCGCAGGCGCTTTCCGCCGCCCGTAACGCGGGCGCGACAGGGCGACGTCCAGCTCTTCTTCCAGCATCGTCTCGATGAAACCGCGCACGCGTGCGCGAACGCCGTCCTCAATCGGATCAAACCAGTTGTCGAAAAGCATAATGTCGGCGGCGATAGCCGTCGCCTTCGTGGTATCCTGCGTCATGGCGTGGTCTCCAGTCCAGCGCTCCAACGCTGGAATCATTTGGGTTCAGCAACCCGGAGACTACGCCAACCCAATTCCAACCACTCCAGCGACGGGACCAAGTTGAGGTCAGGCAAGGAGAGACCTTGAGCGATCTCGCCAAACGTTGCGGCGTCGCAGAAGCCAGAATTCTTGACCTCAACGCGAATATCGAAGGAACGAAAGACCTACTCGCTGGAATGACCCTGAGCCTGGAGGCGCCGTCGGGAGAGGACGCCGCCGCCAGGGCCCGCCAAGCTAAGGACTCATTCCTCTCCCGTTTGAGGTCGTACGCCAAGGAGACCGAGCGAACAATCGGCCGAGCGGCCGAGACGGCCAGACAATCGATTGAGGAATTTGTTCAAAAGAATCCGGACCTGCATCAACGCATTCTCAGACTGGGCCAGACTCTGATATTCCGGGCATGGAAAAGGTAGAAGCGCAGGTCTCTCTGTCGGTGAGGAAGGGAGCTCCAGGCGCGCCAGTGACATTGTCGGCGATTGGTCTACCTTCAAATCAGCGCGTCGAGATTGCCGGCGGCGCGCCTGCGAGCGACTATCAGATCATCGAGACTGCTCGGACCAGCGAGGAAGGAACCTTGCAGGCGACAATCCAGCTACCACCCTGGGCCGACCAACAGCGCGACTTCATATTTGTAATCGCAATTCCTGAGATGAACATCGCCGTGCGCTCCGCGACATTCAAGGTCATGGAGCAGAGGGTGGGCCGATGACGCCTGACATGCGCACCGACCATGCTCTAAGTATTAGATTCCCGGACCCTGCCTAAGGGCTTGCCAAGAAGACGGTGCTCCGGCTTGTGGTGGATTAGGGAGACGGTTATGCCGGATTGGGCCCTGATCTGGGGAAAGTTTTCTCTCGCCGTCGCCGTGATCGCGGTCGCCGGGTCGGCCCTGTCGCGCAACGGCGACGCAATCGCCCAACGCACTGGTCTCTCGGGCAGTTGGATCGGCCTCTTGCTCCTCGCAACAGCAACGTCACTACCTGAACTCTTCACCGGAGTCAGCGCGGTCAGACTCGCCAACGCACCCGATATCGCCGTCGGCGACGTCTTCGGAAGCTGCATTTTCAATCTCGCCGTCATCGTCGTCCTCGACGCGTTGCATCGTGGCCATTCGGTTTTTGACAAGATGGACGAAAGCCACCTTCTCATGGCGGCGTTCGGAATCATTCTGATCGGTTTCGGGGGCGCCGGGCTGCTGCTCGCCCCAGCGTCCTTGGCGCCAAGCTTCCTCCAAGTCAGCGTGTTTAGCCCGCTGCTTATCCTGCTATATCTCTTGGCTCTCCGGGCAATCTTCTATTTTGAGGCGGGACGACCCAAAGCCGAAGGGCGCAAGACCGGCCCAAGCCTTGGTAAGGCAATCGCCGGTTACACGACTGCTGCGGCGTTCGTGGTCGGCGCTGGCGCCTGGCTCCCTTTCATCGGTCAGGACCTTGCAAATGCTACGGGTTTGGGACAAACCTTCGTCGGCACTCTTATGATCGCCTTCGCGACCTCGGTTCCGGAGGTGGTCGTTTCAGCGTCTGCGCTGCGGATTGGCGCACTCGACATGGCGATCGCAAATTTGCTCGGCAGCAATCTCTTCAACATGCTTGTGCTCGCGATCGACGATATCGCCTACGTACATGGATCGTTGCTGGAGGTAGCCTCGAAGGCGCATGCGACCACAGCATTTATGGCAATGATCATGTCAGGCATCGTGATTGTCGCCCTTCTCCACCGGCCCGGGAGGCGGTTCTTCGGAGCATTCAGTTGGGCGAGCCTTGCGCTGGCGGCGGTCTATTTCCTGGGGTCTTACGTCACATACCTCTACGGGCGGTGACGCATTTCCACGAGGCCCGGCGACAGGCAAAACCGCAAGATGCGGAAAACCGACGTGGGCTTGCGAAGATGCTGCCGCGGTTGCTATTGAAGTGCAGATAGAACGATACTTCCCCCACCGCAATGACGATGCAGTGGCTCATTGGCCAGAACAATCGCCCTTCACCTGATGAAAGACGCGCGAAGGAACAATTCTCCGTCGTGCGCGTTTTAAGGCCCGCATCGCGGCCGTCCCTGGATTCCGGGACGTTGAGTGGAGGACGAAACGGATAGGACGGAACGGCAAGAAACAGCGGACTCCATCGCCCGTTGCAGTTCCTCCAACGCCTCCTGCGCCGCCAGCCCCCACGCCTCCCAGCATAGCGCCGACAGTGCTACCGGGAGGCGGCCAAAATCAGCTGACGACGCCGCCCGAACTCATCCCGCCGCCGCCTTCGGCGCCTCCCGAACTCAAGCCCTCGTTGCCTCCGGGCCCGCTCGCTCCACGGCCAGAGAAGCCCCTATAGGGTCACGGCGAGCCATCCTCGATGAAGGCGGCCTCACGCGCGCTCGTGTCGCAGCGATGCGGCTTGTGGGGGTGGGTTCCAGTTGTTCTCTTTCACGAGCTAAATCGCTAATTTTACTGTGTGATAAAGTCATCCGACGAAGGCTTCGTTGGCAACAAGGGCATCAAAGCAATCGCCTCGCCAAGGCGCGCGCCAACCTAATGGGGATGCGACGCGACGTGGCGTTCGGGTCTGATCGGCGGATCCTCGGGGTTGATAACCCTCGGGTAAGCGAGGCGCTTTGAGGATTGTGGTTTTGGCGCCTCAGGGGGGAACCAAACTCCGCTCGGAGACAAGGAATCCGTGGGCTGCAACGCAGAGCGTTATGTGGTGGTCAAAGCCGCGCCACCCTCGTCCCTCGTAATGATCCAGCTCGAGTTCTTGATTTAGTTCCTGATAATCGCGCTCGATCCGCCACCTCAATTTGGCGTGCTCGACGAGCTGCGTGTGTCACTATGCGTGGGGCCGCATCACACTTAGTCCAGCCGACTCTGCTGTTGATAAGGCGTCACATCGAAGCGTTGGTAGAGCGCCTCCAGTTGAGATCGCCGGATGAAGCCTGGCGGTTCGCTTCTTTGAAGCGGCGCAAGGGCGGTTCGCTTCACGCCCTTTTTCAAAATGGCCGTTTCCTTCTCTGGGGACCACTCGACCGCCTCCGGCGGAACCGGTATCCATTCTCCGCCGAGACCAAGGAAGCTGCCTGAGGACAAGAGCAGATAGGCGATGCGCCCGGCTTCAAGGTCCAGCATAATATACTCCACCTCCCCGATGGGTTGGCCATCGGCGCGCGCCACCTGGCGGCCACGAATCTCTCGGGCTGGCGAGGCATCCTTGTTCTTTGCGTCCCGCTCCATTTGGAGCGCCCCGATATTTCTCGGACGAACGAGTAGATAGCGGTTGGGGAGTATGTCCCGATCGGGATTCGGCGGCACCACGTAGCCGTAAGGTGTTGGGACGCCAAATGCCCGGTTTGTCCGCGCGATATCCTTGGGGTCCCCAAGATCCTCACTCATTCGGGTCCCCCCTGTATGGGGGCTGTTTCGTAGGACCCTTTGATAGGTCTCGTCGACTCTGATCGACCGACCGTCTTGCCACCCGCGGAGTGCCAACGCACGGAACGGAATTGCTAAGTAGTCATTCTCCGACGAGACGATGACGTAGACGACATCGCCGGTCGCGACGTCGAGCATGATGGAGTCAATCTGCCCCAAAAACCGGCGGTCGCTGCTGACAACGTCCTGATTGACCAGGCGCTCGGCTGGCAGAACCCTTATCCAGTCGATCTCCCCCGGCTTTGTCGCGTCATTTCCCGCGTCTGCCGTGGTCACGACGGATGAACTCCTGCTGTTCACTTTACGAGCGGCGCTTTTGGCCAATGCGTTGTCAGCTGAGAGAAGTGCCGCGATGAGGATGGCAAACCCAGCGGTAATTTGCTGCTTCATAGCGGTCAACCTTGTTCGGAGGTCATCGGTTCGGTTTGCTTTTCAAGCCTGCTCGAAGGAGCTTACCCGCCAACTGAGGAGATAGCGTTTTGTTCCTCGAGAGCGGTAGCGACAGTCACTCTCACGCCCTACGCGTTTATCTGCAGGCGATGCGATGTAGGGGGCTTTGGCAAGCGCGCAGAGGCGAATTGTTACGGATCAGCACCGAGGTCAAACTGAGAGTGGGCAGTGACGTGGCGGTCTGCGTCAGCGACGCATTCGCTTCCCGAAATGCGCCCCCTTTAAATCCACACGACGTCCGATGCCCGCGGCGTTGAAGCGCGTTTTACGCCAGCAATATCGATTTTGCACCTTTTCGTTTGCTTGCAACGCCTAATATGGGTTCAGGGCCAGGCTACCCCAATCGGCTGCACGACTTCGGCCGTCCGATCCATCCGCAAGCAGAAAGGAGCGCCTCATACGTCGCCTTTACGTTCCATGTATCGCTCTGCTGAGCGTCTCAGGGTTTCTCACGGCGCCAGCTTTGGCGGACCGGAAGCTGACGAACTCGGAAAAATCAGCCTGCGCTCCGCGCTCAATGACATGGGTTGCCGCGGCGACAAAATGGAGTTTGACCACGGCAAATACGAGGTCGATGACGCCATTTGCCGCAACGGCAGATATGACTTGACCTTCGATAAGAACTTTCGGCTGACTGGAAAAGAGTTCAAGGCCGCGCTCCGCCCCCGCGATCGTGGCGAGTACTATGGCAGCGGACACAAGCGCAGCGGAGATTACGACCGGCCCGGGCGGGGCCGTGACTGGGACAATTACGACAGACGCGACACGCACCCGCGGGACTCTGAAATCAGGCGCTGAAGCCGAGGAGCATATCCCAAGGCGCGCACTTAACGCGTCCTTTCTCCGTAGGGGAGTGACTGCTCCCCTACGGAGCTGGCTCTCGGAGTTGAAGGTGGAAAAGCTACGACAGTCGCGCGGGTAGGTTAGGAGGGAAAGACGTGGTTTTGACTTTTTTTGAATCTTGGGCGGGCCTCGCCCGAGTCCTGGTTAATTGCATTATCGGTTATGCGTGCATCATCATGATACTGCGAGTTTCCGGCAAGCGAACTCTCACTAAACTCAATGCATTTGACTTTGTCGTCACCATCGCGCTCGGATCCACGTTGGCGACGCTGATAGTTAGCAAGGAAATCGTCCTCGCCGAAGGCGTCCTGGCTGTGACACTCCTAGTCGCCCTGCAGTATCTCATCGCTGCGGCTTCAGTGAGGTCTCGGATGTTCAGCCGTTTGGTCAAAAGTGAGCCAACCCTTTTGGCTCATGACGGAATTTTCCTCAAGGAGGCAATGCGGACACAACGCATCACGCAAGAGGAAATACTTGCTGCGCTACGCGCGCATAAGGTCGCAGAAATCGAAGATGCGGCGGCGGTTATCCTTGAGACGGACGGATCGATAAGCGTTCTCCCGAAATCGAGAGCCTAGCTCTGTCTTGGACTCCACGGCTACTCCGCCAGGACAGATCGCGCGCGAGTTGCCGCTGCTTCCAACCTTTCCCGATCCCATTGCCCTCTACAGGCCGCCAGCGCCACTTCGGCGGCTGCTTTGGAGTGCTGGCGCAGTACGGCGCGGCAATATTCTTCCTGCACGTGAAGGCCGAGCCTTGTCAATAAGTTTAATAAGTGGATCATGACGATCAGGCTTTCGGCCCCGTAAATCCTGAAGGAGTCGAAACTCAAGTTTGTAACCTCCTCAAAGCTCACCGTCCGCTCAAGCAGACGCGGCTCTCCGCTCGGCCCGAACCGGCATAGGAGGACATTTTGTTTGCATCCAAGTTCTCCGAGGCAATCCGCAAGCCAATCGGCGCATGTCATCGCCGTATAAGGGTCATTAATGCCTGGGGATAGGGCGCGGACGGCGATCTCCGTTAGTTGGCGGACGCCGAAGCGCAGATCCTGCGTTGGCGTTCGTCGGCAATCTAGCTTGGTTGCCTCCCGAAGCTCCTTCTGCTCATGCCTGTTTAGAGACACCGCCCCGTGGACTTTGAAGAGTTCGCTTCCGCGCATGACAAAGTCGCCCGGACCCAGGCAACTCTCAATCAGCAGTGACTTTCTCTCTGCAAATTCGACCAGCCGGTCGTGGTTTAGATGCTCTAGATACCCGCTTTCTTCCGCCAGGACTGAATCCATCGGCCCGTCTACCGCAGGCGGACCTACGAGAACCTCTTCGTCTGACGAATTTCGCAGCGCTCTAATCGTTTCCCTCAAATCCGCGCCGATCGCTGCGATCAGGCTTTCCGCCTGGATTGAACGGGCCATGTGGTCAATGAAATAGATCAGCACCCCAACGCTTGCGACAGCGAAGACGACGGCGCACGTAACGGAGACATGAGGCACGAATCCGCCCTCGTCTTCGCTTCTGACTGTTCTGAGTATGAGGAGACAATAGAGGAAGGTCGACACGAAGGTCC
The DNA here is from genome assembly GCF_040687965.1 of Methylocystis echinoides. Classification (NCBI taxonomy): domain Bacteria; kingdom Pseudomonadati; phylum Pseudomonadota; class Alphaproteobacteria; order Hyphomicrobiales; family Methylocystaceae; genus Methylocystis; species Methylocystis echinoides. The sequence continues at coordinate 273,891 of NZ_CP156085.1, forward strand.
CGAGAACAATCTGGTTCCCGAGATCTCTCGTGAAATTGCGTAATAAACGCCATCCAAATTGGGAGCCCGCGAGGGTCAAGGCTGCGATAGTGATCGAAAAAACTGTTCCAGCAACCGTGATCATTGAGCTCGCAATTGTCGAGAGGAGGGAGCGTGCCCCATCTGCTCCGCCTGACCAAAGCCAACCCATGAGATCATGGACGGGCCGATTTGCGTCGATTCGGGTAACGCCATATGAGAAACCGGCCGTAGCAAGGGCCATCAGCGACGGCACAAACCAAAAATTCGCCCGCAGCCTTTCCCAAAAGGCAAGGAGAGTTTCTCTCACGCGATCCTCCTTTGGGGGCAGTGGAAAGCCATAAGACCTCACAGAATGGCGAACGCAAGCAGAGATGTCGCTGTTCCGAAGAGACACGAAGCGCAAAAAACCGTACTCAGCGACTGGGCGGCCTTTTTGTGGACTTTTCTAGTAGACGCGCGGTCGGTCTCGACGCTCGCAAGGCACTCGGATTGATAAAACCAGTAGCGCCTAGCGTTCCACCCAGATCGGCAAATAAGAGAAGGTTAGGCGTGATTACTGTCGTTGCTCTGCGGCGACTCCTCTCTCGTTTCCAGAGGCGTGATAACCTTCAGCGTTAGAGAACGTCATCGCGGCAATGACAACTGCGACATCAAACGCCGAGAGCGCGACGGCAGCGCCGACCGCACCGGTCGCCCAAAGACTTGCGGCTGTTGCGGTGCCGTGAACGGAAACGCCAGTCTTGACGATGGCGCCGCCGCCGATGAAACCGATCCCCGTGATCACGCCCTCAACGATACGCGCAAGGCCGTCCGGCGAATTCGCAAGAAGCGCCTCTGCGCCTTGAATGAAACCGCAGGAGGCGGTTCGCAATCCGGCGCTACGCCCTTGCCTTTCACGGTCCCAGGCGATCGGTAGCGCGAGAGCATAGGCTAGGCCGAGAGTGGCAAGGTGTGGAAGGATTTAGAAGCGGTTCAATCGCGCGCTCAATGCAATTGGGTCGACAGGTGTTCAGATCACATGGATCGCTTAATGGTCGGAGGAAATGGTTGCTCCCGCGTTCTACCCGCTTATGCCATGCCGTCGGGTGGCGCTTCTTCAAACGGGAAAGGAACGGCTTTGAACCCGAAGGGAGAATGCCTGGCGAGTATTTGGGCCCCACCTGCCGTCGACGCGGACGTCGAGTTCGGTATTTTTACGCTCGCGCTGATCTATCTGATCTAAGCTAGGGCTTTTGGCTTCCATGCGCTGCCGCATCCGTCCGGTTTGTTCACCCCTATGGGCCCAGTCCTGATGAGTCCGAGCTTCGACAGATGGTCTTTTGCGGAGTCAGATCGATCCCTCTTTCGTCATCACCCATCAAGCGGCGCTCGGAGACGGGCGGAGCCTGTACAAACGTCTGAAAGACAAAGAGGGCCGCTGTGTCAAGGTTGTTCTGATGCCCTGAGCCGGAGGCGGTTATGACGTATCTTGCAACTCTGTGGAGCATCGCGCGCTCTGAGAGCGATCCGAAAGTATTGAAAAGCTCCGGGCCGGGGTCGCCGACAGGGCCGATCGGTTGGCTCGCGCCCTCGGTTGGTTCAGCATTGGCTTGGGCCGTCCTGACCACGGCGCTCGGCGTCAAGGGGAAGGAGCCGCTGGTGCGCGCATACGGGCTGCGTGAGATTGGGTCAGGAGATACTGTAAAGCAGCGTCCTCGGGGAGGCCTTGACATTGCGACCCTTGCTGCGTCCGCGCCCAGAAGTTCGCGTCAGGCCGCCCTCGCCCTCCTCGCCACTCCACGGGGGGACCGAGTCCTACGTCAGATGCAAGAACTGGGATCGGTTGCGACAACCAGCGCGATCTCAAGCGACGTCTCAGCAGCCTTCTCGAACTCGAAATTTCTGACGTCGGGCTCGAGAAGATAGAAGAGATAAAAGCCGATGCACAGGCGACCAAAGGCCAGGAAATGGATGTCCAGCGTGGGCAAAAGCGGCAGCCAAGCGACCGCAAATGAGACGAGCGCAAGCCCGAGGGGATAGTGAGTAGAGACGGAACCTGAACGCAGATCCGGCCGGAGGACGCCTGCGAACTTGCAAAAACCCCTGCTCGGGTTTGGCGAGGTCCAGCATACGTTCGACCCAAGCTTCATGCCCGAAAACCTGCTCGCCGGTAGCAGAACAATCCACCACCGATGCGTGTTACAAAAATCTATCGCAGAGTGAGGTAAGCGAATGGATGGCCAAACGCGTACGGGCTGGGAGCGACTCGCTAACATTTCGGAAGGAATGGTTGTGTTCCTACCGAACCTCGCCATCGGGCTTATAGTCTTTCTGGTGCTATACTTGTTTTCGCTTGGCGCCGGGCGGGGAATCGCTCGTCTTGCCGCACGCTCCGGCCAGCCCCCCCATATCGCTAAGATTTTTAGCCGGCTTGGCCGCGGTGTTGTCAACCTCTTTGGCGCAATGATCGCGCTTTCGGTGGTTCTCCCTTCCGTGGACGCGGCATCGGTTTTTGGGGCCCTCGGCATCGGCAGCGTCGCTGTGGGATTCGCAGCCAAGGACATCTTCCAGAATCTGCTCGCCGGGATCCTTCTCCTGGTGACGCGGCCGTTTCACGTCGGTGATCAAATCGTAAGCGGACCACATGAAGGAACTGTCGAAGACATCCAGATTCGCGCTACCCTCTTACGAACTTACGACAACCGGCGCGTCGTCATTCCGAATAGTGAGCTCTATACAAACCGCGTGGTAGTCAATACCGCCTTTGAGGTGCGTCGGATTCATCTCATGGTTCCGATCGGCGAAAGCGACGATATTGGCAAGGCCGGTGCAACCATCCTTGACGAGATCGCGAAAATCGAAAGGGTCTTGCAGTATCCCAAGCCTGTCGTCCTACTCCAGAGCCTCGGCGATTTCAGCTTAAATCTGGAAGTTCGGTACTGGATCAAGCCGACAGTCATGCGAGAAGTCGTTGAGTCCACGGACGAGGTTTATCGTGCAATTACCCCCGCGCTGACAGCTGCTGGCATCGACATGCCGTTTCCGACCTACCAGGTTCTGTTCCATAATCAGACAGAGACGGCGGACGGTAACCGGACACTGCAACGCGAAGGTTGGCCGCCGTCCACCAAGAACCATTCACCCTCTCGGCCAGGGCAGTCTAACGCGACCCGCTCCAATAGCGGGTCACAGGCCTGACAGGCCATGCCCATTTCACGCCCCCAAAAAGACGAGGGCCGGAGGAGAAATTATGGTTGACTCGCACCAGGCCGCACAGACTCGGTTGCTGGCCATCATTACCTTCCTGCTGATTGGCTTCGCGCTCCGTCAGACTTATGCTGTCACGATGCCGCTCGCCGCGGCAGCTGTCGTGATTGCGGCAATCTGGCCGGTCAAGCCATGGCTGGAGAGGTTTTTTTCCGCTACGCTCAGCAATATCGGAACCGTTTTAGTCCTTTTCGCTATCCTTGCCGCCTTTGCGGGCGCCATCTCTTTTTCGGTGACTCGAGTCGCACAGGCGTTCACGGATAACTCGGATAAGTTACAACAGCTTTATCAGAGCATGTCGGATTGGGTCCGGAGCTGGGGCGGTTCGATCGGCAGCGTTGGGGGCTTCAGCCGGATCGTCAGCATGGGCGAACAAGCGCTCGGCAGCGCTTACAACATACTGGTTTACATAGGCATAATAGCGATACTTGTGGTGTTCGGCCTCCCCGAGGTTGGATCGCTGCGACAAAAAATCAATCGAGAGATCGACGGAAGACAGACTCGCGAACTTGTCGACGCCACGGACCTGATTGCCGTGAAGGTGCGCCAATATCTCTGGGTGACGACGATCACAAGCGCCATCACGGGCGTCGCGACTCTTGTCCTGTCCCTCGTCGTCGGACTGGACCTTGCTCTCGTATGGGCTCTGCTTAACTTTCTTCTCAATTACATACCGATTGTCGGAAACGTGGTCGGAATTGTTCCACCTACCCTGTACGCCGTGATCCAGTTCGGCGGCTGGGTCATGCCGGCTACTGTGTTCGCTGGGTTTTCGATAGTCCAGGTCGCTATCAGCAATTTCGTTGCGCCAACTCTTCAGGGAAAGAGCCTCTCCCTCACACCCATGGCAGTGATATTGGCGCTTTCGGTTTGGAGCTGGATATGGGGCGTGGCGGGGGCGCTGATCGCCGTACCGCTAACATCAGCGGCGGTTGTTCTTTGCAACCACTTTCCGAGCGTTCGGTGGATCGCGCTTCTGCTCGAGGACAAGAAGGACAGTGAGAGCGCTGGCGGGGAACATCGGGCGGCCGAGAATGCCTGAGCCATGCGTCAAATGGGAGCTTCGCGGAGGGGGCAGCCGCTTTCTCCGCTTTCAACTTGAATGGTGGCGTGCTGGATGCCAAATCTTCGCTCCAGCGTGAGCTATATTCGATAGAAAGATATCATCCATATGGAAATAGGGTCGAACCAAATGCGCCGTCAGCGCGGTTTCAGTGGTGCTCATACCCCAAATATGAAGGTCATGCACCACCGTGACGCCAGTTAAGCCCGCGATATAAGCCTCCACGGCGGAGCGGTCTACCCCTGCGGGAACGGCATCAAGCGCGAGGTTGAGAGCGTCGCGCATAAGGCTCCAGCCGCTCCATAAGATGACGCAAGCGATTATGATACTCGCCGCCGGATCGAGCCACGACCAGCCAGTAGCGCCAATGAGAAGGGCCGCAACTACGACGCCGAGGGACACTGCCGCATCTGCGGCCATATGAAGGAACGCGGCTCGTAAATTGAGGTCATGCTCGCGCCCCCGTCGAAGCAGCAGTTGTCGATTTCGGTTTCAAGATGCGACTCACGATCCATTTAAAAACAGCAGCTTATAAAACCTCAGTCTCAGTCCGATTTCGGTTTCAACTGAGACTATATGGGCAAATTTTCGGTTAATTGAGATTGATCGACCGGTCGATCGACCGTACTATAACGACATAACTTGTCTGGTCGACGATCCAAATGATCCGCGTTGGCAGGAGGCCGAACGCCGAGACCAATTTCTGCGCGAACTGTTGAAGGCAACTGGATGGAATGCAACGCGCAACGTCGTCGATGCCGCGCGGATGACCTTTGGTGTCAGCCGCTCGACGGTATATAGAATAATCGGTCGATTTCTTGCGACGCGAAGGGCCTCAAGCCTGGTGCCTGCCGATCGCGGAACTCCGCGAGGAGCCAAGCGCGTTGATAGCAGGGTCGAGCGCGTCATTGCTGAACAGATCAATCGCGTTTGGCTGAAGAAGGAAAAGCCGAATATGCGTGCTTTGATCGAGCGCGTGCATGAAGCTTGCCGCATCGACGGACTCCGCCTGCCCCATCGCAGCACCATCCAACGCCGCGTTGACGAACTCAACGTGCTCCGCTCCGCCCGCAAGCGAGGAGAAGCTGCCTTGGAAGCCGCCGCAACTCCGAGCGCCGGCAATTACCGCGCGGACAAACCGAACGAGATTTGGCAAATCGACCACACAATCGTCGATATGATCGTTGTCGACGAAGAGACTCGATTGCCCATAGGACGTCCAGTTCTGACGATAGCCATCGACCTTTGCACGCGAATGGTCGCAGGCTTCTATCTATCGCTGGATCCTCCAAGCAGTGTCTCCGTTGGACTGTGTCTTCTTCACGCAGTCTATGACAAAACCTTATGGCTACAAGAGCGCAATATCGATTATCCTTGGCCCGTCGCTGGCATTCCTTCCGACGCTCGTGAAGCGATTGCCGGCGACACACAGCTTGCGCGACGGCTTGATCAAATCGCTCTGCCACGGTGGAAGGCTGATGAAGAGTTTCAGGGGTTGGTGGTTGGCATCCTTCGAAGCCTGCCGCTCCGTCGACCATCCGCCCTCTCGGCTCAGAGCTTGCGTACTCTTGCTCGCGCCACGGATGGGATCACCGCGAAGGTTTTTAGCATGCTGAATGAACTCGCAGTCGAAGCCGTTCATTCGGGCAGTGAGCAAATCACCGACGATGATGTTGAGCGTAACCGCTGTTCTCAGGCCACGTCTTTGATTCCGACGGGCGGCGCGTAGGCCCACGGCATGAGTTCGTCGAGCTTGCTCGCGAGATGGCCCTCGACGATCTTGGTGAGCACGTCGGTCATGTAGGCCAGCGGATCGACGCCATTGAGCTTGCACGTTTCGATGAGCGAGGCGACGACGGCCCAATTCTCGGCCCCGCCATCCGAGCCGGCGAAGAGCGCATTCTTACGATTGAGCGCGATGGGGCGGATCGCACGCTCGACGATATTGGAGTCGATCTCGATGCGCCCGTCATCGAGGAAGCGCGTCAAACCGTCCCAGCGCGACAGGGCGTAGCGGATCGCTTCGGCAAGTTTCGTCTTTTGGCTGATGAGCGCGAGCTTTTCACGCAGCCATGGCTCGAGGACGTCGAGGATGGGGCGGGATTTTTCTTGCCGCGCCGCGCGCCGGTCATCCGGGTTCTGACCTCTGATGTCGCTCTCGACGGCGTTGAGCGCGCCGATGCGCTCGAGCGCCTCGCTGGCGATCGGCGCGGGCCCCGCTGCGGCCAGTTCGTAAAAGCGCCGGCGGACATGCGACCAGCAGAAGGCGAGCGACACGCTGTTCTTCTGCGCCAGCGCCCGATAGCCGGCGTAGCCATCAACTTGGACGACGCCCGCGAAGCCGGCGAGATGGGCGAGCGGCTGCTCGGATTTGCGGTTTTGCGCATAGACATAGACGGCGAGGGGCGGATCGGCGCCGCCCCAGGGCCGATCGTCTCTTGCGTAAGCCCAGAGTTGGCCGGTCTTGTTGCGCCCCCGTCCGGGGTCGAGCACCGGCGCCCCCGTCTCGTCGGCGAAGATTTTCGTGGAAGACCTGATGTGTTCCAGGAGGCGCTCGTGTACGGGCCGCAAATGCCAAGCGGCGCGTCCGACCCAGTCGGCGAGCGTCGAACGGTCGAGCGCGATCCCCTGCCGGGCGTAGATCTGGGCCTCGCGATAGAGCGGAAGGTGGTCGGCATATTTGGAAACGAGCACATGGGCGACCGTCGCCTCGGTCGGCAGGCCGCCTTCGATCAGCCGCGCCGGAGCAGGCGCCTGCACCACCGCGCCCTCGCAGGCCCGGCAGGCGTATTTGGGTCGGCGCGTCACGAGCACCCGGAACTGCGCCGGAACGACATCGAGCCGCTCGGAAACATCTTCGCCGATCTAGTGCAGCAGGCCCTTGCAGCAGGGGCAGGCCTTGTCCTCGATATCGACGACGCTCTCGACGCGCGGGAGATGTCCGGGCAATGCGCCCCGGTTCGTGCGGCGCTTTCTGGCCGCCTTCTCACGCTCAGGGGCAGAGCTGGCTTCTACTTCCGCGGCCGCGACGGCTTCCGTCTGCTCGACCTCTTCGAGCGCGAGCAGCATCTGGTCTTCGGGGAGCGTCTCGGCGCGACGCCCAAATCGATGGCGCTGCATCTCCTTGATGATTTGAACGAGGCGCTCGTTGCGCGCCCGCTCGGCGAGAAGCATCGCCTTCAGCTCGTTGGGGTCGTCGGGAAGTTTCTCGATCGCCTGCGCCATGTGGGCAGAAGACCATATTTCACGCCGGCTTTCGACGATCTTAGTCGCCCTGATTCACTGTGTCGCGGCTCATCCCGACAATGCCGGCGCCGGCGTCTCTTTCGCGCATTGGACGCGCCGCCAATCGAGCCCCTCGAGCAGCGCCGAAAATTGCGTCGCGGAAAGCCGCATCGTTCCGTCTTCGATCTTCGGCCAGCGAAACTCGCCATCCTCGAGCCGCTTGGCGAAGAGACAGACGCCTGTGCCGTCCCAGTAGACCAACTTGATCCGATCCGCGCGCTTGGCGCGGAAAACATAGATCGCCCCGTCGAAGGGGTCCGCTTTCATCGTTTCGCGCACCAGGGCGGCGAGGCCTTCGGCGCCCTTGCGAAAATCCACGGGCTTCGTCGCCACCATGACTCGGACGGCGCCAGTCGGGCCGATCATGACCGGGACTTCAACGCGTCGATAATGGCCGTGACCATGCCGAGATCTGCGTCGCGCCAGATCCAGACGCTCGCGCCATCGACGTCGAGTTCGATCACATGCGGCCGGACGGTAACCGTCTTGCTCTCCGGCGGCAGCGCCGCCGGCGCCGTCCCTCGCGGTTCAACAACGACCGGCGCGAAGGGAACTCCATCGGAAGCCGCCGCCTTTTCGCGTGCTTCGCGCCGCCAGGTGAACAATTGCTGCGGGGTCAGCCCCCGCCGCCGCGCAACCTGCGAGACAACCATGCCGGGCTGCAGCGATTCCTCTACTGCCTCCGCCTTCTCGTCATCCGACTATCGGCGCCGGCGTTCCCCACCGCCCGTGATCACCTCAATGCGCTGGACAGTCTCGCCCTTCGGGTCAAGCGGATGATCATATGTGGACGGCCCCCTGACAAGCACTCTTTTCGCTTTGAACGATTTGGTCGGCTGCGGTCATATGTCCGGCCTGTTAATGCGGGACTTATCCCCGCTGGCCCTGATGAGGTCCGACAACCAAGATCCCTTTCAAGTCTTCGAGCTTTGTGCTCCTGTCATCCCGCGGGTTGTTCTTGGTTTTCGGTCACGACCGTGTCGCTCATCACGCCTCAGTGCGCTTGCCAAACTCGAGCTTAGCAGAGGTATGCTTTTCTGCTTTGCTCAGCATCTCGTGTAAAGTTCTGTTCGGAAACATTCGCCGGTCTTCATAATTGCCCAAATCGTTCGTGCAAGCTTGTTCGCCAGCGCTACGGTGACAAGTCGCGCAGGTTTCTTCAATCGCAGCGCCACGATCCATTCGGCAAGCCCGCCCTTGTGTTGGCCAGCTCGACGCAACAACGATGTTGCCGACAAAACCAGCAGCTTTCTCATATGGCGGTTGCCTTGTTTGGTTATACCCCCAAGCGTCTGTTTCCCGCCGCTTGAGTTCTGTCGCGGCGTGAGGCCAAGCCAGGCGGCGAAGTCACGTGCCGATTTGAACGCCCCCGGATCGGGCACAGAGGCCGTGATCATTGAAGCAATGAGTTTGCCGATGCCCGGCACGCCGTCGAGCAAGCGACTTGTTTCGCTTTGCGAATGGAGTCCAGCGATTTCCTTATCCAACGCGTTGATTGCCTTTTCGATACCATCAAGCGTCTGCGCCAGAACCTTTACCGTTGCCTTGAGCGCGGCAGGAAGCGACGTGTCTTCAGCCTCGGCGAGCAACTCCTCTACGCGTCCGACGCCTTTGGCGACGACGACGCCGAACTCCGCGAGATGGCCACGAAGGGCGTTGACGCTCATCGTTTGCTGTTTCACCAGTAGCTCCCGGGCCTTGTGCAGCGCCAAAGCAGCCTGCTGCTCGGCGCTCTTGATGGGCACGAAGCGCATATCGGGGCGCGACATCGCCTCGCAGATTGCTTCCGCGTCAACTGCGTCATTCTTGCCCCGCTTGACGTATGGCTTGGTGTACGACGGCGCGATCAACACCACCTTATGGCCCATCGCCGCGAGTTCACGTGCCCAGTAATGCGCTGAGCCGCAGGCCTCCATGCCGATTTGAGACGGATCAGTGTTTGCAAAGAACTCGCGCATTTTTGACCGCGTCAGTTTGCGCTTGACGGCGGGTTCGCCTTCTGCCGATAAGGCGTGCACTTGAAAATAGTTTTTGGCTAGATCGACGCCAATTCTTGCAAATTTTTGCATGGCGGTTTCCCTGGTTACGCCCTGTTCAACGATGCTTCGACAGTTTGATGCCGTTGGAGCGAGGCCGTCCACATCATCAAGTCTGGACACAAGCCTTACCTCCTGCAGAGGATTAGACTCGCAGCTGATCCCATTTTAAAGGTGAGGTCAGGACATCGCTAACGGTTCAAGCGTTCGGTCCGGCTGCCTGAGGGCGACGTTCCGGCGCGTAACGGGTCCGGCCTGTCGAAATCGGCGGCGTCGCGGCGCTTCGTGGCGCTGTCGGCGGCGCGGCTGCGGGAATGGATGGCGCGGGACCTCTCCGCCCTGGATTTGTTGGTGATCCAGATCGACGGGGTGCGCATGGTCGAGGACATGACCCTCGTGGCGGCGCTCGGCGTTGACGCAAGTGTAAATGCCGACTTTAAATTCCCCAGAAGCGCCGAAGTAAAATTCCCCAGGCTGGCGGGCGTTGGCGATCAGCCGATGTCTTGATCCGCGCCTCCGTTCTTGGGCGGTCGCTCACGACGACGCAGGGTCGGCGGGATTGGCGCGGGTTGTATGCTGGCTTTCATCCGAACATGTTCGGGCAAGAGGTCGGCGTGCTCGCGCAGGCGATAGCTCGAGCCTTCCATCTGGAAGACGACGGCGTGATGCACGAGACGGTCGAGCAGCGCCGTGGCGACGACAGGATCGCCGAAGATCTCGCCCCATTCGGCGAAGCCGCGGTTCGAGGTGAGGATCATGGCGCCTTTTTCATAACGGGCGTTGACGAGCTGGAAGAACAGATTGCCGCCGCCCGGCGTAACGGGCAGATAGCCGATCTCGTCCACGATCAGCAGCGAGAAGCGGCAGAAGTAACGTATCTTCTCCCGCAGCGTCCCTTCGCGTTCGGCCCTGGCCAGCGTCGCGACGGTGTCGGCGAGGGAGGCAAAGTAGACGCTGCGGCCGGCTTTGACGGCTTCGACGCCGAGCGCCAGGCTGAGATGGGTTTTGCCCGTGCCGGCACAAGGGGCGGCAATGCGTCGGGTAGTCGGCGGCGTGGCGCTGGCGACGGCATTTTCCGATGAGCCGGATCGAGACGTTTTTCGCCACGGCCCTCGAGCGGCGCATGGGCGGCGATCAATGCGCCATCTTCGAAGATGCGGATGGCGTCGGCGAAGACATGGACATCGAGGACGCGTCAGCGCGTCGTGTCCGGCACGCTGTAGAGATTGCCGCCGACGCTGACCATGCCTTCGTGGGAGGCGCGTCGCTCGAGCCGCAGCACTGCCTGATAAGGCGTGGATGGCAATGGCTTGAGCGACGCCTTTTCCTCGGCGAAAGCCTCATTGACGACGCGCCTGGTTATGGCGTGGACCCGCGGATTGGCGACGGTGTCCAGCCAGGTCCGAAGCTGGGCGTTCAGATCGTCGAGATTGCGGAAGGCGGCGCCCAGGAAAAAATCTTCCCGGATGTAGCGAAAGGGCCGCTCCACCTTGCCCTTCGTCTTGGCGCGGTAGGGCTTGCAGGCGCGCGGCTGAAAGCCGTAATGGCGCGCCAGATCGAGCAGCGCGCGATTGTAGACGACGAGGCCGTCCGGGTCTTCCCCGATGACGGCGGTCTTCATGCGATCGTAAAGGATCTCGCCCGGAACGCCGCCGAGCGCCTCGAAGGCGGCCATGTGGCAGCGCAGGACGCTCTGCATATCCTGGTGCAGGACGAAGCGCGCCCAGATGAAGCGGGAATGGCCCAGGACCATGGAAAAGAGCCAGACGATCCGCTTGACGCCGGGCTCATCGAGGAACTCGACATCGAAGCGGGCGAAGTCGACCTGAGCCTGTTCGCCGGGCGGCGTCTCGAAGCGCACCTCGAAGCCTTTCGGGCGCGGCGGCCGAAGTTCGCGCAGGAAGTCGGTGACTGCAGTGTAGCCGCCGGCATATCCGCGGCCCTTGATCTCTCGCCACAACCGGCGGCCGCTCAGCGCCGGAAAGGCGGCGAGGCGCTCCCGTAGATAGGGTTCGAAGGTAGCGATCGCGCGTTCGCGCGGCGGCCGGGCCTTGTAGCAGGGCGCCGCCAGCCCCGAAGCGATGTGCTTGCGGACCGTCTTCCTGTCGATTCCGAGCTGGCGCGCGATAGCGGACACAGAGACACGCTGACGATGCAATTCCAGGATCATGACAATTTCCCCGAGTTTGATCACGGCGCCCTCCCTCCCGCCAACGGGAGCAGCGTCGGTGAGTCGGCGCGCCACCCGGCCTTCCAGGGCATGCCCTGGAAGGCCGGGCGCCACGAAAACTGGGGAATTTTCAATCGAAACATTTGGGGAGTTTACGTCCGGCACTCACAACGCAAGCGGTGACAAACATCCGCTCGGGCTGGTGGAGGGCGCGACGGAAAACGCAGCGACCGTGCAGGCCTTGATCGACAATCTCGTCGAGCGCGGGCTCGATCCCGCTGTTCCTCGCCTGTTCATCATCGACGGCTCCAAAGCGCTCGCCAAGGCGATCCGGGCGACCTTCGGGCGCGAGGCGGCCATTCAGCGCTGCCAGATCCACAAGGCGCGCAACATCCTGGACCGGCTGCCGAAATCCATGCATGCGTCCGTTCGCCGAGTGCTGCGTCAGGCATGGGAGATGAATGACGCCTCGAAGGCCGAGAAGCTATTGCGCAACCTCGCCCGGCGCCTTGAAAAGGACTGGCAAGGCGTTTCCGCCTCGATCCTCGAGGGGTTCGACGAGATGCTGACCGTCACGAGGCTGGGTCTGCCGCCTGAGCTGCGGCGATCGCTCGCGTGCACGAACATGATCGAAAACGTGATGGGGACGTTGCGGCGCGTCTGCCGGAACGTGAAATACTGGCGATCCCCGTCGATGGCTCTCCGTTGGGCGGGCGCAGCCATGCAAGAAGCCGCCAAGGGCTTTCGGCGGCTCAAGGCCCACAAGCAGCTCCCGATCCTGAGGGCGGCGCTCGCCGCCCGAAAGCTGAACGTCACTTCAGCCAGCTCGAATCTTGCTGATGCCGCGAGGGCAGCATAGTCTTTCAACCAGCGACGCCCGCTGCTCGCTTTTCAACAGCAAGCGGGACATCCCCTCGTCAAGACGGCCACGCCGATAACGAACGATAGCTTTAGGGCCCGGACCCATAAAATGGTTGGCGTGAGTGCCGTATCGTGATTCACAGCTTCCGAAAGGAAGCGCTCATGATCCTGAAATCTGGCGGGCGGTGGATCGATGCGCCGCCGGAATACGGGCCGAGGAAGACACTCTATAACCGCTATGTCCGCTGGGCGGCGAAGGGCGTTTGGCTCAATCTGTTCCATGTGCTCGCCGCGGCTGGCGGGCCGCCCGCACAGCTTCTGATCGACTCCTCCGCGGTCAAGGCGCATCGGTCGGCCAGCGGGGGCAAAGGAGGGAGCGCGCCCAGGCGATCGGTCGATCGCGCGGCGGACGCACGACCAAAATCCATGCGCTGACGGACGCGCAATGCCGGCCGGTCGCCTTCATGCTCACTGGCGGCAATGTCGCCGATTGCACAGCAGGAGCCGAGCTTCTGTCGAAGATGCCCGCCTGCGACATCCTGCATGGCGACAAGGGCTACGACAGCGACGCCCTTCGCCACCAGATTGAGGCTGACGGGGCCATGCCGAACATCCCGCCGAAGGCCAATCGCAAGTGGAAGAACTGTAAGCGCTCAACGGGACCCGTGTAGCGGCTATAGGCTTTGACGCCGATGATTGGTTGCCCTGGATTCGGGTGATCGACATAGGTCTGAGCATATGTCTGGAGATAGAACGTTTCAGGTTTTGGATGTCAGCCCGGCGCGAACCCGTCGCACGTGGTCTCGCGCGGCGAAGGAGATGATCGTCGCCGAGGCAAGCGAGGCGGGCGCCAACGTGTCGGCGGTCGCCAGAGCGCACGGCGCTAGCGTGCAGCAGGTGTTTCGCTGGCGCCGAGAGGCTTAGAAGGCGGCTGCAGCTGGATCGTCGGTCTCGTTTGTCGAGCTGGCTCCTGCACAGAAGGTTGAACCGGCTCCGGTTCAAACCGATGCGTGCGAGATTGCTGTGGCTGGCGTCATCCTGCGCATCGGCCCCTGTGTCCCCACAAAACGGGTGGTCGAGCTCATTCGCGCGGCGCGCCTGGCATGATTCCTCCACATGCCCGGATTGTTCTTGCGACGAAGCCAGTCGACTTTCGCAAAGGCCCGGACGGGCTGGCGGCGCTCGTGCGCGACGGTGGCGGCGATCCCTTCGGGGGCGCCCTTTACGTCTTTCGGGCCAAGCGCGCGGATCGCGTAAAGATCATCTGGTGGGACGGCACGGGCCTGTGCCTGTTCGCCAAGCGACTGGAGACAGATCGTTTCTGCTGGCCGAAGCTCACGTCGGGAACGATCCATATGTCCGTTTCCCAGCTTACGGCCCTCGTCGAGGGCATGGATTGGACACGGGTTCGCAGCGCGCCCCAAACACGGCCGACGAGCGTCGGCTGAAGATGCGGCATAGTGATTCATATGCTTGTCTTCGAAGCATGGATGGCGACCTGCACGACCTCCCCGACGACCCCGCGGCGCTGAAGGCGATGATCGCCGACATGCGGCTTTCGCAGACGTCTCTCCAGGCGGAAGTCGTGGCGCTGAAAGCGGCGGGCGCCGAGGCGCAGGCGCGGATCGAACGCCTGCATCTTCTGTTGAAAACCATTCAGCGCGCGACCTACGGGCGCAGCTCCGAGAAGCTCGACAACAGCCAATACGCCTTCTCCTTCGAAGAAGTGCAGACGGGGCTTGGCGCGGTCGAGGCCAAACTGGAAAGCCTTCGGCCAAAAGCGGCTCATAAATCCGGCGGCCGTCGTCCGCTATCGGCGCATCTGGAGCGCATTGAGGAAGTCATCGAGCCGGATCCGCTGACGTGCGCCTGCGGCGCTTGCGCGCGGGTCAAGATCGGGGAGGACGTCAGCGAACGCCTCGACGTCACTGCTCCAAAGTTCTGCGTGATCGTGACGCGCCGTCCCCGATACGCCTGCACGGCATGCCGCGAGAGCGTCATCCAGGCGCCGGCGCCCGCTCGCCTGATCGAGGCCGGGATCGCCACGGAGCGACTTCTGGCCACCATTGCCGTCTCCAAATACGCCGATGGATTGCCGCTCTACCGCCAGGAGGCGATCTTCGCGCGCGAGAGGGTCGAACTCGGGCGCAATCTCCATGGCCGGCTGGATGGGGCATGTCGGGTTCCACCTCGAGCCGCTGGCCGAACGTCTCTTTCAGCTCATCCGGGCTGGTGACACAATCTTCGCCGACGAGACAACCTTGCCGGTGCTTGCGCCCGGACGGGGCCGAACGCGGACTGGCTATTTGTGGACCTATCTGCGAGACGACCGGCCCTGGGGCGGCGCCGGGCCGCCGATCGTCGTCTACCGCTTTGAGGACAGCCGCGGTGCGGAGCGCCTCGAACGGCATCTGGCAGGCTGGCGCGGCATCCTTCAATGCGACGGCTATGCGGCCTATCGCCGACTTGCGGAGCCCGACCGGCCCGGGGGACCGGTGACGCTTGCCTGCTGCTGGTCGCATCTGCGCCGGGAGTTTTACAAACTCCATATCGCGGGGGTCTCGCAGACGGCGACCTGGACAGTCGAGCGCATGGCGGACCTATGGGCGGTCGAGGAGCAGATCAGAGGTTGCGATCCGCAAACCCGTCGTGACGTTCGCCGCCATTCCTCAACGCCGATTGTTGACGAGCTTCAGACTCAATGGGAAGCCGAGCTGGCGCGGATCTCCGGAAAATCCAAACTTGCGGAGGCGATCCGATACGGCCTGACTCGGACGGAGTTCCGATGCTTTCTTGATGACGGCCGCGTCGAGCTCGACAACAATAGCGTGGAGCGCGCAATCCGCCCGCAGACCATCACGCGTAAAAATGTGCTGTTCGCGGGGTCAGAGGCGGGCGGCGACACCTGGGCGACAATCGCATCCCTCCTGGCAACCGCGCGTCTCAACGACGTCGATCCCAACGCATGGCTGACGCAGACGCTCGAGCGCATCGCCGCCGGTTGGCCCAACAAAGACATCGACGCACTCATGCCCTGGAACTTCGCACGCCCCTGACGCCAAGCGTTGGACGCTTACGAAGAACTGCTTCTCGCCGTTCCTCTATCGCAACCGCAACACCATCGAGTGCATGTTCTGTCGACTGAAGGACTTCAGGCGCGTCGCAACGCGGTATGACCGCAGCTCTGCAAACTTCCTTGCTGCAGTCTGTATCGCAGCTACCGTCAGCTTTTGGTTATGACTCTGGACCTAAGCCAATCAGGCACTAAAGTACATAACATCCTCAGATGTCTAACCGTCTTCCGAAGTCGTAGGCGTGACCGGCCCGAACTCAGCGTTGCTGTAAAAATAGGTGAACATCAGCCCGAGCATGGCAAGTGAGGCGAATAGTCCGGAAAAACCTCCGATCCACAGGCCCGACGACTCGCCAATCTCGCGGGTGACGTCGTGGCCGGCCATACCTCCCAGTAAGGATACGAAGAGGGCATTTATATGCACGATGCGGGGAAACTTATCCGCGAGTTCATCGGGAACCGTGCCGCTAGGAAAAAACTTCAGCGCCACGACGCGCGCTTGTCCAATGACGATGACCGACAGCAACCCCGCGACCACACCAATCAAGAGGCCGCTATTGAAAAAGTTACCCAAAACGCTTCCCACAACAGCACCGACGCATAGGCCCAAACCAAGCAAAAGCATGACATAAATCGAGGTGAGACCTCCGCTCCGATCGACGGCCATCCGATTCATTCCCGCGTTTAAGGAGCCTTCCCCCAGGTAGCCCGGACGTAAAATTAGATCAGCCCACGAACGAACTCTGTCAAGGTGGCAAGCAGTCAGGTATTTCCTCAGGGGCCCGGAGTTTGACGCCGTTGCAGCGGTGCTGGCGCAGCAGCGTTAGTTAAAGCTTGGGGCCCCGCGATGACTCCAAAGATGATATTCGGGACAGATGAACTTCCTGCGCCTCTGGGGGAATACGAGCAGTCGGCCCCTGCGATGCGGCTCGACCTCATGCACGGTGTGTTATAGGGGTGGCGCTCGAGCTAATGCTGGCGAGGCTCGGTTTGCGCCTGGGCGGAGCGGGCGCCCCTGTTGAGACACGGTAGCGACGGCGCAGTCAAAGGCGGTTTAACTGTGGACCGACAAAGGCGTAGCTGCGTCCTGTGAGGATCGACCAAGAACACATGCTCAATGCATGTTGCTTAATGCTAACTAAGGGGGGGCGCCTGATGATAAAAGGCGGTAATACGTTTGAGATACAAGCCTCTAGCCCATCCTATTCGCGCAGCCTGCCAGCTTTGCTGAGTTTTTTCCGCGGCACGATCGCGGACGTGCGTCCGCGTTGCGTTTGGCCGCTGAGTAATCTCTGCACTTTTGGAACGCGTTGGAGTTGAAAGGACGGGCTCTCTGGGGCTTGCGGATGCGGTCTCTGCCCCGTCGTTCACGGTCCTGCCGGTTGCAATGCGCCGGCCAGACATCGGAATAGCCCGGCTTGTGGGCAAGCGCTGGCCAGCGCAAGCCGAATGCGGCTTGCGGTCTCGACGATACGCGCGCCGATCTTCAGCAGCCTCTCGCGCAGGGTGGCAAATTCGGCGACGGCGAGCGGATGGGGTTTTGGAATGGCGTCGCGCAGTTCGAGCATCAGCCAATAGGCGGCTGTATGCAGGAAGAGCCGCATCTGATTGGCGAGCGGCGCCCGGCAGGAGGTGCGGTCCGAGGCCAGCTGGCTCTTGTGCAATTTGATTAGATTTTCCATTGGCCACGCGCGCAATAGAGCGCGTCGTAGATATGTTCGGCTGAGTGCGTCGTGATGTTGGTGACGACATAGCGAATATCGAGCCCCAGTTCCGTCGCTTCGATGCGGGCGCAGACGCGGCACCCGGCCCGCCAGGATTTGGCCGCGTAGTTCGTTTCCGCGTAGCCACGCAGGACGAGCATCTGTTCCAATGCGCGGCGGGTGCGGATGTCGTCGGCCTTGTCTTCGACGGCGGCGGCGAGAAGCTTATTGCCGGACAGGCCGAAAACATAATCGAGGCCATTGTCCTCGCACCAATCCATCACCTCGTGGCGACCATAATGGCCATCGCCCCGGATGGTGATCCTGGTCGTCGGCCAATGCGCGCGGATGCGGCGGACGACCCGGCGCAAATGACCGCGCACTTCTTTGCCGGTCGGCGTCTTTCCCGGGCGTAGAATGATGGCGACAGGGCGTCCGGTCGCGGTGTCGTAGATATGGATCGGCAGGAAGCAGCGCTCGTCATAATGCGCATTGAACAGCGACAATTGCTGATGCCCATGCACGACGTCGCAGGTGTCGTCGATATCGAGCGTGACGGCTTTCGGAGGCGCAGTGTAGCTGGCGCAATAATGATCGATCAGCACGCGACCAAGTTTCACGATTTCGCGCAAGGTCGGCGCATTCTCCCAACGTGACATGGTCGGCTGCGAGCACAAATCGTTCCCCGTATCGGGCAAGCGCCCGCAGGCGATCTTGAAGGCCGGATCCTTGCGGAGATGATCGAGATCGTCTGCATCCTCGTAACCGCAGGCGATCGCGAGAATGCGCGCACGAAAAATGCTGGCGAGCGAACGGGTGATCAGCAAGGGATTACGCGGATCGGCGATGACGGCGGCGAGCTTGTCCGCCAGACCCAAACGATGCTCGGCTTGCCCCAAGAGCATCAACCCAGCGTCCGAGGTGATGCGTCCACCGTCGAAAGCGGCGGTGATCTTCTTGCGGCCAACGGCTGGAAACGAGAACGGGAGGGGAATATCTTCGTTCATGGCGGGTGTGGCGTCGAAGTGATGACGTAAGGGTCGGCGTAGACAACCAATCCATACACTAAATCAACACGTTACGCCACGCTCGCCAACCGATAATCACACCATCGCTGAATAAGATGGGCTAGAGTTTGAGCGTCTGCCGCGCGACTCTCAACTTGAGAATCTTCTGTCGCGCCATAAGCGTCACCCGATCGAGTGGGGCGGCTCAACCTTTTTCGCGTGTCCACTTGGCGCTGCCCGATGGTTGGCGCATGTTCGTCGCCAGGAGGACGCCCATGACTTGGAAACGGCTCGGCCCACTACATTGGATTGACCCGGAGACGCTTGAGAGACAGGCCCTGGCCGCGGGCTCGGGCCTGATTGCTACGGAGCGCAGTCTTTGGGTTGTAGCTGATGACCTTCACCATCTTGTGCGTCTTGGGAGGCAAGACCAGCTTCTCGGAAAAGGCTTCCGAATTCTCTCAGGTGAGTTACCAAAAGAGTTGAAGGCGCGCAAGCGTGCGAAGCCCGCCACCGAATGCCTCATTCAGCTCAGCTCCCATCCCGAGAGTTTGTCGATGTTGGCGTTTCCGTCAGGATCGAAGCGCTACCGCTTCCGAGCTAGCGAGATCCGTGTCGATACGGCTGACAAGTTCGTAGGTTCGCGAGAGATTGACGTCTCAGCACTCCTTGGATTTTTGAGTGAACATATTCCAGATTTGAATATTGAAGGCGGTGTAATCTTAGGAGAAAAAGTCCTACTTTTTCAGCGAGGAAACGGCAAAGCCGGCTGCAACGCCGTTATCGACTTTGGCCTCGATCATTTGCGGGCGCTTCTCCATGGCCAATTTATGAGGGCGACGTTTAGTCCCCGAATTATTGAGATGCAGCTGCCGAAGATAGCCGGAGTCAGTCTCACGTTTACCGACGCATGCGTATACGAGCGACAAGTTTATTTCTCCGCCGCCGCTGAGCGCGGGTCTTCAACATATGACGACGGAGAGATTATTGCCTCGGCGATCGGGCGAATCGGACCGAGACCAGACCTTTTGACTCAGATTGAGGCGGCCAAGGTTGAGGGTCTGGCGGTCGCCAGAAGTGATGAGAGCACTACGACCTTTTTCGCTGTCACGGACGCAGATGATCCCCTAAGCCCTTCACAGCTCATGGAAGTAAAGGTCTAGTTTCAGCTTCAACTCCTGGAAGCTGTGTCCGAACGGTTACATTCTCCTGATCAATTGGCCGGTAAGTTGGGTTGTCACGTTGCACGAAATTGTAAGGCGGGGCAAAAAGGCGGGAGAGAGCCGTCCACCCTTCAAACCGTTCTTTCTCGCGGGATTACGAGCTTACCGTCTGCGCCGCGCTTGAGGCGGCCGGCGTGATTTCGTCGACGAAAACGGCGAGGGGCCGGGCGCGCGGCTGAGGAAGGCAGAGTCAAAATGAGCGAGCGGGAGGCAGACCATAGGCGGAAGGGGATTCCCTTTGAAAAGCTTCGCGAGGGCCGCTGCAAATTCCCGCTCGGCACGATCACCGCCCGAGTGGTTTTGCGGAGAACCCGCGCCCATCGCGGCGGTCTATTGCGAACGGTGTCAGGCGAAAGCCTATAATCGCTTCGGAAGGCGCAGATAAACTCGGCCAGCGGGGGCGATGGCGATGAAGCTGAGAGTTGAAATGACGCTCACGGCCGAAACAGCCCAGAGGCTGAAGGAGACGGGCGAACGCATCGCGGCGATGAATCTCGGGGACGATGGTATGCTCGCGGCGGCTATCCTGATGCGCATAGCTGCGGATTATGAGCGGGCGCGCGAGGCGAAGGCGGCTGGAACAATTCCGCTGGAGAGTCTCAACGCTGAAAATGACGAATAGGCCAGAGGCGCACATGGTTAGGATCGTCGAACACCGCAGCGCTCTTCCAACCGGGCCGATCCTTGTGGTGCACGTGCGCCACGACGGCAACGCGGAGCCGGCCGTTTTCGCCCACATAGCAGTCGAGGTTTTCGGTCAGCGTCCGCACCGCGACGCCTTCCCCGAACGCATGCCCGTCGAAGAGGCATTCCTGCAGGCGCTCGCCTATGCCGAACGCGCCGGGCTCACGGTGATCTGGATTGACGACCCCGGCGGGTTGTTCCCGCCGGAGAAACGCCCGGTTCGAGATGTGGGCAGGTAATATAAAAGCCGCGAAGCACAGCGCGTGAGGCTGAGGAAGGGGAAGGCGGCATGACGATTTTTCGCTCGCTTTGGGGAAAACGGCCGAAATTCATGCGAGGGCGCGGAAACCAGCCTGGAGAAGACGACGAGAGCTATTTCGTCGCGTTTGTGTTTATCGGCTTCGCGCTTCTATTTGTCGTTCTATTCGCATTTTAGACGTGCTCCCACACGGTCAATTTCGCTGGCGGCCAGCAACGCCCCAGAGGATGACCGCCAGCCCTCGCCCGCTGCGTGCGACGGGCGGCGAGATTGCGGCGATATTCACGCCGGAGAAACCTGACGCTGGGCCGTCGATGGCCGCCAGCCCGGTTTTGTCAGCATGGCCGATCGAGCTGGCCATGCGCGAGGACCTCAGACGACTGGATTGCGCGAATTGAGATCGGCAAGGATCGCCGCCTTCATGGCGTACATTGTCGGGAACCATCTTGGCTGGAAATTTCCGAGTTCGCGCTGAAAATGGCATCAAATGTGAAAATAGGGGCCGGCAATATTCTCAGCTCGGCCGTCGATCGCCGATTTGAGCAATAGGCAGATGGGTATTAGATACCCCTCGGTCAGGACAGCCACCAGCGTATCTCCGCCAACATAGGCGCGACCCCATGCTGTCTTCCCCTGCGCATCGAGAACGATGTCGTAGGCATCGCCCTTTGCCGGCAACCAAGCTCGCGCGGAAACCTCTCGCCAGAGGCCGGGTAGGCTGTGCCTTTGGCGAACTCCTGCCCCGTCACGCGGCCAACGAGCCAGGACCCGCCGCCCAGTTCCGTATGAAGCGCGTCATAAGCATTGTTGCTATACGCGCCGATGGGCGCTCAGCGGCTCGGCGCCGTGCGTCCATCGAGGCTGGACACCATATGTCAGATGACGTGTGGTTGCTTCATACGCTGCCTCGCGTTCAGCCGGTCAGGGCCGAATCATCAACTCGATCGCCTCGCGATCGTTCATCGTGCGATAGCCATCGGGCACACCATTGAGGTGACCGTTCGTAATGCGGCATGCCCACGCGGATGACCGTCATTCGGCGGGGGGCTCGACGCCGATCGGGACGGCAAGTAGCTGAAAATCGCGTGCTCCAGAGGGGTCACTCGATTACGCCGATTCACACCGCCCTCCCCCATTGCCATTCCAGCGTTCGCAAAGGCGAGGTCGGGAGCGTCGCTTATCCCCTCGCCCACCATCAGCGTGGGATCCAAGCGGCGTTAGGCGACGGGCGTCATGCATGTCAAAAGGAACGCGTTCAGCAAGCACGGCGTCAAGATCGAGCGCGGGGCGAATCCTTTCGGCTGTTTGCACGCGGTCGCCTGTCGCCATCACGATTGGCGCCCGCGCGGCGCACGGCGGCTATCGCCGCGGAGCTTTGTTCGCCGCGCCTCATCGGCAAAGATCAGCACGGCTATCACGCACCTATTCCTCGAGTGCTTTTTGCCACGAGCCAGCTTCAGAGAACCGTCTAAAATCGTTTCCCTCGACGAGGCCCTCCAGACCAACCAAAGCCGACAGGCCTAAGCCGGTCATTGCCGGAGATCTTCCCTGAGCAGTCCTCCGGCTACACCAGACGGATTCGCCCATTCCTTGGCAGTGAATGGCCCATTCGAAGTCTTGCCTGCAGAGCTTCTTGCTTTCGTAAGATCACCGCTTTAGCCTTGGTTTGGAATGCGACCCAACGAGGGAGGCGGCCCATGTCTGCAAAAAATCCAACACTATTATCCAAATACGAGGCTTGGTTCTCGGCATTATCATGGAAGGCTAAAATTCCTCTCATTTTTGCAGTCCCGATCAGTGTCATTTTGATCGCGACCGCTTTGCTTAATCTCTTCAATTACTCAGTCGGAACACGAACCGGGGTGATCAGCAAACTTTCCACGAAAGGGGTCGCATGTTGGACGAACGAGGGTGAGCTGGCGATGCCAAATTTTACCAGAGCTGGCCCCCGTTCTGGCAATGTGAACGTCGATAACACGTTTTCCTTTTCTGTCCCCGATCAAGGCGTTTGGAAGCAGCTGCAGGCAACCCCCTCGGGAAGCCCAGTCACTCTCGAATACCGCCAAAAGCTTTTTGCACTTGCCTGGCCCCTTCCTTTGTTCTGCATCAGAAAAACTGATTATGAAATTGTGGGCGTGCGACCAGCGCCAGCCTTTGAAATGCAGCCGCCGGTTCGCCCTTAAGGTTTAACGCCTCTTGACGACCCTTAGCCGTGGATCAAGGAGCCGTTTTAATACCGCACGGTTTATTCTCAGATTTTGCCGCTGAAGGCCGCAAGCAAAATGACACCGCCCTAGGCGGGGCCAAATTCTCATCGGATGTCCCATTGTTCGGGCGCTTTAGAACTTTTTCGCGTCCTGCACCACGGAAAAAACCGACACGTGCCGTCCACGGGCTTGGGAACATAGCCGTCTTCGCCCAGTTCGTGACCCCACTGATCAGACATCATCCGCGGCACCGATGATCGCGTCTTTGATTACACACCTGCGGAGGAGCGCCAGTCTTGAGGTCGATTGTCTTGGCGCGCTTGGCGGCTTCGACCGGCTTCTACACGGAACAAAAGAACCTCTACACTAAATGAACGCCCAGCATCAAGCGCGGGCAGGCCGCCTTTCGGGGCGCACTCCGGCAACGCCCTCAGCTGATAAACGCTTTACGCGCTCACCTGGCTGAACTTGGTTGGTCGTTGCGAAGGGCCCCGCCAATCTAAAATCCCACGGGGATATGATGGGCGGCGAGTGCTGCAGGTCGTGCAAAATGTTGACCTCCCCCGCACTCTCTTGGCAATGGGGGAAGGCGAAATTCAGCGGGAATACTTTACTGAGATTTTTTCATTCCGCGCTTTGAAGGCTGGGCTCGCGGTTATGAGCTAAGGCCCGCCGTAGCGAAGCAATCAAGCCCAGGAACTCGATGGCATAGAGAATGTAGTCGATCTGGTTCCAGAATGTAGAAAGACCAATCGTCACAGCCTTCTCGCCCAAGAAGGCTAGAGCTTCCTCGAAGTCGCGGGTCGAAACGCCCTTCAGATAGAGGATCCGATCAGCATCGCCAAGCTCTTTGAGCGTCGGGCATAGGGCGGCAGGATCGCGGGCGTAAAGCGGATACGTTCGGCATCGCCGGCGCCCGTCTCTCGGTCGCGCACGCGCGGCTGCTTTCGTGCCTGGCCTCGCGATCGTCTACGTCCACAATCACTGGACGGGCGGTTGGCCGGCGCTGATCACTGTGTTCGGATGGGTGTCGGTCATCATCGGCTTCGTAAGCATTGTCTTCCCGATGCAGTTGACGGGGATCATGCAGACGGCGGGGCCTGCGTTGCATGCCGTGCTGCCGATCATAGGGGCCGTCTTCCTGCTGGTGGGCGGCGTGTTGTCGTTCAAGGCCCACGGGCGGGAGTGAAGGCGCCGGTCGGCACGTTCCATTCAGTCTGATCATCAACGACAAAGGCGAAGCCGGCTAAAATGTGTCGAATCTTCGCCTTAGCCGAGAGCAAGGGCGAGACCTGTGGAAGCGTCGCCCTCTGGGTGACGTTAGCATAGAGGTAGAGCAGGGACTGCTTTTCCGTGACGGGTGAGCACTGAGAGAAGAGCCTCTCGGCGTCCGTCGCGGAGACGATCAATGATGGAGATTTTGGACGCGGCTCGCGCGCGTGATGGCGGCTACAAGGTGGATGCAAGCCGCGGCAGTCGCACGAGGACAGTCGACAGCACGGCAATCCGGGTCGAAGCCAGCCGCGACGACGCCGAAAGGCTTTCACTTGCAGTGCCGGGTTCCGACAGTCCGGTCGCCATGACTCATTGGAGTTTTAGCCAGCTCGCAAGCCTCGTCGGCGCTCCGGCGGCTTATCTTCGCCAGCTCCCGGCGCCGCTCGCCGGAATCAATCTGCAATATGGCTTAACCTCCCATCGCGCAGAGCAGGTGAAGACGCTCGAGGTCGAAAACGGCCGGGTCGAATTGCGTGCGGTGACCGGCCCCGACTATGGCCGGATCTATGATCATGAGCTCGTCTCCGCGGTGCAGCGCATCGCCGGCGACGGCGTGGGCGACACGCGCTGGAAGGTGCCAGGCGTGCTCGATTGGTCGACCGGTATCTACAACCCGAAAGTTGACGTCACCGAGGAGACGACGACGCTCTACGCCTCGGACCGGGACATCTTTCTCTTTCTCGTCGACGATCTCAATCCGATCGAAGCCGGCCGGCTTCCCGACGGCTCCCCAGACCTTTTCTTTCGGGGCTTCTACTGCTGGAATTCGGAGGTTGGGGCGAAGACGCTCGGGATCGCGAGCTTTTATCTGCGCGCCGTGTGTCAAAACCGCAATCTCTGGGGCGTCGAGGATTTCGAGGAGATCACGATTCGCCACTCGAAATACGCCGCCGCGCGGTTCGCGCATGAGGCGGCGCCGGCGCTGACCCGCTTCGCCAATTCCTCGCCGATGCCTTTCGTCGACGGGGTCAAGGCGGCGCGGCAGAAGATTGTCGCCCGCAACGATGATGACCGCACGGAATTCCTGCGCAAGCGTGGGTTCTCGAAAGCCGAGACGGCGAAGATCATCCAGACAGTCCTCGCCGAGGAAGGCCGCAAGCCCGAGAGCGTGTTCGATTTCGTGCAGGGGATCACGGCTGTCGCGCGGGGGAAGGCCCATCAGGATGCGCGGCTTGATTTCGAGGCGCGCGCCAAGAAGCTCTTCGACCGCGTTGCCTGAAAATCTACATCTTTGCGGGGGCCTGACGTGCAACCTGCAGCTGTCGCGGTGGCTCCCTCCCCGATTGAGTTTCTGCGGCGTCGCCCTCAAAAGATCCTATGGGAAGGGGTTCGCAGGGTGATAGGGGTCCAGGCGGGCTCTAACCCGCAGGAGGTTCTATC